>NZ_JBHYRN010000004.1:0-318262 GCF_042749305.1 Nocardia sp. NPDC058705 | reverse complement strand
GCGGCCCCCCAGGGGCCGCGCTCGAGCGCGCCAGCGCTCCAAAAACACAGCGTCAAACCTCTGGGACAACTCAAACCCCGAAGCTCTGCCACACACCCGCCCTGGGACAACTCAAACCCCCAAGCTCTGCCACACACCCGCCCTGGGACAACTCAAACCCCCAAGCTCTGCCACACAACCACCCTGGGACCACTCAAACCCGAAGCTCTGCCACACAACCACCCTGAGACAACTCAAACCCCGAATCTCAGCTCCACCCCCAGACCAGCACCGATCACAACCCACTAACCCGCCGAACCGGCTCCAACCGAACCAGACCATCAGCATCGATGCTCACGAAATCCCCTGTATGGAACCAGCTCCCACTGAACCGAGCAGCCGAGGCATCAGGATCGTTCCAGTACCGACGGCTGACATTCGGTCCCCGACACAGCAATTCACCATGACCAGCACTGGCCTGCGGTCCAGCAAGCGCCAATTCCGTTCCGCCGAAAGCGAACCCGAGGGTCGCATCGGAGTCGGCAAGGTCGGTGTCGTCGACCATCAGACCGATACCGCTGGTCTCGGTGGCACCCCACACAGACCACTGCTTGGCATCAGGAAACAGCCCGCGCAGCGCGGCGGTGAGAGTCGCGGGGGCCGCGGCGGCCGCACGCTCGGAACGATGACAGGCCTTGCTGATCCGCCGCACACCAACCCCGGCCCGGCGAGCGACAAGCTCGGGAACCAGTCCCGCGAAGATCCGCGGCGTCGCCGAGACCGTGTCGATCCGCTCACTGACCAGTACATCAGCGAGCCGACGAGCACCCGGCGCAAGAACAACCGTCCCACCGACAGCGAAGGTCGGCAGCAACTGGTCCACACAACCGCTGGCATGCGCCAACGGCAACAGCACCAAATTGCGCACCCCATCGGCAGGCAACCCGAGCGCACCGACCACCGACGACACAGCCGACAGCAAGTTCTCATTGGTCAACTCGACACCAGCGGGCATCGCCTGACGCGCCCCGGTATAGCAGAGCAACGCCGGATCATCCAGCGCCGCACCATCATCGATATAGGCAGTGCTATCGGGCAGCGGCCCCTCCGGCCCGAGCACGAAATCCGCCCTGCTGTCAGCGATCACCCGCTCGGCGAGCACAGTGGGCAACGCATCAGGCACCAACACCGGCACCGCCCCGGAGAGCAAAGCCCCGAGAAACGCCTGCACCCACCGCGCACCGGTCGGCATGTGCACCGCGACCCGATCCCCGTAACCGATGCCGTGGCCCTGCAGCCCGCCCGCGATCCGCGAGGCGCTGTGCCACAGTTCGCGATAGGTCAGGCGGGGCCCGCCGACCTCGACGACCGCCTCCCGATTCGCGAACGAGTGCACGCGCAGGTCGAGCAGTTCAGTGAGGGCCGGATTGAGGTCGCCATAGCGCAGCACCCCGTCGGTGCCCCGCCGCAGCTGCGTCGCCGCACCGGTGGCGGGGAACTCGAAGACGGCCGCGCCCGGTTCGTGCTCGCCATGACCCATCCGGACCTCCGTACGTCGATACAGCCGCACTGTGACTATATGACGTGGATCACACCGCTGTCAGGCAGTCGGCGCGCTCATTCGCCGGAATAGGTCGCCTTGCCCGGTCCGATCTCGAGGAAGCTACGGACCGCGCCGCGCAGGTCCGCGGTGCCGAACAGTTCTCCCGAGACCTTCGGCGTCACCGAATCAGCATGTGCCACACCGCCGGAACGCCACGCCTCGATGATCTGCTTGGTCGCGGCGTGCGCGCGGGTGGGTCCGTCGGCGAGCCGGGTGACCAGTGCGCGAGCCGCGGTTTCCAAGTCTTCGTGGATCGCGTTCACCACGCCCCACTCGGCCATGGTCGCGGCGGGGTAGAGGTCGCCGGTCATCACGAACTCGCGGGCGCGCCCGGAGCCGGCGCGTTCGGCCAGCCGCTGCGGCCCGCCCATCGACGGCGTCAGCCCCACGACCGTCTCGACCAGCCCGAACTTCGCCTTGGGCGCGGCCAGGATGATGTCGCACGCGAGCGACATCTCGAACGCGGCGGTCAGAGTGAGCCCGTGTGCGGCGAACACCACCGGACACGGCAGCGCTTCGAGCGGGTGGATGATCTGCTCGAACAGCTCACGCCACAACTGCGCGCCCTCCTCGACAGTGCGCCCGTCGAAGATGTTCACATCCACACCACCCGAGACAACTTTGCCTTCGGCCCTGATCAGCAGCGCCCGCGGCGGCTGCGCGCTCACGGCGGCGATATCGGCGATCAGCGCGTCGATGAGTGCGCGATCGAACAGGTTCAGCGGCGGGTGGTCGATCGTGATCGTCGCGACCTCGGCACCACCTTCGGTGAACTCGCGCGATAGTCGGGTCGGCAGGGTTTCGCTCATCGGGTCAGCGTAGAACTTCCGGCCCCGCCGCCGACAGGGCAGTGGAAACTGGTCACCTACGTCACGGAACCGCAGGCTGTCGGTGGTCGTTGGCAAGATGAGCTGACAGGTACGGGAGTGCCCTACAGTTCGACTCGTTGGGGCGAAGAGGAGGACTTGCGCCGTGTTCAAGAACGCGATCGAAAAAGCCGTGGTCGATGTGCTCGACACCGGGTCCAAGCTGCAGGCGCCTGCCGTGCGCCGCTATGTCGAGTTCCTGCGTGAGCGTCATCCCGGGGAGAGTCCGGCCCAGATCGTGGCGCGGCTGGAGAAGCAGTATCTGCTCGCCGTCACCGGCAGTGGTGCGGCCGTCGGCGCCACCGCGGCGGTGCCCGGTATCGGCACCATCGCCGCGCTCGGGGCCGTGAGCGCCGAGACCGTGTTCTTCATGGAGGCATCGGCCCTGTTCACCCTGGCCCAGGCGGCGGTGCACGGCATCGAGCCCGAGGACAAGGAGGCTCGGCGCGCGCTGGTGCTCGCGGTCGTGCTCGGCGACGCCGGGATGGCGATCGTGCAGAAGGGGCTGAGTACCCAGTCGAAGAATTGGGCGGGCGCGCTGGCGGGCAAGGTCCCCGGCCTCGGCGGAATCAACAGCAAGCTGCTGCAGCAGTTCATGAAGCGGTTCATCACCAAGCGGGTAGCGCTGATGGCGGGCAAGGTGTTGCCTGCGGGCATCGGCGCCGCCATCGGTGGTGCGGGCAACCGGGCACTCGGCAAGGTGACAATCGAGAACGCGCACAAGGCTTTCGGGCCCGCGCCCGCGATGTGGCCCACCCCGCTGCACAACGTGATCGACGCCGATCCCCTGCCCGCGATCGGCAGCAAGGTGAACAAGAAGTGAGCAAGAGCGGTGATGCCGTGCTGGTACGTGGCGTCGGCAAACAGTTCGGCCAGGTGAGCGCGGTCCACGAGATCGACTTCGCCGTGCCGACGGGTTCGGTGACCGCGCTCGTCGGGCCCGCGGGAGCGGGCAAGTCGACGGTGCTGCAGATGGTGCTCGGCCTGCAGCAGCCGACCACGGGCAGCATCGCCGGTGTGGACCGTGGCCCGGCCGCGGTCGGCGCGGTGCTGAGTCCGCGTGGCCTGCATCCGGCGCGCACGGTACGCGAGCAGCTGGGGAGCTACGCGCCGGTCGCGGGTGCGTCGCGGCGCCGGGTGGCCGCGGTGCTCGACGAGACCGGACTCGGTGCCGTCACCGAAACTGTTGTGGGGCAGCTACATCCGGGCCAGCAGACGCGGCTGGCGCTGGCCATGGCGTTGCTGGCCGACCCCCGACTGCTGGTGCTCGACGATCTGTTCGCGGGTGCCGACGCCATCGAACGCGGCTGGCTGCACGAGCTGCTGCGCCGCCACGCCAATCGCGGCGGCACCGTGCTGGTGAGTTCGGACGCGCTGGCCGATGTGGTGTCGAGCGCCGATCACCTCGTGGTGCTCAGCGAGGGCACCGTCGTCTGGCAGGGCACGCCTGCCAAGTTGCGCCGTGGCCATCCCGATCGCCTCGTCGTCGCCGCGTCCCCGTCGATCGCGCTGGCCACCGCCCTGGCAGGCCATGGATTCACCGACGCGGTCATGCGTCCCGACGGACGCCTCGCCGTCGCCGAGGCGAGCGAGGCGACCATCCGCTCGATCGCGGAGAGCGCGCAGGTGAAGCTCGGCAGCATCGTCGCCGACCCCATCCACCCCGATCGGGTGCTGGCCTCGCTGACCAAACCGCGCCGCCACCGGCACACCGTGCCCACCCCGACTCCCGCCGCCTACGCCCCGGCCCCGACCTCGTATGGGATGCCAAGATGACCACCTCCGTGATCCCCGCCGATCTCGTCCCCGGGATCGAGACCGAGGCGCGCAAGGTTGTCGCGCTGCGCCAGACCCGGCTGCTGCTGGCCGCGCCGGTGGCGTTGGCGCTGGTCGCGACGCTGATCACCGCGATCATGTCGGGCCCAGCCGATCCGAAGGGTCAGCCCGCGACCGGGGCCGCCACGATCGGGCTCTATGTCGGGATGGTGGCGGCCTTCGTGGTCGCCGCGCTGCTCGGCATCGCCTCGACCGGCGGTGAATACCGGCACAAGACCATGGCGCTGACCGTGCTGTTCGCGCCCGATCGCGACCGGCTGGTCACCGCGAAATACGTCGCGACCGCCGCTTTCGCTTTCGCGATGGCGCTGGCCGCCGAACTGGTGAGTTTCCTGGTGCTGCTGGTCGCGGCGCGCGGGAAGTTCGAACTCGGCTGGCGGCTGATCGAAGTGCTTGCCGCCGGGCTCCTTGTTGCGATGTGCTGGGCCGTGCTCGGCGCCGGAATCGGGCTGCTGCTGCGCACTTTCAGCGGCGCGGCGTGGCTGGTACTCGGCTGGGCGTTCGCCCTCGAACCGCTGATCTGGGTGGTGGCAAAGGGTTTCGGGGCGGGCTGGCTCGCCGCGCTGCTGCCCGTGTCGGCCACGGTGGCGGGGGTGAGCGCGGGCTCGTTCGACGAGGCCGAGGTCTTCGCGCCGACCCCGGCGGCACTGGTGGTCCTGCTGCTGTGGACAGCGGCGGTCGGCGTCGCGGGGTGGTGGGACCTGCGCAACCGAGACCTGTAGTGCCGACCGCCGCGGGTTCGTCCGGGTGGATCCGCAGGCTGTGGCGCCTGTGTCTGGAGCATCCCCGGTTGCTGGCGGGGATCGCGGTCTCGGTGCTGGCCGGTGCGGCCGTCGCGATCGCCGCGCCGCTGGCGACCAAGCGCGCGGTCGACGCCGCCCAGGTGGGCGATACCGCGGTGATCGGCAGCGCCGCCGCACTGCTCGCCGTGCTGGCCGTGACCCGGTTCGTCGTCACGTTCGCGCGCAGGCTCTGGGCGGGCAAGCTCTCGCTGGAAGTGCAACACAGCCTTCGCCTTTCGTTGCTGGCCGCCCTGCAACGGCTCGACGGCGCGGGCCAGGACGCGATTCGCACCGGGCAGGTGGTGTCGCGGTCGATCACCGATCTGCAACTGGTGCAGGGACTGCTGGCGATGGTGCCGTGGTCGGGGCTGGCGGTGTTGCAGTTCGTGCTGTCGGCGGTCGTGATGGTGTGGCTGAGTCCGCCGTTGGCGTTGGCCGCGCTGCTGGTGGCGCCCGCGATGGCGGTGATCGTGTGGCGGCTGCGGCCCCGGCTCTACGCGGCCACCTGGTCGGCGTCCCAACGCGCGGCCGACCTGGCCGAACACGTCGAGCAGACGGTGACCGGCGTGCGGGTCGTGAAGGGATTCGGCCAGGAATCACGGATGGTCGACATCCTCGAAGACCACGGTCGGCGGCTGTTCGCCGAGCGGATGCGCGCCGCGCGGATCAACGCCAGGTTCGCACCGCTCGTGTCAGCGCTACCGCAGGCCGGGCTCGTCGCGGTGATCATCGTCGGCGGCGTGCTCGCCTCGCACGGCACGATCGGCATCGGCACGTTTCTCGCGTTCACCGCCTACCTCGCCACCATGACGTCCTCGGCCCGCACGATCACCTCGGTGGTGATCATGGCCCAGCTCACGAAAGCCGCCGTAGATCGCGTGTTCGGGGTCATCGACGCAGCGCCCGTGCTGGTCGATCCCGACGACCCCACCGCACTGCCTCCCGGTCCGCTCGGCATCGAATTCGATGCTGTCAGTTTCGGTTTCGAGGCCGATCAACCGGTATTGCAAGATCTCGATCTCAGCGTGAGCCCCGGCGAGACAGTCGCAGTGATCGGCCCCGCGGGTTCGGGTAAGTCCACGCTGTCGCTGCTGCTCCCCCGTTTCTACGCACCCGACACGGGCCGGATCGCCCTCGTCGGCGCCGACGGCACCCGCGTCGACCTGGCCGACCTGCGCGCCGGCGAACTACGCGGCGCGGTGGGTGTCGTCTTCGACGATCCGTTCCTGTTCTCCGACACCATCGCCGCCAATATCGCGCTCGGCAGACCCGACGCCACCGACGCCGAGATCGCCGAAGCCGCGAAGGCCGCCGCCGCGGACGAGTTCATCGACGCACTGCCCGAGGGCTACGACACCGTCATCGGCGAACGCGGGCTCACGCTGTCGGGCGGCCAACGCCAGCGCATCGCCCTGGCCAGGGTGCTGCTCACCCGCCCGCGCGTGCTGGTGCTCGATGACGCCACCTCCGCGGTCGACGCCCTCACCGAGGCGGAGATCTTCCGCCGACTGCCCGATCCGGGCGGGCGCACCACACTGATCCTGGCGCACCGCGAATCGACGCTGGCCCAGGCCGACCGTGTCATCCGGCTGCCCGCACCCACCGGGTCGGTAGCACCGACGACCGCCACGATGACCAAAACCCTCGGCGACGCGGGCAAACCCCGGTCGATGTCGTCGGCGTCGAACGACCTCAGCGAAACACCGGAACTGCGCGCCGCCGTCGACGCCCTCCCGCCCGCCACCGAGAAACCCGCGCTCCCCGGCGACCTGCGCGCGCCCCAACCCGACTTCGGCCTGCGCGCGCTACTGCGCCCGGTTCGCGGCCTGGTGTGCGTGGTCGTCGGCCTGCTCATCATCGACGCCCTGCTCGGCATCGCCTTCCCACCGCTGGTCCGCTACGCCATCGACACCGGTGTCACCGCAGGCGACGACAATGCGCTCGTCCGCTCCGGGGTGATCGGGATCGGTCTGGTGCTGGCTGGCTTGGTCGTCGCCGCCGCGGTCACCGTGCTCACCGCGCGCACGGGCGAACGCGTGCTGTTCGGGCTGCGGGTGCGCAGTTACGCCCAGTTGCAGCGACTCGGCCTCGACTTCTACGAACGCGAACTGTCCGGCCGCATCATGACCAGGATGACCACCGACGTCGACGCGCTGTCGACGTTCCTGCAGACCGGGGTCGCCACCGGACTGGTCGCGCTGATCACGCTGATCGGGGTGGCCATCGGGCTGTTCTTCATCGATGTGGGATCGGCCGCGGTCGTGCTGGTGGCCGTGGTGCCGATGCTGCTGGCCACCCTGGCCTTCCGGCGGGTGTCCTCGGCCGCCTACACCGTCTCGCGCGAGCGCGTCTCCACGGTCAATGCCGGATTCCAGGAGAACATCGCGGGCCTGCGCGCCGTGCAGGCCTCCCGCAACGAGCCGATCGCCGCGCGACGTTTCGCCGAATACTCCCACCGCTATCGCGACGCCAGGATCCGCGCGCAGCGGGCCATCGCGGCCTATTTCTCGTTCGGTCTGGCCTGGGCCGATCTGGCGCTGGCCGTGGTGGTCTATCTGGGCGCGAACGCCGTGGCCGACGGGAGAACTACCACCGGAACACTCGTCGCGTTCGTGCTCTATCTCGGTCTGCTGTTCAGTCCCATCCAGGATCTGTCGCAGGTCTTCGACGGGTATCAGCAGGCCAGAGTCGGTTTGCGGCGCATCGGCGAGCTGCTGCGCACCGAGTCCTCGATCGCCGCCGACCCACCCGACGCGATCGGCATCGAGCGGCTGCGAGGCGAGATCGTCTTCGACAACGTCCACTTCCGCTACCCCGGCGCCAACTCGCCCGCCCTCGACGGCGTGTCCTTCGCCGTCCCGGCCGGCGCGACCCTGGCCCTCGTCGGCCCCACCGGCGCGGGCAAATCGACCATCGTGAAACTGCTCGCCCGCCTCTACGACCTGCCACCGGACCCGGCAGCGGGCGCGATCCGGGTCGACGGCGTCGATTTACGTAAATTTGTGCTCACCGACTACCGCTCGCGACTGGGAATAGTCCCCCAGGAAGTTCACTTGTTCACCGGCGACGTGGCGAGCAACATTGCATTCGGGCAAATATTCGCCACATCGGTGGACATCGCGACCGCCGCCGACAAGGTGGGCGCCACCGAGATGATCAACGGATTACCCCGGAAAATGGCACATCCGGTCGGCGAACGCGGGCGCGGATTATCGGCCGGACAGCGTCAGCTGATCGCTCTGTCCAGGGCCGAACTGGTCGATCCCGACCTGCTCCTGCTCGATGAGGCCACCTCCACCCTCGACCCGGAAACCGAGGCATCGGTGCTGGTAGCGAGCCGATCGCTGGCGCGCGGCCGGACCACCGTCGTCGTCGCCCACCGGCTGGCCACCGCGGCGCGCGCCGACTTGGTTGCGGTGGTCGAGCACGGCCGTATCGTGGAATTCGGCTCCCCGTCGGAATTACTCACCGGTAACGGGCCGTACTCCCGACTCTGGGCGGCGGGGAGGCAGGCAGAGGGCATAGTGTCGACCCAAGACCGGTAGCGACGCCTGTCAACCGCTGGGCATATGCTCGGTGCGGGCGCATCGGCAGACATGGCTGATACCCCTGCCGGGCACGTCACAAACGTCGCAGCGCGAAGAACGAAATGAGGCGAACACCAGCTGTGAGCAGCTCAACTTCCCAGTTCGGACAGAACCAGTGGCTAGTCGACGAGATGTATCAGAAGTTCAAACAGGACCCGTCCTCGGTCGACGCGAGTTGGCACGAGTTCCTCGCGGATTACACCCCGGAAGCCACCGAATCCGGTAACAGCCAGGGTCCGGCCGCCTCGACGGCTCCCGCGGCAGCCGCGGCTCCCAAGGCCGCCGCCGCACCGGCTCCGGCCCCCAAGGCTCCGGTAGCTACGGCACCGCCGAAGCCCGCCGCTGCCCCCGCTCCGGCCCCGGCGCCCGCACCCAAGACCGTGCGCGCACCGCAGACCACACCCGCACCGGTGTCGAACGCACCGGCCACCACCGCGCCGAAGGCTGTCGCCGCCGGTCCGGAGAACAAGGTGCTGCGCGGCCCCGCCGCCGCCATCGCCAAGAACATGTCGGCCTCGCTGACGATCCCCACCGCTACTTCGGTGCGTGCGATCCCGGCCAAGCTGATGATCGACAACCGCCTGGTGATCAACAACCACCTCGCGCGCACCCGCGGCGGCAAGATCTCGTTCACCCACCTGCTGGGTTACGCGATCGTGCAGGGCATCAAGGCGTTCCCGAACATGAACCGCCACTTCGCCGAGATCGACGGCAAGCCGAACGCGGTCACCCCGGCCCACACCAACCTTGGCCTGGCGATCGACCTCGCGGGCAAGGACGGCAACCGTTCGCTGGTCGTGGCGGCCATCAAGGAAACCGAAGACATGAGCTTCGGCCAGTTCCACGCCGCCTACGAGGACATCGTGCGCCGCGCCCGCGAGGGCAAGCTCGGTGCCGACGATTTCGCCGGCGTCACCATCTCGCTCACCAACCCCGGCACCATCGGCACCGTCCACTCGGTGCCGCGCCTCATGCCGGGCCAGGGCGCCATCATCGGCGCCGGTGCGATGGAGTACCCCGCCGAGTTCCAGGGCATGAGCGACGAACGCCTCGCCGATATCGGCGTCGGCAAGCTGATGACGCTCACCTCGACCTACGACCACCGCATCATCCAGGGTGCCGAGTCGGGCGATTTCCTGCGCACCATTCACAACCTGCTGATCTCCGACGAGTTCTACGACGAGATCTTCCACGGCCTCGGCGTGCCGTACGAGCCGATCCGCTGGCGCAAGGACATCAGCGCGCGCGGTGTCGACAAGAGCGCGCGCGTGCTCGAGATGATCGCGGCCTACCGCAACCGCGGTCACCTGATGGCCGACACCGATCCGCTGCGTCTGGTCAAGGACAAGTTCCGCAGCCACCCCGACCTCGACGTCACCCAGCACGGCCTCACCCTGTGGGACCTGGACCGCACCTTCGACGTGGGCGGTTTCCACGGCCAGGAGCGGATGAAGCTGCGCGATGTGCTCTCGATCCTGCGTGACGCGTACTGCCGCCACGTGGGTGTGGAGTACACCCACATCCTCGAGACCGATCAGCTGCAGTGGATGCAGGATCGGGTCGAGCAGAAGCACGTCAAACCGACTGTCGCGCAACAGAAGTACATCCTGAACCGGCTCAACGCCGCCGAGGCGTTCGAGACCTTCTTGCAGACCAAGTACGTCGGCCAGAAGCGGTTCTCGCTCGAAGGCGCCGAAGCCGTCATCCCGATGATGGACGCCACCATCGACCAGTGCGCCGAGTACGGCATGGATGAGGTCATCATCGGCATGCCGCACCGCGGCCGCCTCAACGTGCTCGCCAATATCGTCGGCAAGCCGTACTCGAAGATCTTCACCGAGTTCGAAGGCAACATGAACCCGGCGGCCACCCACGGCTCCGGCGACGTGAAGTACCACCTCGGTGCGCACGGTCAGTACCTGCAGATGTTCGGCGACAACGAGATCGAGGTCTCGCTCACCGCGAACCCCTCGCACCTCGAGGCGGTCGACCCGGTGCTCGAGGGTCTGGTCCGCGCCAAGCAGGACCTGCTCGACAAGGGCGACGGCCCCGACGGCTTCTCGGTGATGCCGCTGATGCTGCACGGTGACGCCGCGTTCGCCGGTCAGGGCGTGGTCGCCGAAACGCTGAACCTGTCGGGTCTGCGTGGCTACCGCGTCGGCGGCACCATCCACATCGTGGTGAACAACCAGATCGGTTTCACCACGGCGCCGGAGAACAGCCGCTCCACCGAGTACTCCACCGACATCGCGAAGTTCATCGGCGCGCCGATCTTCCACGTCAACGGTGACGACCCGGAGGCCTGTGACTGGGTCGCGCGCCTGGCGGTCGACTTCCGGCAGAAGTTCCGCAAGGACGTCGTCATCGACCTGGTCTGCTACCGCCGTCGCGGGCACAACGAGGGCGACGATCCCTCGATGACCCAGCCGGAGATGTACGACATCATCGACACCAAGCGTTCGGTGCGTAAGGCCTACACCGAATCGCTGATCGGCCGTGGCGACATCTCCATGAAGGAGGCCGAGGACGCGCTGCGTGACTACCAGGGTCAGCTCGAGCGCGTGTTCAACGAGGTCCGCGAGCTGGAGAAGTACGTTCCTGAGCCGTCGGAGTCGGTCGAGGACGACCAGAAGGTGCCCGCCACCGTGGTCACCGCGGTCGACAAGTCGGTCCTGCAGCGCATCGGTGACGCGTTCCTGAACACTCCCGACGGTTTCAACGTGCACCCGCGCGTGAAGCCGGTGCTGGAGAAGCGTCGCGAGATGGCCTACGAGGGCAAGGTCGACTGGGCCTTCGCCGAGCTGCTGGCCTTCGGTTCGCTGATCGACCAGGGCCACGATGTGCGCCTGACCGGTCAGGACTCGCGTCGCGGCACGTTCACCCAGCGTCACTCGGTCATCATCGACCGTATCAACGCGCAGGAGTACACCCCGCTGCACAACATCGGCTCGGAGAAGCCGGGTTGGTTCGCGGTGCACGACTCCGCACTCAGCGAATACGCCGCTGTCGGTTTCGAATACGGCTACTCCCTCGGCAACCCCAACGCACTTGTGTTGTGGGAAGCGCAGTTCGGTGACTTCGTCAACGGCGCGCAGTCGATCATCGACGAGTTCATCTCCTCCGGTGAGGCCAAGTGGGGCCAGCTGTCGGACGTGGTGCTGCTGCTGCCGCACGGCCACGAGGGTCAGGGTCCCGACCACACCTCCGGTCGTATCGAGCGGTTCCTGCAGCTGTGTGCTGAAGGCTCGATGACGGTGGCGGTGCCGTCCACCCCGGCGAACTACTTCCACCTGCTGCGTCGCCACGCGCTCGACGGGATCCGTCGTCCGCTGATCGTCTTCACCCCGAAGTCGATGCTGCGCAACAAGGCTGTGGTGTCCGACGTCAAGGACTTCACCGAGTCGAAGTTCCGTTCGGTGTTCGACGAGCCCACCTACGAATCGGGCGTCGGCGACACCGCCAAGGTCAAGCGCATCCTGCTCACCTCCGGCAAGCTCTACTACGAGCTCGCCGCCGAGAAGGCCAAGCACAAGCGCGAAGACGTGGCCATCGTCCGGATCGAACAGCTCTACCCGATCCCGACGTACCGCCTCAACGAGGCACTGGCCAAGTACCCCAACGCGACCGACATCGCCTGGGTCCAGGAAGAACCCGCCAACCAGGGCGCATGGCCCTTCTTCGGCCTCAACCTGCCCGAGGTGCTGCCCGAGCGCCTGGGCCGACTGCGTCGCATCTCGCGTCGCGCCATGTCGGCCCCGTCCTCGGGTTCGTCGAAGGTGCACGCCGTGGAACAGGCCGAGATCATCGGCGAGGCTTTCGAGCCGACCACGTAAGTTCTTCTCGCACAACGGTCGACGCCGGGTGGATCATCACGATCCGCCCGGCGTTCGCCGTTTCCGGGCGAGACGCGGGTCACAGAGTTCTCTTATCCGGGCGGCAACGGCGCCACAGTGTGTCCCGGTAGTGTCCGAATTCTCCTGAGGGGCCCGCCCTGATCTGGACTGACCGGAGGGTCCCGGGTTGGAGCTGACGGGCACTCCGGCGACGAAGGAGTCCCCGGCGGAGGGAAGATCATGGGCCCGAAGGGCACGGCCTCGAGCGCGCCGGCGCTCCAAAACGCAGGAGCTTGGTATGGCGAGTGGACGTAACGGATACCTACTGTCGGGCGGTATCGCCTCGGTCGGGGCCGGCGCCGTGCACTTCATGGCGGCCGGGATGCACACCGAGCACGCGACGTTGGCGCGGTTGATGGTGGTGCTCGCGGCGTTTCAGTGCGCGACGGGCCTGGCGGTGTTGCTGAGCGAGCGCAAGGCTGTCGTGTCGTCGATGCTCGCGGTGAACGGTTTCGCGGCCGCGATGTGGGCGTTCACGCGGTTCGCCGATGTGCCGTTCATCGCCGGGTTGACCGCGGAATCACCGCAGGTTGCCGACACTGTATGCGCCGCCTTGGGTGCGCTGGCCGCTCTCGCCGCGGGTATCGGCCTGCTCCGGCCGACCGCGGCCTTGCCGCCGATGCGCTCGGGGATCGCGGCTGCGGCGGTGGGTGTGTTCGCGCTGGCGGCGATGCTCAACGGTGTCGGACACGTCCACAGTCACGGGGATGCGGGCGATCACGCGCATGCGGCAGGCGACAGCCACGCACACGGTGCGGGCGACGACCACGGCTCCGATTCGAACTGGCCTCGCCCCTGGGACCCGACCAAGCCGATCGACCTGTCAGGTGTCTCCGGCGTGACCGCCGAGCAGCAGACCCGCGCAACCAACCTGGTCCGCAGCACCCTCGACGGCCTGCCCGCCTTCGCCGATGTGAATACCGTTGGCGCGCTGGGCTTCCGCTCGATCGGCGACGCGGCGACCGGTTACGAGCACTACATCAACACCGGCTTCATCCGCGACAACAACTTCCTCGACGCCACCCACCCCGAGTCGCTGGTCTACCGGGTCGACGGCACGAACCGCACGCTCGTCTCGGCCATGTACATCGCCAACGGCAAGAAGATCGACGACCCGGCCCTCACCGACTTCGGCGGGTCGCTGATGCAGTGGCACGTCCACGACAACCTGTGCTGGAAGGCGGGCGACAACGGCCCGCAGGTCGCCGGCGTCACCGACGAACAGGGCAACTGCCCGCCCAACTCGATCAACCCCGGCGCGGGCAATCCGATGGTGCACGTGTGGATCGCCCCACACGAATGCGGCCCCTTCGCCGCCCTCGAAGGCCACGGCGCGGGCCAGGCAGCCGCCCCCGACGGCCGCCGCACCGACGCCTGCGGCCACGGCGACCACGGCGGCGGCCACCGCTGACCTACACGGCGAAGATCTGCGACTCGTCGGCGAAAGCCTTGAACTCGAGGGCATTACCCGCCGGGTCGAGCAGGAACATCGTCCACTGCTCGCCGGCTTGACCTTCGAAACGCACGTAGGGCTCGATCACGAACTCCGTGTTCGCCGCACGCAGCTTGTCCGCCAGGGTGTGGAACTGCGCGACGGGGAGGATGAGGCCGAAGTGCGGCACCGGCACGTCGTGCCCGTCCACCGGATTGTGCGCTCTTGCAACAGGACCCGGCGCGAGGTGCGTGACGAACTGGTGCCCGTGCAGATTCCAGTCCACCCACCTCTCGGAGCTGCGGCCCTGCTCCAGCCCGAGCACCTCACCGTAGAAGTGCCGTGCGGCGGTCAAGTCGTCGACGGGCACGGCGAGGTGGAATCTGGGTATCGATGAATCGCTGGTCGTCACCCCACCATGCTGGCACAGCGTGCGGCGGTGTGGGCTCAGGATCAGCGGGGGTCGACCCAGCGGCGCAGGGCATCGATCGTGGATTCCGGAGAGGTGTTGAAGCAGAAGCGGATTCCGGGAGCCAGATCGGTCGCGACATTGATCAGCCGCTCGAACAGCAGGGTGTGTTCGGGTGCCATCCGCACCCCCGCGCCGATCATCGCGACCCGGAACTCGCCGCCCGCCACACACTCGCGCAGCTTCGCCTCGGCCGCGTCGGGGTCGGCGGGTACCTGGCAGGTGACAATGTCGAAACCCGCTGCTCTCATGGCGGATTCGCCCGCTTCGATCCGAGCGGTCAGGGTGGGTTCGTCGATGTTCGGGTACTTGCTGTAGTCGACGGCGCTGGGGTGCAGGCCGATCGAGAGCACAGTCTGTGAATCGTGTTTCGGCACTGCGGACTCCGTTCTCATGAGGAATGCGGCAACACCGAGGGCAGTCAGCAGGGCAGCGAACGCAGCGACTGCCTTCACCACGGCGCGGCGCCCGTTCGGTCGAAGAACCCGCCGGTCGGCCCGTCCCGCTCAACGGTCGCCATCGCCACAATCGCGTCGGCGCCTTCGCCGACGGTCTGGAAACCACTGTGCCCGTTGAGATCTGTGGCCGTGTAACCGGGGTCCACCGCGTTGACCCGGATATCGGGCAGGCCGCTCGCGTACATGACGGTGAACATGTTCGGGGCGCGTGTCGGCCGGTGCGGTGTGCGGGCCACCGATGCCCGCGTTGTTGATCAGCACATCGAGCCCGTCCGCGACGAATTCCGCCACGACCACCTCCCCACGCGCGGTGTCACGCGCTCCGAGGAACACCTGCCAGCCTTTGCCCGCGAGCCTGCGCACGGTTTCGCGGCCGAGCCCCTTGTTGGCCCCGGTGACCAGGGCGATCGTTGTCGTCATAGGAGCAGACTCCCGCGTGCGCCCCGCAGTCTCCAGTGCCGCGCGGGCCTAGGACTCGCGGTACCACCCCCGCTCGCGCGAAGTCCGGCACCATGGACGAGGTGGACCGAGCCGAACTTGCCACCGTCCTGCGCACCGCGCGATCCCGGCTGACCCCCGCCGACGCGGGACTGCCCGGCGGGTCCCGCAGGCAGGTGCCCGGACTCCGGCGCGAGGAAGTGGCCCACCTGGCGGGCGTGAGCGTCGACTACATCGTGCGACTCGAACAGGGGCGCGGCCCCAAACCCTCCGACCAGGTACTCGGCGCCCTGACCAGAGCACTGCGCCTCAGCGATGTCGACCGCGACCTCGTCTACCGTCTGGCCGGCGCCGAACCGCCACTGGCAGGCCGCATTCCGATGCTCATCCGCCCCAGCGTGCTGCGGCTACTCGACCGACTGGTCGACCTGCCCGTCATGGTCCTGTCTGCCAAATCCGACATCCTGGCCTGGAATCCCCTGGCCGCGGCCCTGTTCGGCGACTTCTCCGCGATCCCACCCGCCGAACGCAACATCATGTGGCAGCACTTCCTCGGCACCGACCTCAACCGCATCGTCATGACCCCCGAGGAAGCCGACCGCAACGCCGAAGCCTGTGTCGGCTGCCTGCGCGCGGTGAAAGCCGCCTATCCCGACGACCCTGGCCTGATCCGCCTACTCGCCGAACTCCGCTCCAGCAGCGAACAATTCGACGAACTGTGGAAAGCAGGCCGTTCCAGCACCCTGCGCAGCCTCACCAAAACCGTCGCCCACCCCGACCTCGGCACCCTCGCCCTCGACTGCGACGCCATGCTCGTCCCCGAAGCCGACCAATCCGTCGTCATCTACTCCGCAACCCCCCACACCCCCGCCGCCACCGCCCTCGACCTGCTCCGAGTAACCGGCCTCGAATCCTTCGCATCCCCGCCCACCGAATAACCGATAGCCCTCCACCCGGCCACTCGGATACGGTGCGCTCCTCGCGAAGGAGTAACGATGACAACCACTACCCTCTGGCGGCCGACCGGTCCCACCGAGCTGGCGCTGGTGGCTGAATCCGGGTGGCGCGCATGGCCGCCGCGGCTGCCGGACCAGCCGATCTTCTACCCGGTTCTCAACGAGGCCTACGCGGTGCTGATCGCTCGCGATTGGAATGTGCCCGCGTCCGGCGCCGGTTACGTCACCCGATTCGAAGTCCGAACCGACTACCTCGACAACTACGACGTACAGCAGGCCGGTGGTCGCGACATCCTCGAATACTGGATCCCCGCAGAGGATCTCGACGAGTTCAATCGCCACATAGTCGGCTGGATCGAGGTCGTCCGCAGGTTCCCAGCGGACGCGCCGCTTCCTGACCGGCCGTGAACATCCGGCATTTTCGTACAATTCGTCCCCGTTCAGTCAGTTTTCTGACTGGAACGCCGCGAATTGTACGAAAATGCCGGGCTCCCTCCGAGATTGCCCGAGTTCGGCGCAGAGGTCAGGCGGCTCGGTCGGGGACCATCGCCGCGCGGATGGATGCGACCGTGGTCTGCGGGTCGTCGGCCCAGAACGCAACGGTGCTCGCGGTGAAGTCGCCGTGTGGGGTGTGGAAGGTTCGCGGGTCGATCAGGTCGATGCGGATGTTGGTCGAGCTGCCGAGGATGACGGCCAGGGTTGTGTCGTTGAGGCCGGTGAGCTGCAAGGTTTTTGGGCCGTCGTAGGCGCGGAGGTCATTGCGGACGGCGCGGATGTCGGCCAGTGGGAGGTCGAGGGCGACTCGGCGTAGGTAGCGCACGCGCAGGTGTTCGTCGGTGAGCAGGTGGGGATACATGTGGTGCGCGGCCAGCATGCCGGCCATCCACAACAGTCCCCAGGCGCCGAGTATCAGGGCGATGAGCTGGACCGGTGGCCACGGGATGAGCAAGTGGACGGCGGGGATCTCCACGGCGCTGATCACCAGGAATGCCCAGAAGAATGCCGATACCGCACCCGCGTAGCGGATCGGGGTGCCGCCCGCGATGTCGGGTCTGCGGGTGAGGGCGCGCGCGAGGCTCACCCAGATGTCGATTTCGAGTCGGACGAAATGTCGTGGGAGCTGGGTCAGCGGGCGCATCGGACCCTCCTTTTCAATACACTTGCATTGTAAAGACGGGTAGCGCCGCAATACAAGTGCATTGTGAAAAGATGAGCCCATGCCCAAGCAGGTGGATCACAGCTCTCGACGCGCGACGATCAGCGACGCCGTGATGCGGCTACTCGCCCGCGACGGGCTGGAGTCGATCAGCCTGCGTCATGTCGCCGCCGAGGCAGGGGTTTCCGCGGGTCAGGTGCAGCACTATTTCCCCAGCAAGGAGGCGATGATGGAGTTCGCGACCACCACCATCGCCGAACGGATCGCCGCCCGCATCACCGCCGCGGGCCCGGACCCCGACCTACACCAGATCCTCACCGCGCTCCTGCCCACCGGCCCGGAATCGGCCGCCGACGCCCGCGTCCTGATCGGCTACCTGGCCTTCGCCTCGGTCCGCCCCCACATCGCCGAAACCCTCGCGACCAACGGTGTGGGCTTCCGCGACCACATCGCCGCCATGATCACCGACCACCCCGACCCCACCGCCGCCGCCGAATCACTCCTCGCACTACTCGACGGCCTCGCCCTGCACGTCACCATCGGCCAACTCTCCCAGGAGAAGGCGCAGGCCCTGCTCACCGCCGCGATCGATGAGACGCAGGGCACGCCGTCGGCGCGAAGCACGCAGCCACCGAAGTAGCTTGATCGCAACCCGTTCCGCACCGACGTCGACCCAGCCGCCGATCGCGACGAATCCCGGGCCGCAGGCGTCGAGCCGATCGGCAGCCCCGGTTTTCAGGGCTACCGGTCGGTCGGTTCACACGGAATCATTCCTGTGGCCCGCTCTGTGGCAACACTTTTCGAACTTGGGAGACAGCGTATCGATCGGAAAAATTGTCATGGCCGGGATGACGGTCGTGGCGCTGGGAGCTTTGGCGCCCGCCACCGCCATGGCCGCGCCGACCGTAGCCGCACCGGTCGCGGACAGCGGTAGCGCCGATGCGACCAGCGGGAGCGCCACCCTGGCGATGTTCATCGAGGAACTGTTCAAGCCGTGCCCGTTCAGCAGCACGGTGTGCCCGGCCACCGACAACTGAGCAACCCGGCCGAATTGCCCCGCCGCGTCCTGCGACGGGGCAATCGTCGTGTCAAACCACGCTTTTCGCGTCCGCGGGCCGTTTCAGACGCGAATTCCGGCCGCGCGTTCCGCGACCGCGGTGGCGGTGTCGGCCATCACCAGCTCCGCGTTGATCTGCGCGCCGGCCATCGCACCGGCTGCCGCGGCGGCGCCGACCTGGGCGGTGGGATCGGTGGCGTTGCCCGCGATCCAGACGCCGGGGACCGAGGTGCGGCCGACCGGGTCCGCGGGGATGTGGTCGCCGATGCCCGCGGGGTGGGGTTCGGGGGTGAGGCCGAGGCTTGTCAGGAAGGTGGCGCGGGTGTTCATTCGCGGGGCCACCACCACGGCATCGCGCTCGAGGACGGTGCCGTCGGCCAGGCGGATTCCGGTCAGATGGTCGTCGGCGAGTACCTCGACGACCTCACCCTCGACGATCCGAACACCCCGTGCCGCAAGCTTTTCCGCGTCTTCGGCGTTCAACGCGTCCGACGTATGAGTCAGGAACACGATGTCATCGCTGAGCTGGGTGAACAGCAGCGCCTGGTGCACCGACATCGGCCCGCTCGCCAGCACCGCGATCCGCTGATCGCGCACTTCCCAGCCGTGGCAGTACGGGCAGTGCAGCACCTCGTTGCCCCACCGTTCGCGCAGTCCGGGAATCTCGGGCAGCACGTCGCCCAAACCGGTGGCGATCAGGATGCGCCGGGCCCGCACGGTTCGGCCGTCGGCCAGCGTCACCCGGAAGTCCGCGGGATTCGCCGCCCCTGCGACGCGATCGACCGCGACCACCTCGCCCGACACCACCTGCCCGCCATACCCGCGCACCTCGGCACGCCCCACCTCGAGCAGCTCCAACGGCGACATCCCCTCGCGCCCCAGCAGTCCGTGCACCCCCTGAGCAGGTGCGTTACGCGGTGAACCCGCGTCGATCACCAGCACCGAGCGCCGCGACCGCGCCAGCATCAGCGCTGCGTTCAGCTCGGCGGCGCCGCCACCGAGCACCACCACGTCGTACGAATCGTTCAGTTGCGTCATCTCGACCTCCTTCGAGATTCCACAGTGCCCCCGAGCACAAATACTGGCAACCTTATTTGCCGATATGGCAAACTGGAGTCATGGACGACCTCGACCAAACCCTCGACTCGGTCGGCCCCCGCCTGCGCACCCTGCGCAAACAGCGCCAGACCACCCTCGCCGACCTCTCGCAGGAAACCGGCATCTCGGTGAGCACCCTGTCGCGCTTGGAATCCGGCGACCGCAAACCCACCCTCGAACTTCTGCTCCCCCTCGCCAAGGCGCACGGCGTCACCCTCGACGAACTCGTCGACGCCCCACCCACCGGCGATCCGCGCATCCACATGCGCCCGACCACCCGCCACGGCATGACGATGATCCCGCTCACCAAACGCGCGGGCGGTATCCAGGCTTTCAAGATGATCATCGCCCCCGGCGCCCGCGATCGGCCACAGACGCCGCAGGTACACGAGGGCTACGAGTGGCTCTATGTCCTCAACGGTCGCCTACGCCTGATCCTCGGCGACAACGACCTCGTCATCAGCCCCGGCGAGGCCGCCGAATTCGACACCCATATCCCGCACTGGTTCGGTGCCGCCGACGAGCAATCCGTCGAGTTCATCAGCCTTTTCGGCAAACAGGGCGAGCGCGCACATCTGCGCGCCCGCCCCAAGAGTGCCGATTAGCCGAGAGTGAAGACGGCGTGTCCGGCGAGCTGCTCGAACTCCTGATGTTCGGGCAGGGACTCGTCGGTGGTCACGATCCAGGCCTCGACCCGACCCTTGCCGGGCCCGGTGCCGAACCCGACGATCACCCCGTCGGGTGCGTAGAGGACCTCGCCGTTCTCCACCGGATGCGACTGCCCGTTGGTGACCCCGGTGTCGAGATTGCGGAAGCGCACGGCCACCTGATATCGCTGGCAGAAGTCCCCGGTCTGGGTGATCTTCACCCGAACGCCGAAGACCCCGGACTGGGGCTGCGGCACGGTCTGGGCGTTGATGATCGCCGCGCAGTTGGCGCCGGGCGTGCGGCTGAGGTTCGGGGTGAAGGTGACCACCGGATCGGAGGGCAGGGCGGTGGCCGGGCCGGAGAGGCCGACCAGGGCGGCGGCAGCGGTGACGACCACGGCCGAGAATTTGCGAACAGTGTTGTGTGTGAGAGTCATGCCCTGTTCGTCGTGCCGGACACCCCTGCCGTTAGCCATCGCAATGGTCTCGATTCGGCAACCAAATCTCCACTGCCACAATATATTTGGCGCCAAGGAAACCATGGGCACGCAGCAGCGAAGGGCAGTGCAACCCATCAGTTGTTCGCGACGCGCCCAGCGGTCCGTTAACCGGGATTCAGCCCTGTAGCGCAGCGATCAGCGCCGGGCTCAACGTCAGCGCGGGCAACGACTCCACCAGCAGGTCGACCAAGGCCTCGCGACTGATCGGCTTCTCGACGATCCAGATCAGGATGGTCTCCTCGACGAACGCGATCCAGCCACGAATGGCCATGGCGAGCCGGGCGAGTTCGGCGCCCTCGGGCGGCAGCGGCAGTTCGCTGATGATGAGATCGGCGATGGCACCACGGGTTTGGTCGACGTAGCCGGCCATATCGGGGGTGACGCTGGCCGGCCCGCGCAGCACCGAGCGGTAGGGCGCGGAGTGCTCGGTGACGTAGTCGACGTAGCGCTCGATCGAGTCGCGCAGCATGTCGAACAGCCCCAGTTCGCGATTGGGCATGACCGCGGTGAAGAACTCGGTGCTCACGTGCCGGGCGATCGCCTCGTGGAATTCCTGCTTGGAGGCGAAGTAGTGGAACAGCAGCCCGCGCGAGATACCCGCCAACTTGGCGATGTCGTCGACCGAGATCCCCTCGAGGGGCCGGTCGACCAGCATCTCGGCGCCGAGGGTGATCAGCTGCAGCCTGCGCTCCTCTGGACTGAGGCGCACACGCTTGGTCTCTCCCGCATTCCTGGTGCTCACAACGGCCATCCTAACCACTACTGAATATGATTCAATAGCTGTTGACTCCGTCTCAATAAGACCGTATTCTGCTTTACATGAGTCGCAAGGTTACAGACAAAGTTGTCGAACCCCGAGCAGACGCCCGCCACGCGAAGACGATCATCGTCGGTAGCGGGTTCGCCGGCCTCGGCATGGCCATCCGCCTGCGTCAGCAGGGCCGCGAGGACTTCCTCGTGCTCGAGCGGGGCAGCGATGTCGGCGGCACCTGGCGCGACAACACCTATCCCGGTGCTGCCTGCGACGTGCCTTCGCACCTGTACTCGTACTCGTTCGCGCTGAACCCGGACTGGACGCGCTCGTTCTCCAAGCAGGGCGAGATCCAGAGCTACATCAAGTCGGTCGCCGCGCGCCACGACGTGCTCGACAACCACATCTTCGACTGCGACGTGACCAGCATCCGCTGGAACAACGACACCGCCCGGTGGGAAATCGGTTCCAGCCAGGGCGAGTTCACCGCCGACACCGTGGTCTCGGCCATCGGCGCGCTGTGCGAGCCGTCGCTGCCGGATATCAAGGGCATCAACGACTTCGAGGGCGAGATCTTCCACTCCGCCCGCTGGAACCACGACGCCGACCTCGCGGGCAAGCGCGTCGCGGTGATCGGCACCGGCGCCTCCTCGATCCAGATCGTGCCCTCGATCGCGAGCGAGGTCGCCTCGCTCGACGTCTACCAGCGCACCGCGCCGTGGCTGCTGCCGCGCATGGACCGCCCCTACCTGCTGCCCGAGCGCCTGGCGTTCAAGCACATCCCCGGCTTCCAGCGTCTTTCGCGCGCGGCCATCTACGCCATCCGCGAGACCCAGGTCGTCGGCCTGACCAGGCTGCCCGTGCTGATGAAGGCCTTCGAGGGTCTCTCGCGCGCCAAGCTGCAGATCGAGATCCGCGATCCCGAACTGCGCAAGAAGGTCACCCCGAACTACCGGATCGGCTGCAAGCGCATGCTGATCTCCAACGAGTACTACCCCGCGCTCGACCGCGACAATGTCGACGTGATCACCGACGGCATCGCCGAGGTGAAGTCGGGCTCGATCGTGACCAAGGACGGCACCGAGCGCGAGATCGACGCGCTGATCGTGGCGACCGGCTTCCACGTCACCGACTCCCCGGTCTACGAGACGGTGTACGGCCGCGACGGCCGCTCGCTGTCGGAGGTGTTCGACGAGGTGGGCCAGCAGGCGTACAAGGGTTCGTCGGTCGAGAACTTCCCGAACATGTTCTTCCTGGTCGGCCCGAACGTGGGCCTCGGCCACACCTCGATGGTGTACATGATCGAATCGCAGATCAACTACGTCGCCGACGCGCTCGCCACCATCGATGCCGAGGGCCTGCGCACGGTGGAGGTCCGCAAGGATGTCCAGCAGACCTACAACCGCGAACTGCAGGACAAGCTCGCCAAGACCGTCTGGAACACTGGTGGTTGTGCGAGCTGGTATCTGGACAAGCACGGCAACAACACCACCCTGTGGCCCGATTTCACCTTCCGGTTCCGCAGTCTGACAAGACAATTCGATGCCGATGCCTACAATGTGACAACCTCTGCCGCCTCGCGCGCAGACGATCAGAAAGTGGTAGCTCAGTGAGCAAAGATGCTTACTTCACGAACAAAGTCTGCGTGATCACCGGAGCCGGTTCCGGCATCGGACGCGCGCTGGCCGAGAACCTGGCCGCCCGTGGCGCCAAGCTCGCGCTCTCCGACATCGACGCCGAGGGCCTGGCCCAGACCGTCGCTTCCTGCGAGAAGCTGGGCGCGCAGGTCAAGTCCGACCGGCTCAACGTGGCCGAGCGCGAGGCGTTCCTGCTCTACGCCGATCAGGTGAAGGCGCACTTCGGCGTCGTGCACCAGATCTACAACAACGCGGGCATCGCCTACCACGGTGACGTGATCAAGACCGAGTTCAAAGACATCGAACGCATCATGGATGTGGACTTCTGGGGCGTCGTCAACGGCACCAAGGCGTTCCTGCCGATGCTGATCGAGTCCGGCGACGGCCACGTCGTCAACGTCTCCAGCCTCTTCGGCCTGGTCACCGTTCCCGGCCAGGCGGCCTACAACTCGGCCAAGTTCGCCGTTCGCGGCTTCACCGAGGCGCTCTACCAGGAGATGAAGGTCGCCAAGGCGCCCGTCAAGGTCACCTGCGTGCACCCCGGCGGCATCAAGACCGCGGTCGCCCGCAACGCCACCTACGCCGAGGGCATGGACGGCGCCCAGGCCGCCACCCTGTTCGACAAGTACCTGGCGATTCACTCCCCCGAGATGGCCGCGCAGACCATCACCGAGGGTGTGCGCAAGGGCCACGCCCGCGTGCTGATCGGCTGGGAGGCCAAGGTGCTCGATGTGAGCGTGCGCTTCCTCGCCTCCGGCTACAACCGCATCTCGGCCGTGATCAACGGCCGCTTCATGCCGAACTGACAGACCAGGAAACGCCATGCGCGAGTTCAAGATTCCGCTGCCGATCGTGCGCGCGGTGCTCGACCCGGTCTACCGGGTGACCCTGCACGCACGGATGCCGGTCGCGGTGCAGCGCGTGCTGCTCGACGTCGCCTCCCGGCTGCAGCTGATGCCCGACGGTTCCGTCGTGCAGCACCTACAGCTGGGTGGCCGCCCGGCCGAGCGCGTGATCGCCGAAACCGCCATTCCGGGTTCGCGTACCCGGGCGGTCCCGCCGGAACGTGCCGCAGGGGCGATCTTGTACCTGCACGGCGGCGGTTACGTGGTCGGCTCGCTGGCCACGCACCGGTCGCTGGTGGCCAGGCTCGCGCTCGAGACCTCGTGCGCGGTCTATTCGCTGGACTACCGGTTGGCGCCGGAACACCCGTTCCCGGCCGGTCTCGACGACGCCGAAGCCGCGTTCCTGGAACTGGTCGGCAATGTCGGCTACCGACCCGATCAGATCTGTCTGGCCGGTGACTCGGCGGGCGGCGGCCTGGCGATGGCACTGGCCCAGCGACTGATCGAACGGCACCAGATGACGCCCGCCGCACTGGGCCTCATCGCACCGTGGGTGGACCCCACCGAGGTGCCGGGCAAGGACCGCGACCTGGTGATCAACCGGGCGTGGTCACAGGCGTGCGCCGCCTACTACCTCGGCGACGCCGCCGCAACCGAAGTGGGTTACGCCCCGCTCTCGGGAGACCTGATCGGCCTGCCGCCCACCTATGTGCAGGTCGATGTGAGCGAACTCCTGCACGACCAGTGTTGCAAGCTCGTCTCAGCCCTGCGTGGAGCCGGAGTGCACGTCCGCTTCACCGAAACCCGCGGCCTCTGGCACGTCGCGCAACTGCAAGCCGCGCTGGTCACCGAGGCAGCGTTGGCACTCAGCGAACTCGCAGAATTCCTGCGAGAAGCAATACAGCCGGTATCGATCGACGACTTACGATAAAGCCTGGTGACGGGCAATTCGGGCGGCGATATCGCGACCCGGCCGAACGTGTCGTAGATTACTGGCGAGTAGAACCCACTGGAAGGGCACAGATGCGAGAGTTCGAAGTTCCGGCTTCCTACACCATCCCGGACGATGCGAACAATTCCGACAACGTCTTCCGCTTCGCGCAGGAGACGCCGAACACGGTTTTGTTCAACGTCCCGAACGGCAGCGGCGGCTGGAATGACGTCACGGCGGCACAGTTCGAGAAAGCCGTCACCGGCGTCGCCAAGGGCTTGATCGCCTCCGGCATCGAGCTGGGCGACCGCGTCGCGATCATGTCGGCCACCCGCTACGAGTGGACGCTGCTCGACTTCGCGATCTGGGCCGCCGGCGGCGTCACCGTCGCGATCTACGACAGCTCGGCCGCCGAGCAGGCCAAGTGGATCCTGCAGGATTCCGAGACCAAGCTGCTGGTCGTCGAGAACGCCAAGCACCGCGCCACGATCGACGAGATCGAGGCAGGTTCGCTGCCCGCGCTCGCCGAGACCCTCGAGATCGACAAGGGCGCGATCGCCACCCTGACCGAGCGTGGCGCCGAGCTCGACGATTCGGTCGTGCACGAGCGTCGCAAGCAGGTCGGCGCGGCCTCGCCCGCGACCCTGATCTACACCTCGGGCACCACCGGCAAGCCCAAGGGCGTGCAGCTCACCCACGCGAACCTGTGGGCCGAATCGCGTTCGGGCGGCATCGAACTCAGCTCGTTCGTCTCCGAGGGTCAGAAGACCCTGCTGTTCCTGCCGCTGGCGCACGTGTTCGCCCGCGCCGTCGCGCTGATCGCCTTCGATTCCAAGGTGACCATCCGCCACAGCTCGGACTGGACCACGCTGGTCGAGCAGTTCGGCGAGTTCAAGCCGGACTTCATCCTCTCGGTGCCGCGCGTGTTCGAGAAGGTGTTCAACTCCGCCAAGCAGAAGGCGCACGACGCGGGCAAGGGCAAGATCTTCGACGCCGCCGCTGACGTGTCGATCGCCTTCAGCACCGCACTGGAGACCAAGGAGGGCCCGAGCCTGGCCCTCAAGGTCAAGCACTTCGTGTTCGACAAGCTGGTCTACAGCAAGCTGCGCGCGGCCCTCGGTGGCCAGTGCCTGGCCGCTGTGTCCGGCGGTGGCCCGCTGGGCGCGCGTCTGGGCCACTTCTTCCGTGGTGCGGGCGTGACGATCTACGAGGGCTACGGACTCACCGAGACCACCGCCGCGTTCACCGTCAACACCCCGCAGTTCATCCGGGTGGGCTCGGTCGGTCGCCCGATCCAGGGCCACGCGGCCAAGATCGCCGACGACGGCGAGCTGCTGCTCAAGGGCTCGGTCGTGTTCGACGGCTACTGGGGCAACGCCGAGGCCACCGAGGAATCCTTCGTCGACGGTTGGTTCAAGACCGGCGACCTCGGCGCCATCGACGCCGACGGCTTCGTCACCATCACCGGTCGCAAGAAGGAAATCCTGGTCACCGCGGGCGGCAAGAACGTCTCTCCCGCCGTGCTCGAGGACTCTCTGCGCGCGCACCCGCTGATCAGCCAGGTCATGGTCGTCGGTGACGGTCAGCCGTTCATCGGCGCCCTGATCACCCTCGATCCCGAAGCCCTGCCGGGCTGGAAGGATCGCAACGGCGTCGCCGCCGACACCGCGATCGAGACCCTGATCGAGAACGAGGCGCTCGTCGCCGAGGTGCAGGCCGCGATCGACGAGACCAACAAGAAGGTCTCCAAGGCCGAGGCGATCAAGAAGATCCGTATCCTCCCGGTCGATTGGACCCAGGAGGGTGGCGAGCTCACCCCGAAGATGTCGCTCAAGCGCGCCGTCGTCATGAAGCAGTACGCGGGCGAAGTAGACAAGATCTACTCCTGATCCTCGCTGTACGAAAGGCCGGTTGCTCTTGTGGCAACCGGCCTTTCGGCTTCTCTAGAGTCGTTGTGCAGCGAATTGTGCTGCGGTGACGGTCATTCCGTTGATGCCATAGAGGGTGTGCAGTGCATTGGGTTGGGCCAGTGGGGAACCGTCGCAGATGTTGTCGGCCTGGATGCACAGGTCGATGGTCTTGTCCCGGTAGGCCGTGCCCAGCGATACCGCGGGTGCTTCGGCGTCACGCATGAACCGATCCGACGGTTTGCCGAACAGCACGACCGCCGCGACATGCTCGGCCACCTCGGGTGCCATCGGCTCGGGCAGATACCGCTCGTACTCCGGCGGCACACCCTCCGGCACGTCGCCGTCGGTGGCGAACCCGGCGACCGCCGCGCCCTGCGAGTATCCGCCGAGGACGATCCGGGTGCCGGGGCAGTTGGTCGCCACGTACTCGACCCGCCGCTGCGCATCGTCGATCCCCTGCAGGACGGTGTGCGCGAAGCCGAGCCGGTCGGCGAAGTCGCTGCTCGCCGGGTAGTCGACCCCGTACGAGCCGACCGAACGTCCACCGGCGTTGGCGCGCAACGCTTCGACGAACGACAAGCCGGTGAGGCCGAGCGCGCCACCGGGCTCCGCGGTCCCGCGCGCGAACACCACCTCGATGTCGGAGCACGGCGCGGCGGTGGCGGAGTGGATGGGCGATACCAGGGGAATCGCGGCTGCCATCAAGACTGCAGACACGAATCGTGGAAGAGAACGTGCTGTCATGCCGCGCAGACTACCGACCGCCGCCGCTCACCAGCGCTTTCACCACCGGCGCGCCGCCATGGGTATGCCGCCTCAGGCCACGCTCATCTGCCTCGATCGCAGCACGCGCAGGCCGGCGATGGCGATCGCGATGTCGGCCGTGATCTCGAAAAGTGCTGCGAACCAGGAGAATCCGGTGACTCCGGCGCTGGGTGAGGCGTTGATGAAGCTGTCGCTGAGTGGGCCGAACCAATCCGGGAGCAGGTGCACGATCGTGAAGCCGGCCGCGCTGGCGAAGCCGATGAAGACAGCGGCACGGGCGCCTTCGCGATGGCCGCGGAACACCAGCAACACGGTGAACAGCGCGAAGAGGAGTTGCAGGGTGCCGAGGGTGTTGACCAGGGCTGAGGTCGCGTCCATGCCGCGACGCATGTGGTCGGCGCCGTGCACCAGGAGGGCGACGGTGAAGACCGCGGCGGTGACGCGCAGTGTCTGTTCGGGTGATGTCTCGGTCATGTTGCCTCCTGCCGAGGGTGGACTTCCTACTACACAGTGTAGTTTTCAGCGGGTGTTCGCGGGAGGGTTCGGCCGTCACGAGTTGGTCACCGACGTAGGCTCGGTTGATGGTGTTCTTGCGGGCGGTGGCCGGGGTCGTGGCCGCGGCACTGGTGCTCGGTGTTGCGGAGTTGGTCGCGGTGTTCGCCGGGGTCGGTAGCGCGCCCGCGTACGCGCTCGGTGCGACCGTTGTCGACCACACGCCCGACGGACTTCGGGAGTGGGCGATCTCGACCTTCGGGACGCATGACAAGGCCGTGTTATTCGTCTGCATGGGTGTGGTGGCGGTGGTTGTCGCCGGGATCGCCGGGGTGCTGGAACGTAAGAATCGGCCGATCGGGTCGGTGGTTTTCGCGGTGTTCGGTGTGGGAGCCGCGGTGATCGGCGCCGGTCGGATCGGCGGTTTCGCCGGGGCACTCCCCGCGCTGATCGGGACCGCGGCGGGGATTCTCGCGTTGCGCGGACTCACGCGGCGGATCGACACAGCATCCGAACGGTCGGCGGCGAAACATGTTGCGCCGGAATCGAATCCCAGCGGCGCTGAGGAACTCGTTGCGAAGGCCGGGCGGCGGCGGGTGCTCGGTGGGATCGCGGCGACCGGGGTGTTGGCGATCGGGGCCGGACTCGCGGGAAGGTTGCTCGGCGGGGCGCGGCGCGACGTGACGGCCGAGCGGGCGATGGTCGAACTCCCTTCGCCCGCAGCACCTCTGCCCGACTTCCCGCCGGACGCCGACCTACGCGTACCGGGCTTGACCTCGTACATCACCCCCAACAGCGACTTCTACCGTATCGACACCGCGCTGATCGTTCCCCAGGTATCCACAGACACCTGGTCCCTGCGCATCCATGGCATGGTCGAACAGGAGATCACCCTCACCTGGGACGACCTCCTGCGCCGCAACCCGGTCGAGCGCCTGGTCACCCTCGCCTGCGTCTCCAACCCCATCAACGGCGACCTCATCGGCAACGCCCGCTGGCTCGGCTACCGCCTCGACGAACTCCTCGCACAGGCCCGCCCGCTCCCCGACGCCGATATGGTTTTGTCTCACAGCAGTGACGGTTGGACAGCGGGCACTCCCCTCGCGGTCCTCAGCGACGGCCGCGATGCTCTCCTCGCCATCGGCATGAATGGCGAACCCCTCCCGATCCAGCACGGCTATCCTGCCCGCCTGGTGGTCCCCGGCCTGTTCGGCTACGTCTCCGCCACCAAATGGGTCACCGAGCTCGAGATCACCCGCTTCGACAAGGCCACCGCCTATTGGACCCGTCGCGGCTGGTCCGCGCAGGGCCCGATCAAAACCGGCACCCGCATCGACACCCCACGCGGCCGAGGCCGAATGCCGCAGGGCCGCACCGTGATCGCCGGTGTCGCCTGGGCCCAACATCGCGGCGTCACCGGGGTCGAAGTCCAGATCGACGACGGCGACTGGCGCCCCGCCCACCTGTCCACCGAGGTCACCATCGACACCTGGCGCCAATGGACCTACGACTGGGACGCCACCCCCGGCCAACACACCCTCCGCGCCCGCACCCTCGACCCCACCGGCCCCCAAACCGCCGTCTCCCAGGACGTCATCCCCGATGGCGCGACGGGCTACCCCACCCTCACCATCCAGGTGAGCTGAGTGCCACCACCGGCGTAATCACACACTTCGTGCCTGTTCAGTCAGAAAACTGATTCAAAACGCGCGAAGTGTGTGATTACGCCGGTCCGAACCGGGTCTACCGGGGCACGCCGCCCACATATTCACCGGTCGAATCGGTGGCGGGCTTGCGCGCGCCCGACTTCCCGTGTCCCACGAACAAGGCCGAGGCCACCACGCCGATCAGCAGGATGGCGGCGGGCAGGATCATCGACTGGGCCAGTGAGGTGCTGAATTCGTCGAGGATGTGGGGCGGGAGGGGGCCAGTGGCGGCTCCTTCGCCGACCGGGCCGCTGTCGCCGAGACCGTTGGCGGTGAGGCGGGCGGCGATCAAGGCGCTGATCGCCGCACTGCCGAGGACCGCGCCGACCTGACGGGTGGTGTTGTAGATGCCCGCACCCGCACCAGCCTGGGTGACCGGCAGGTTGTGGGTGGCGGTCGAGGCGAGCGGGGCCCAGATGCAGGAGCTGGCGAGTCCACCGACGCCTGCGGCGATCAGGAACCAGATGATCGACGAGTCCGGGCTCATGAGCACACCGAAGGACGCCACCGATCCGGCGAACAGCACGAACCCGATGGTCGGCAACAGTCGCGGCGGTAGTTTGTCCGACACCCTGCCGATGAACGGCGCGGTGACACCGGTGATGATCGCCATCGGCGCGAAGATCAGCGCCGACATGGTCGGCGACATCTCGCGCACCGCCTGCAGATAGAAGTACGACGGCACCATCATCGACGTCACCGCGGCACCCATGGCGGCGATCGCCAGGTTCGACAGCGCGAAGTTGCGGTCACGGAACAGGCTCAGCGGCACCAGCGGTTCACCCTTGTTTCGCGCCTGGTTGATCACGAACACGATCAACATCACCACGCCGAAGCCGATCAACAGCCAGATCCGCAACGACCAGTCTTGCGAATTGCCTTCCTGGATACCGAAAACCAGGGCCAGCATGCCGATTCCGCTGAGGACGACGCCGACGATGTCGAACTTGTGATCGCTGGTCGGCAGCGCCGGGACGAGCCACACGGCCAGCCCGAACGCGATGATGCCGACCGGCACGTTGACGAAGAAGATCCACTCCCAGCCGAGGTTGTCGACCAGCACACCACCCATGATCGGGCCGATCAACGTGGCCAGCCCGGCGACACCACCCCACAGGCCCATCGCAGCGCCACGCTTGTCCGGCGCGAAGGTGCGGGTGATCACGGCCATGGTCTGCGGCGTCATCAGCGCGGCGCCGATGCCCTGGGCGGCGCGGGCGGCGATCAGCATCCCGATACTGCCCGACAGACCACACCACAGCGAGGCCGCGGTGAACACCGCGAGGCCGATCAGATAGATGTTCTTCGGCCCGAACTTGTCGCCGAGACGGCCGGTGACCAGCAGCGGCACCGCGTAGGTGAGCAGGTAGGCGCTGGTCACCCAGATGACGTTGGAGATGTCGGTGTGCAGCTCGGTCATGATGGCCGGGTTGGCGACCGCGACGATCGTCATGTCCAGCAGGATCATGAAGAACCCGACCACCAGCGCGAACAGCGCCAGCCACGGATTACGTTGGGTGGTCATCGAATTCGTTCCAATCGGGGAGAAGGATTCAGCTTCGGGCAGCCCAGCGCGGCCGAGGCGCGGCGTCCGGGTGATCCCCGCTCGGCCATTCGTGGGTGTGATCGCCGGTGATCCGTTCGCCGGTGTCGGGATCGAACTGCTCCCACGGCACGGCACCGCTGCCGAGTTCGGCGGCGAAGTCGGTGATCCAGGTGAGTTCGGCGTGGGTGGTGGCGCGAATGTATTCCAGGACAACGTAATAGCGGCGCGGCATGGCACGGCCGCGCGTCCAGTCGAGCAGCGCGTCCATGTCGACGCAGGCCTGGTTCAGGTGTTCCGCGCGTTCTTCGAGCAGCGCGACGACCTGCTCCCGTGGGAGGGTGTGCGCCTCCGACAGCGCCACCCGAAAGATCGGATACTCCTGCACGGGCGTGCGCAACAGCTCCGCGATCCGCCCCCGCAACGCACTACGCCCCGCCTCACCGATCCGGTACGTGGTCCGCTCGGGCCGATTCCCAGCCCGCCCGACCCCCTCCGCCACCACCATCTCGTCATCGGCCAGCCTGGCCACCACGTGATACAGCGACCCCGGCCGCACCTTGACCAGCAGGTCCTCCCGCCGAGCGATCAGCAGTTGATACATCTCATACGGATGCATAGGCCGCTCATCGAGCAACGCGAGCACCGCAATAGCCAACGGCGTCAACGCACTCCGCCCCACCCCACCACCTCCACTCACCGCAATGTTCCGAACCAAATATTCCAGTAGGAATATACGGAACGGAACATGGGCTGACAAGGGGGCTGGACCGGGAAGCGGACCCCGAGACGTACCGGGTCTCACCTGAACGGCCGTAGAATCGGCAGTCGAACGTGACAGCTCGGGGGAATCACAGTGGGGGCACATCGATTTCGGCGCACAGCCATCGCATTACTGGCCGTCGCCATCACCACCGCCGGCTGCGGCGACATAGAACGCGCACTCAACCGTGGCGGCGCCACACCCTGCGGCGACTACCTCGACCAGGACGCCGACACCCAGCGCCTGACGATCACGAAGTTCATCCAGGATCGCCGCGACAACAGCGAGGACCTCTCCCCCGCAACCGTCGACGTCGCACGAGGCGGCATCAACATGCTGTGCTCGATCCCCTCGAACGCCGACGTCCCCATCGAGAACGCCACCCTGAAGGGCCTCGAAATCCGCATCCAACCGACACGATGACCGGGCGCGAGATCAGCACGGCGCCGCGGCGCCGATCTCTTCGGTCTCCAAGGTGACGACGGAGTTGGCGGGGGCGTTGGTTCCGGCCGCTGGTTGCTGAGTTGCGACCATGCATTGACCGCCGTTCTTACCGCGGTTCTCCCCGCCGACGATCTTCACCTGGAAGCCCGCGGCGGTGAGTGTGTTCCGTGCCGTGCCTGGACGTTCGCCCAGCACGCTGGGGACAGCCGTGGTCGCCCGCGAACTGGAGAGTTCGGTGGACTCCCTCGAAATCGAGAAGTATTCGCCGCTGAAATTGTCGGAGCAGGAGATGTCTGTCTCGCTCGAGGCACAGGAGATGCCGTTGCCGATAAGGGTGGAGCCGTAGGGGAGGACGAGAGCGTCCTGCTTACCGTAGAACACGGGCTCGGTGACACACAGGAACAACGAACCGGACGCGCCGACTCCTGCCGCGGGAATCGGGGAGTTCCCGACCTCGCGCTTGGCGCAGGCATCCTCACCCTGGGGCGTCGCCGCTTCACGACCCATACAAGCCGCCTGGATCGGCACCTCGTAGTTCGTCATCGGCTGATCGAAGATGGCGCAGTGGAACATCCCGCTCGGCGACTGGAAGAACAGTCCCGACTTGCCATAGTTGTTTGCCGACTGCCGGTAGCGCTCGTACTCGGCGAGGTTCAGGTCTCCCGTGGCCCGCGCCTGTTGCGTGGAGGTCGGGGCGGTCGCTTGTCGAGGCGGGGCGGCGTTTTCAGCGGTGGAACAACCGGACAACACTCCCACGGCCACCACAGCAGCGAGCACAGACAACAACGAGCGCAACGAACTTCCCCCTGATAAGCGACGATCCGCCGCTGACAACCGAGAGCTAATGCTAACAGGACTGCTTCGTACAGGAGCCGTTCAATTGCCCTGTGCTACAACGAGCTTCATCCGTTGATCCGGCTCCTGGCCGGGATGCTCTCAGCGAATCCCCGTGGCCAGCGGCGACCGGGGCACGACCCCGTTGTTCAGCTGAGACGTCGTTCGAACCAGTGGTCTGCGAGTGGATCGTTGCCATAGGGCAGGGTTTCGGTATAGCCGTGCTTCAGGTAGAGGGCGCGGGCTTCGGTGAGGTCTTTGCGGGTGTTGAGGCGGATTGTGTGGGCGCCGAGGGTGCGGGCGGTTGATTCGGCTGCGTGGAGTAGGGCGGATGCGCCGCCTTTGCCGCGGGTGTCGGGGTGGACGAACATGCGGGTCAGTTCGAGGGTTCGGGGGGCGAGGTGGCGTAGGCCGATGCAGCCGGCGCCACGCGTAGTCAGAGTCGGTGACGCGGCGGATCTCGTCTTTCACGCAATCATTCCCGGCGCTCAGAGTGCGTGGGCGTCCAGCCAGGTGCGGGCTGCGTCGGCGGGGCGGGTTCCTGATTCGATCTGGTGGATCAGGGCGGTCAGGTCTTCGGTGGTGAGTTCGCCCGCGACGTAGTTGAGTTTTTTCAGCTGTCGGCGGTCGAAGATGCCGGCGCGGTAGACGGCTAGGATGTTCTGGGCGCGCAGGGTGTAGTCGGGGTCGGGCAGGGCCGCGGGGGGACGGAGGTCGGTGCCGTCGGCGGCGTCGGTGACCGAAAGGCCCTGCGGGAGTGAGGCATTGACCGCGGTGATGACCTCGTCGGGTTTGCGGGCGGACGAGGTGGGGTTCCAGTCGGTCAGTAGGTCGCCGTTGCGGGCGGGCAGGACGGCGATGCGACCCGAGTCCAGGTCGGCGAGCGGGTCGACCAACTGGGTGACGACGGTCGTCGGGGTACCGGTGCGGGCCAGGGCCTGGGAATAGATCTCGGCGAGCAGAACCGATTCCGTCGTCGAATCCCCACCCACCACAACCACCGGACGGGTGTCCTCGGAGGCGCAGGAAACAGTGCCGAAAACGCAGGTGGCGGCCAGGATCGCGGCGGCGGTTCGACGCACGACGACCGAATGCATCCGACGACACCAACTTTCTGAATTTGCCGTCAACCCGCGCAATTCGGCCCGACGGCGGGCAGTATGAACTACCAGAATGTACCTGTGGCCCCCGGGTCGCACGCACAGCGCACTGCCCGCCTTTGCCGGAAGGACACCAGTGAAAACCGCCTTCGCCTCCTCTTCAACGCGACAACGTCGACCGGCACGCAGCCTCGCGGTCCGGGCGGGCCGGGTGCTGGCTGCCGCTGTGGCACTGGCCGCCGCCATGATCCTCGCCTCCTGCGGCAACAGCGATCCGCTTGCCGCCAAGGGTGATTGCACCAGCGACGCGCTGATCGTCGGCTCGGCCAATTTCCCCGAATCCGAGACCGTCGCCAACATCTACACCGAAGCATTGCGGATCAACGGCTTCAAAGTCGACACCAAATTCGATATCGGCAGCCGCGAGGCCTACATTCCCGCGCTGCGCCAGTGCGCCATCTCGCTGATCCCGGAATACACCGGCAACCTGCTGCAATACCTCGACAAAGACGCCACCGCCACCGCCGCTCCCGAGGTGAACGCCGCGCTCACCAAGGCGCTCGGCGAGGACCTCGCCATCGCAACGCCCGCCCCGGGTGAGGATTCCGACGCCGTCGTCGTCACCCGCGCGACCGCCGACAAGTGGAACCTGAAAACCATCGCCGATCTCGCGCCGCATTCGGCCGAGGTGAAATTCGGTGCGATGGCCGAATTCGCGCAGCGCCCGGGTGGGCTACCGGGGTTGAAGAAGAACTACGGGCTCGATATCAGCGACGCCAATTTCGTGCCGATCGCCGACGGCGGCGGGCCCGCCACGGTGCGCGCCCTGGTCGACGGACAGGTGAACGCCGCCGATATCTTCACCACGTCGCAAGCGATCGCGCAGAACGACCTGGTCGTCCTCGCCGATCCGAAGCACAATTTCGCGGCCCAGAATGTGGTGCCGCTGTTCAATTCCGCGAAGAAGACCGATAAAGCGGTCGCGGTGCTCGATGCGGTATCGGCCAAATTGACCACCACCGAACTGATTTCGCTGAACACGGCCGTTTCCGGCGACAGCAAGATCGAGCCGAAGGCGGCCGCGCTCGCCTGGATCACCGCGCAAGGGTTGAACTCCCCCATCGGCTGAGGCATTGCGCCTCGAGGAGAACTCGTTGTCCGACATCGTATTCAGCGGTATCGATAAGACGTATCCGAACGGCACGCACGCGGTGCGCGATCTGAATTTGCGCATCGAATCCGGCTCGTTCACGGTGTTCGTCGGGCCGTCCGGCTGCGGCAAGACCACCTCGATGCGCATGATCAACCGGATGGTCGAGCCCACCGCGGGCACCATCACCATCGACGGTCGCGATATCGCGACGGTCGACCCGGTGAAATTGCGCCTCGGCATCGGCTATGTGATCCAGAGCGGCGGGCTGCTGCCCAACCGCAAGGTGATCGACAATGTGGCGACCGTGCCGGTCCTGCTCGGACAATCACGCAAGGCCGCCCGCGCCGCCGCGCTCGAAGTGATGGACCGCGTCGGCCTGGATCGCGATCTGGCGCAACGGTATCCGGCCCAGCTCTCGGGCGGCCAGCAGCAACGGGTGGGGGTGGCGCGGGCATTGGCGGCGGATCCGCCGGTGCTGTTGATGGACGAGCCGTTCAGCGCGGTCGACCCGGTGGTGCGGGCGGAATTGCAGTCGGAGATGCGACGATTGCAGGCGGAGCTGAACAAGACGATCGTGTTCGTCACCCACGATATCGACGAGGCGATCACCCTCGGCGACAAGATCGCGGTGTTCGGACGCGGCGGGGTGCTGCAGCAGTACGACACCCCTGAACGCGTACTCGCCCAGCCCGCAACAGATTTCGTTGCCGGGTTCGTCGGCCGGGATCGTGGTTACCGAGGGCTGTCGTTCCGCAGCGCCGATGCCGTTGCGCTGGCACCGATTCGGACGATCGAGGCCGATGACATCGCCGGCTTGCGGCTCACCCAGGGCGAATGGGCGCTGATCGTCGATGCCGACGGGAAGCCGGGCGGCTGGATCGATGTGACCGGCGTGGAAGGAGTCCGTGCCGGAAAACCCTTGGACGCCAGCGTTTCGGCCGGTGGTTCACTGTTCACGCCGTCAGGCGACCTGCGCCAGGCCCTGGACGCGGCGATCTCCTCCCCCTCCGGCATCGGCGTCGCCGTCGACGAGGCGGGTGCCGTGCGCGGCGGACTGCTGGCTGCCGACGTCCTGACCCAACTCGCCGAGCAGCGGGCAACCGAGGACGCCGAACGCAACCAGGAGTTCTTCACGCAGGGCGCGTCGTGAGATACCTGATCGACAACTTCGCCGAGATCATGGCGATCACCCGCACCCACCTGGTGCTGGCGCTGGTCCCGCTGCTGCTCGGCTTGGTGATCGCGGTGCCGATCGGCGCGCTGGTGCGCGGAAACCGTTGGGCCAGAAGGATCACCACCACGGTGTCGAGCCTGGCCTACACGATTCCCTCGCTCGCCCTGTTCGTGATCATCCCGCCGCTGATCGGCATCTCCATGATCGACCCGCTCAATGTGATCATCGCGCTCACCGTGTATTCGACCGCGCTGCTGTTGATCGCGGTACCGACGGCACTGGATACGGTGCCCGCCAGCGTGCTCGATGCCGCCGACGCGATCGGCTTCGGCCGGTTCCGGCGGACCGTCACCGTCGATATGCCTTTGGCGCTACCGGTTTTCACCGCTTCCCTGCGGGTGGTGGTGGTCACCAATATCGCGATGGTGTCGGTCGGTGCACTGATCGGGGTCGGCGGGCTCGGCAAGCTGTTCACCCAGGGCTATCAGCGTGACTATCCCGACCAGATCATCGCGGGCATCATCGTCACCCTGGTGCTGGCGCTGATCTTCGACCGACTGGTGTTCCTGCTCGGCAGACTCGCGACGCCGTGGACCCGGGCCGATGCGAAGGGGGCGCGCGCGTGAACCTGTTCATCGAAGCCTGGAACTACCTGAGCGACGGCGCGAACTGGGGCGGGCCCACCGGCATCGAACACCGGCTGCTGCAACACCTTTGGTACAGCTTCCTCACGGTGGCGCTGTCGGCGGTGATCGCGGTGCCGCTGGGCTTGATCATCGGGCACACGCGTCGCGGCAGTGCGGTGATGGTCGGGTTCGCCAATGCCATGCGGGCGCTGCCGACCTTGGGTCTGCTCACGTTTCTGGTGCTCGGGCTCGGGCTCGGGCTGATCCCGCCGCTGCTGGCGCTGATCACCGTCGGCATTCCGCCGCTGCTGGCGGGCGCGTATGCGGGGATCGCGAACGTGCCTGCCGATGTGGTGGACGCGTCGCGGGCGATGGGGATGACGGAAAGCCAGATCCTGTTCCGGGTCGAGGTGCCCAATGCGCTGCCGGTAATCCTCGGCGGATTGCGCAGCGCCACACTGCAAGTGGTCGCCACCGCGACCATCGCCGCCTATGTCAACCTCGGTGGGCTCGGGCGCTACATCTTCGACGGGATCGGGCTCTACCGCTATGACCTGGTGTTGGTCGGCGCGCTACTGGTTGCGATGCTTGCCCTGGTGCTCGACGGACTGCTCGCGGTGGCGGTCTGGGCCAGTGTGCCAGGATCCGGCCGGGTCACGCGCTCCGGCGCAATCACGCAAATCGACGCCGCAAAGTCAGAATTCTGATTGGAACGCGCCGTTGTGCGTGATCAGGCCGGTCCTGCGGCGTCAATCGTCGCCGAGAAGTGCGCGCAGGTGCGGGTCGTCGGCCAAGATCTCCTTGACTCTGGCCCGCTCGCTCGCTCGATGCGCCTGAGCCTGAATCCACTCCTGGGCGGCGAGCACCATCGCCACATTCACCGACACACCGTCGGCCTCGGCCCCGGCTGCCAGCTGTTCGTAGACCTCGTCGGGTAGCTGCACGGTGATCGTGGTCATCATCCGATGATCCCAGACAACGCGACAGCGCCCCCGCTCCGGTGGGAACGAGGGCGCTGTCGGCAGAGAAACTAGGCGACGCCCTCGGCGCGCGCCGCTTCCGCCACGGCCTCGGCGACGGCCGGGGCCACGCGCGGGTCGAGCGGGCTCGGGATGATCTTGTCGACAGCCAGCTCGTCGGCGACGACACCGAAGATGGCGTCCGCGGCGGCGACCTTCATGCCCTCGGTGATGCGGCGGGCACCGGCGTCGAGCGCGCCCTTGAACACACCGGGGAACGCGAGCACATTGTTGATCTGGTTCGGGAAGTCGCTGCGACCCGTCGCCACGATCGCCACGTACTTGGCGGCCACGTCGGGGTGGATCTCCGGGTCCGGGTTCGACATGGCGAACACGATCGCTTCGGGGGCCATCGAGGCGATGAGCTCCTCGGGGATCTTGCCCGCGGACAGGCCGAGGAACACGTCGGCACCGGCGAGCGCGTCGGCCGGACCACCGGTCAGGCCGCGCGGGTTGGAGCGGGCGGCCAGTTCGGCCTTCACACCGTTGAGGCCGTCGCGCCCGGCGCTGACGATGCCCTTCGAGTCGAGCACGACCACATCGGGGATACCGGCGGCGAGCAGGATGTTCGCGCACGCCACACCGGCCGCACCGGCACCGGAGACGACGACCTTCAGGCCCGACATGTCACGACCCTGCACCGCAGCCGCACCCTTGAGGGCGGCCAGCACCACGATGGCGGTGCCGTGCTGGTCGTCGTGCATGACCGGGCAGTCGAGGGCCTCGATGACGCGGCGTTCGATCTCGAAGCAGCGGGGTGCGGAGATGTCTTCCAGGTTCACCGCGCCGAAGCTCGGACGCAGGTGGATCAGCGTCTGGACGATCTCGTCGGGGTCGGTGGTGTCGAGCACCAGCGGGATCGAGTTCAGGCCCGCGAACTTCTTGAACAGCGCGGCCTTGCCCTCCATCACGGGCAGCGAGGCGCGCGGGCCGATGTCGCCGAGGCCGAGCACGGCGGTGCCGTCGCTGACCACGACCACGAGGCGGTCGGTCCAGGTGTAGCGCTTGGTGAGCGCGGGGTCCTCGGCGATGGCCCGGCTGACCTGGGCGACACCGGGGGTGTAGGCGATGGACAGGTCGCGCTGGGTCTCGAGCGGCGCGGCCAGCTCGACCGACAGCTTGCCGCCGAGGTGGCCCGCGAAGATCTCGTCGTTGGTGATGGCAGCGAGGCTCGCTGCGTCATCGGCCTTGGGCGCCGCGGTGGCATTCGGTGCGTCAGTCACAGGTGACACGATTTCACTCCTGCTCGAGTCGGGCTCAACCGGGGGACGGTTACCGCCGGGTATATCGGAACTACACATTTCGGGGTCGCTACCACGCTCATCGGGTGCGCGACCGCACGCGTTTCGCGGTGGAAACCGGTACGCGTGGCGCGGCACTGATCCGCCGAGCGGAGCCGGACAGGTGGGTCCGGGCGAGCAAAACGGGTCGACCATCGCTGTGACGGTGCGTCACACTGCGGAAGGTCACCATGTCCCCGAACCCGGCGGTGGCAAGGGAAGGGAATCCGCAACATTCTGCCAGCACGGTGTGTCTATTGCCAAACCGCGTCATGGATCGAGCGTAACCGCGTCGAATTGCCGTCGCGTAAGCGAAAACTCGCAGCACAGCGGGAACATCCGGTGAACTTTCACACCGCGGCGGGGGTGGCCTCGGTGAGCTCGCCGCCGAGCGGCTCCGGCCATTCCTCCCGACGCACCCACACCTCGTCGAGCCCACCACAGCGCAGCCGCACCAGCCAGTCGGCGTTGGCGTCGGGGTGGTCGATGCGACGGTGGATGCCGCGGCTCTCGGTACGCACCAGCGCGCTGTAACCGGCCCACCGGGCGACGGCGAGCAGTGCCGCGGCCTGCCGCGCTCGGAGCTGTTGGACACCGAGGCCGCCGAGTTCCAGGTGCGCGCCGGGCCACATGGCGTCCAGTTCGGCGATGCTGTCGCCGAGGCTGCCCGCGCTGCGCCGGTAGCTGCGGCGCAACGGCAACGTGTGTTCCTGCACCAGCCCGACCACCGAGCGCGGGTCGATGTGCGCGTGCGGACCGAGACCCGCGCCGGGCACGGGGCGCGCACTGCTCGCCCGCTCGTTGGCGATCGCGAACGCGGCCGCCCCCTGGCCCGCCCACGTGCCCGAGGCCAGCGCCCACGCGCCGTTGAGGCCGCCGGTGGCGCCTGCCGCCCCGGTGACGATCTGTCGGCCCGTCACATCGCCCGCGCCGAACAGGCCACGGATCGTCGTCGAGCAATCGGTGTCGGCGATGGCAAGGCCGCCCGCACCGCGGATGGTGCCCTCGAGCACCGCCCGCACCGGCACCCGGCCGGTCGCGTCGATCGCGCCGTGTCGGCTCAGCCAGTGCCGGACGGTGTCGGGCACTTCGTGCAAGGCGGCGAAGACCCGTCGGCCATCGGCGATGGCGGTGAGTGCCGCCGGATACCGGTCGGGCAGTTCGACGCCCGCTTCGTCGTAGAGGGCCGCGAAATGCACCGCCAACCCGGGCGCGACGGCCGGATGTGGATGTACTCGCGACAGCACCGGCGCCAACCCGTAGGCGCTGGAGAATTCCATCCCGCACAGTTCGGCCCCGGCCTCGGCGGCCATCAGCAGGCCCTCGCCGGTACTCACCTCGGTCCCCGCGCCGCCGGACAGGAACGCGCAGCCGCCGGTCGCGACCACGACCGCGCCCGCCCGCACGGTCCACGGCCGAAACTTGTTGTGGCGCTGGACCCCCGCGGCACCGACCACTGTGCCCGCCGGATCGACGAGCAGTTGCAGCGCCGGATGATGATCGAGGATGCGCACGCCCGCCTCGAGCGCGCCGCGACGCAGTCTGCGCAGATAGCTCGCACCGTCGAAGTGGATGTGGGCCGGGTCGCCGGACGGATCCGGGACCCGATGGCGGGTGCCCGACCAGGTCTGCAACCGCCGGTGGGTCTCGTCGACGACGCGGTGCAACCAGGCCCGATCACCGAGCCCACCGCCGGAACCGAACGCCTTCTCGACCGCGTCGGCCCGGCCCGGACCAGGGGGAATGTCCCAGAGCACGGTCGTGCCGTACACGGTGGGACCGCTGGAACCGCAGCGGCTCTTGTCGACCAGCACCACCCGTACGCCCGCCGCGGCGGCGGAGACGGCGGCCCAGAGCCCGGCGGGTCCACCGCCGAGGATCAGAACGTCCGTTTCGATGCTGGTCACAAAGAGAAATATTCGGGCACAGTTCACCCGACCGCAACCATTACACGACCGTCAACCCCACCATTGTGTCCAAAGCAATACACCGGCCGTGACCAAGACCGTCGCGGACCCGAACAATACGGACATCCCACGGCGGCGGTCGGCGAAAACCTGCGCGAGAACCACCACCACCGCGGCCACGACATGCCAACTCAGCGACTCGACACCCGGTCCGGGAAAGTCGCGCCGCGCACCGATCACCGCGGCGCCCACGACCACGCACAACAGCACCACCACCCCGCCCGCGACGACGCCGCTGACGGTGCGCACCAGCGTCACGAGGCGATCACCGGCGCCCCGCTCGCCTCGTCGACGAGCGCCTCGTACTGGTCGGGATCGGTGCCGCACGCACCGATCCCGATGGTCTTGTTGCTGCCGTGATAGTCCGACGAACCGGTGCGGATCAGACCCAGCTCACGCGAAAGGTCGCTCAGCACAAGGCGATCGGCCTCGTTGTGATCGGGATGGTCGATCTCGAGTCCGCTCAAGCCGAGCCCGGCCAACTCCCGGATCTCGTCGAGCGCCAGCAGTCGGCCCCGTTTGCGGGCGCGGGCGTGGGCGATCACGCTCACCCCGCCCGCGGCCGCGATCAACTCCACGGCCCTGGTCAGCGGGGTGTCGGCCTTCTCGGCGTAGTAGGGCCCGTGCGGGGCGAGCAGATCGACGAACGCCTCGTTCACGCTCTCGACCACCCCGGCCGCCATCAGCGCCTGCGCCAGATGCGGCCTGCCCACCGCCGGACCCGCGCTCGCCATCACCGCGACGGGATCGATCGGCAGCCCGTCGGCCGCCATCTTCTCGGCCATCGCCCGCACCCTGGCCACCCGCTCGCCGCGCAACCGCTCGCGCTCATCGGCGAAACCGCGATCGGTGGGGTCGAACAGATACGCCAGCAGATGCACCGGCACCGGGAAGCCGTCCTCCCCCATGCCCGTGCACGACATCTCCATGCCACGCACCAGCGTGAGCCCCAGCGGACGGGCCGCCTCGGCCTCGGCCCAGCCGCCGGTGGTGTCGTGATCGGTGATCGCGACGACGTCGAGACCGGCCGCCGCGGCATGACGCACCAGTTCGGCGGGGGTGTCGGTGCCGTCGGAGGCGGTGGAGTGGGTATGCAGGTCGATGCGCACACTCTCAGTCATACAGTGCGGTCGCCGGTCCTGCGCGTTCCGAGGGCCCACCCGGTCGGTGCCCGTAGGATTCGGTCGATGCCCTCCCTACCGCCGATGCCGTCGTTCCACGGGTCCAATCGTGCGACCAGAACGCCGAGACCGCAGGTCCCGGTGCCGACGGCGCGAGCGATCGTCGACTGCGGGGTCTACGTAGACGGCCAGCGCCAGCCTGGGCATTTCACACCGGAGGAAGCGCTGACAGCGGCGGAGAAGACCGATGCGGGCTTCGTCTGGATCGGCCTGCACGACCCCGACGAGCGGCAGATGAACGACATCGCCTCGGTCTTCGACCTGCATCCGCTGGCGGTGGAAGACGCGGTGCAGGGCCGTCAACGTCCCAAGCTGGAGCGCTACGGCGACACGCTGTTCCTGGTGTTGCGAACGGTCTGCTACATCGACCACGAGATCGACTCCATCAGCGAGATCGTGGAGACCGGCGACATCATGGTCTTCACCGGACCGCGCTTCGCCATCACGGTGCGCCACGGCGAACACACCGTCCTGACCGGTGTCCGGCACAAGCTCGAAAAGCAGCCCGATCAGCTGAAATACGGACCGACCGCGGTGCTGCACGCCGTCGCCGACCACGTGGTCGACACCTACGTCGACGTCACCGAATCCGTCGGCGGCGATATCGACGAGATGGAAGAGGCGGTGTTCACGCCCGCCTCGAAGATCGGTATCGGGTCGATCTATCAGCTCAAACGCGAAGTGGTGGAATTGCGAAGGGCGGTGGCACCTTTGGCCGTTCCGCTGGAGCGGCTGGTGAACAACACCGACCTGCCGGTGCCGACGGAAATCCGCCGCTATCTGCGCGACGTCGCCGACCACCAGACCACCGTCTCCGACCACATCAGCTACTTCGACGAAGCGCTCAGCGGCCTGGTCAACGCCGCACTGGCCAAGATCAGCGTTCAGCAGAACACCGACATGCGCAAGATCTCGGCCTACGCCGCGATGGCCGCCGTGCCGACCCTGATCGCCGGGGTCTACGGCATGAACTTCGACCACATGTGGCTGCTGCACCAGTGGTGGGGATATCCCTCGACCCTGCTGCTCATGGTCGTGATCTGCGCGTGGCTGTTCCGCAGTTTCCGCCGCAACGGGTGGCTCTAGAGCGTTACCGCACCGCGCTCGGGATCACGCACGTCGATCCCGGCCTCGGCCCAGGCATCACGCAGCGCTTGGGCACCGCGCACCCGCACCCAGGCGGCCTCGGTCGCGGTCACCGGGGTGACGCTGAGATAGCGCACCGGATCGGCGGGGTCGGGCAGCGGGATTTCAGGGATGTCGCTCTCCCCGAGCACGACGGCGGTGAACTTCGCGTTGCGCCACAACGGTTCTCCGAGGTCGAGCAGCGCATCAGCCTGCAGCACAACACCTTCGACCGCAGGCGAGGCCACCAGGATGCCGAGCGATTTCGCCACCCCGACCTGCGGGTCGGCGCTCATCAACAGCGTCAGGATCAGTTCCGCGCGCGGTCCGCGCACCGGGTCGGCCAGCAGATCGGAGGGGTCACCCATCGGATGACGCGAACCACCCAGCGTCGCGTAGTGCACCGCGCCGTCACCTGGGATGCGCAGGATCTCGACGGGTTCGAGTCCGAGGAAGGTCAGCGAGGCCGAATCGACCTGCGCGCGTTCGACTTCGAAGTGATCCAGCACCGCGGCGCGGACCGTGTTCTCCACATCCATTGCGCTACAGAGCCAATCGGGCCAGCGAGTCGCGGGCCTGTTCGGCGGACTTCGGGTCACACAGCACGTCGTAGCGCCCGGCGACCAACTGCATGGTCGAGGCGAAATCGCGCTGGCCCTTGGTGGCCGCGTACGGGATCGAGGTGGTGATCACGCCGAACACGATGCCGCCGAGCAGACCGACGACGAGCGGTCCGATGGCGCCACCGGTGGTGGTGAACAGGCTCAGCAGCAGACCGAGGAACAGACCCAGCCAGGCACCCGACACCACGCCGCCGCCGATGACCTTGCCCCAGGTGAGCCGGTAGAGCACCCGCTCCACCTGCATCAGATCGACACCGACGATGGTCACGTCCTGCACCGGGAACTGCCCGTCGGCCAGGTAGTCGACCGCGCGCTGCGCCTCGGCGTAGGTCGGATACGAGCCGACCGGCCAGCCCGAGGGCGGCGTCGGCAATGCCTGCCGCCCGCGATTGGTGTTGCCCAGGGGATTCGTCATAGTCCCATTCTGCTATTTCCGGACCGGCTGTGCCGAAGTGAAACGCCTCGACGCCGTTGCCCGACCGCTCGCGGCGATCAAGCGGGTGTTCTCGTCATTCCCGCAGCCCGACCCTTGTCGGCTATTACCTGAGCCATTTTGGCGCTGGCCTCATCGATCATCTCATCTCCCAGCATGACCGCACCACGCGCGCCGCCCGCCTCGGAGGTGTGGAAGGCATAGGTCTCCAAGATCAACTCCGCGCGGTCGTAGTCGGCCTGCCGTGGGCTGAAGATCTCGTTGCACGCGTCGATCTGGCCGGGGTGCAGCACCCACTTGCCGTCGAAACCGAGTGCGGCCGTGCGGCCCGCGGCCCGGCGGAACCCGTCGACATCGCGAATCTGCAGGTAGGGGCCGTCGATCGCCTGCAGGCCGTGTGCGCGAGCGGCGAGCAGGATCGTCATCAGGATGTGGTGGTAGGCATCGCCGACGTCGTAGCCCTCCGGCTGCTCGCCGACCACCAGCGTGCGCATATTGATACTGGCCATGAAATCGGCGGGCCCGAACACCAGCGCCTGCACGCGCGGGCTCGCGGTGGCGATCTCGTCGATATTGCGCAGGCCCAAGGCATTCTCGATCTGCGGTTCGATACCGATCCGGCCGACTTCCAGGCCGCTGGCCTTCTCCAACTGGGTCAACAACAGGTCGAGAGCCTGCACCTGACCGGCGTCGGTGACCTTGGGCAGCAGGATCGCCTCGATCCACCGGCCCGCACCCTCGACCACGCTGATCACATCGGCGAAGGTCCACTCGGTCGACCAGTCGTTGACCCGCACCACCCGCAGCTGCTCACCCCAGCCGGGTTCGTTCAGTGCCGCCACGATGTTCGCGCGCGCCGCGGCCTTGGCGCCCGGCGCGACCGCGTCCTCCAGGTCGAGGAACACCTCGTCGACCGGCAGCGTTTTCGCCTTCGCGATCATCTTCGGATTGCTTCCCGGCACCGCTAGCACCGAACGACGTGGCTTCATGAGGAGCGCCTCCTGACTCGTACGGTCGTACCCGACCGATAGCCTGATGGTCATGGCAACCACCAGGGTGTACGTCGCCCGGCTCGCCGGCCTGACGGTGCTGGGTCCGGACGGGGAGTCTATCGGCCGCGTCCGCGATGTGGTCGTGGCTGTCCGGCACGGGCGTCAGCCCGCGCGGGTGCACGGGCTCGTCATCGAATTGCTGACCCGGCGACGGATTTTCGTGCCGATGCTGCGGGTCACCGCGATCGAGCCGGGCATGGTCACGCTCAACACCGGCACCGTGAGCCTGCGCCGATTCGCCCAGCGACCGGGCGAACTCCTCGCCATGGCGCAGATCGTCGATTCGCAGGTACGCGTGGATGATCCGGATCTGCCCGATCTCCGAGGGGTCGATGTGTACGTCGCCGACCTCGGGATCGAGCAGACGCGAACCAGGGATTGGATCGTCGGCCGGGTCGCGGTGCGCGGGCATCGACGACTCGGGCGCAGGCGGACTGTGCACGTCGTCGACTGGTCGCAGGTCGAGGGGCTGACCCCCGCCGAGGTGGATCGGCCAGGCCAGGATGTGACGACATTGCTCACTCAGTTCGAGGGTCTGCGCGCGGCCGATGTCGCACACCGGTTGCGTGAACTGCCAGAGAAGCGGCGCCTCGAAGTGGCGTTCGCCCTCGACGACGAACGCCTCGCCGACGTCGTCCAGGAACTCCCCGACGACGACCAGGTCGACCTGCTCGGCCACCTCGAGGTGCGCCGCGCCGCCGATATCCTCGAGGCGATGGACCCCGACGACGCCGCCGACCTCCTCGGTGAACTGTCCGAGAGCGAAGCCGAATCGCTGCTCGCGCTGATGGACCCCGAGGAATCCGAACCGGTGCGCAGGCTGCTCGCGCACTCCCCTGACACCGCGGGCGGTCTGATGACGCCGAAACCGGTCGTGCTCGGCCCCGCGACCACCGTCGCCGAAGCGCTGGCCCGCGTCCGCGACCCCGACCTCACACCCGCACTGGCCTCGATGGTCTTCGTCGTGCGACCGCCGACGGCCACGCCCACCGGACGCTACCTTGGGTGCGTACACATCCAGCAGCTGCTGCGCGAACCGCCCGCACACCTGGTGGGCGGGATCGTCGACAGCGACCTGGCACCGCTGTCACCGGACGTGCCGCTCTCGGCGGTGACGCGTTATTTCGCGACCTACAACCTGGTGTGCGGGCCGGTGGTCGACGCGGAGAACCACCTGCTCGGCGCGGTGACCGTCGACGATGTCCTCGATCATCTGCTGCCCGAGGACTGGCGCGAGGAAGAACCGCCGGGGCTCACCCGGGTCGAGCCGCTCCTGCCGAACGGGGGTGCGGTATGAGCGAGAAGAATCCGGCCAGACAACGTTTGGAGACCCCGGTCGGCTCGCGGTTCAAGCTCGATTGGGACTCCGACGCTTTCGCGCGCAGCAGCGAGCGGGTCGCCCGATTCCTCGGCACCGGGCGTTACCTCGCGATCCAGACGGTGATAGTGATCGTGTGGATCATCATCAACGTGTTCGTGGTGTGGCTGCGCTGGGACCCGTACCCGTTCATCCTGCTCAACCTGGCCTTCTCCACCCAGGCCGCCTACGCGGCGCCGCTGATCCTGCTGGCGCAGAACCGCCAGGACAACAGGGACAAGGTCTCCCTCGAAGAGGACCGCACCCGAGCCGCGCAGACCAAGGCCGATACCGAGTTCCTCGCCCGCGAACTCGCCTCGCTGCGCCTGGCGGTCGGCGAGGTCGCCACTCGCGACTATCTGCGCCGCGAACTGGAGGAGATCAAGGACATGCTCGACCGCATCGACGCGGTCACCACGCCCGACGGCGCGCCGAAGACGGACAAAAAGCGAAAATCTGTCCGCAAGAAAACCTCCGGTCAAATGCCCTCTTCCGCCCCGATTTCGCCTGGTGCTCCAGACGCGTGACCGGAAATGCTCAACAAGTACCTGACCGGTAGGTAACCTGGATCACGTTGTTCCGGGCGGGCCGGAAGGGGACTCTGCGGCGCCGCTGCTTTTCGACGAAAAGGGTGTGGCCGTGCGAATTTCAGCTCCGATAACGATGTCGGCCCTTGTAGTCGCAGGCCTTGTCGCCTCGGGTTCGGCGGTGCACACCAGCAACCCGAGCACGGCGCCGACCGCACCGGAGGCCCTACTGGCCGCCAACGCGAGCACCACCGACGACACTCCCGAAGCCGATCCGTCCGAAATCGTCGGCCTGCTGCCGATCGCACAGGAGGCGCCGCGCAGATTGCGCGCACTCAGTGCCAACACGGCCACACCCTTCGGGGGAACTGTTCCGCTGCAAACCATTTCGCTACCCACCGGCAGCGGCGCACTCGGCATCCCGGAGATCGTGCTCGCCGCCTACCGCAATGCCGAACTGGCCCTGGAATCGGCGCAGCCGGGTTGCGGGCTCACCTGGAACCTCCTCGCGGGCATCGGCCGGATCGAATCCGGGCACGCCAGCAGCGGCCGCACCGACCCCGCGGGCACCACCACGACGCCGATCTTCGGGCCCGCGCTCGACGGCACACTGCCCGGCAACGAGATCATCAAAGAAGCCGACGGCGGATTCGTGCGGGCGATGGGCCCCATGCAGTTCCTGCCGAGCACCTGGGTGCACTACGCCGCCGACGGCAACGGCGACGGCGCGGCGGACCCGCACAATGTCTTCGACGCCGCGCTGGCCGCGGGCAAGTATCTCTGCTCGGGTGGCATGAACCTGCGCGAGACGGCCCAGGAACTGCGAGCAGTGCTGCGCTACAACAACTCCATGTCCTACGCGGCCAACGTGTTGAGCTGGTCGGCGGCGTATCGCACCGGCGGCGCACCGAGTCAGGTGGCCATCTCGCCGGAGATCATCCCGCCTGGCAGTGCACCGACGGCGCCCGCGCCGAACGTGCTGGCCGCGTCGACGAACACGCCGACCACCACCACGCCCGCCCCGGCCACGCCGAAGGTCACCACGCCTACCCAGGTGATGATCCACCTGCCCGGTCTGCCGCCGATCCCGTGTGGCATCTTCTGCCCCGCGCCGGTCGCCCCGCCCGAGACCTGCGTGAGCGAACCGCTGCCCGCCGAGATGCCGAACCCGCTCGAACCCGGACAGCCCGTTGACAAGCCCGCCGCGCAGTCCTTCGGTGCCGCGGCGCCGAAGGACCCGGCCGTGCCCGAACCGCCGGTCATCGAGCCCGCCGTCTGCACCCCGGCCGCGGTGGCACCGGTCGAGCCCGCCCCCGTCACGCCGGAGAAGACACCGGAACCGGGCGTGGCGCCCGCCGAAGAACCCGCCCCCGCCGAGCCCGCGCCGGCGGCACCCGTCGCGCCGCCCGCCATCACGCTGCCGTTCGGCATCGTCATCCCGCTGCCGCCGGCCCCCGCACCGGCGCCATAGAAATCAAACCGAAACCCAGATCACAGGGGGGTAACAAAAAGGTCTCGGGTGCGGTAATCTCTTCTCATCCAACACGGTTGAGGAGGGCACCACACAGTGGGTCGTCATCGGAAACAGCCTGCTACGACAGTCCGGCGTAGCTCGCTCATCGCACTGACCGGTTTGGTCCCCGCTGGATTGGTCGCCGTCACCGCGGCCGCCACCGAGGCGACCACGGCAACCAACGCAGCAGTCGAGCACGACCTGCTGCCCGGCGTCGACCCGGAGCCCACGGCGAATCTGGTCGCGGCGCCCCAGGCAGAGATCGTCCACGCGGAAGCGCGTCAGTCGGCCTCGGCCACACCGGTCGTGAAAACCGTTGCGCTGGCAGATGATCGCACGTCCGCCGATCTGCCCGCGGGCCCGCTCGGCATCCCGGGTATCGCCGTCGCCGCCTATCAGACCGCCGAACAGCAACTGGCCGTGGAGAATCCGCACTGCGGAATGTCCTGGTCGCTGCTGGCAGGTATCGGTCGCGTCGAATCCACCCACGCCTACGGCAAGGCCGATGCGCAGGGCAATCCGATCAAGGCGGTCTACGGGCCCGTCCTCGACGGCAGCCTCGCAGGCAACAACGTCATCCACGACAGCGACGGCGGCGACCTCGACGGCCTCGGCAGCTACGACCGCGCCATCGGTCCGATGCAGTTCCTGCCCGAGACCTGGCACCGCTACGCCGCCGACGGCAACGCCGACGGCGTCGCCGACCCCCAGAACCTGTTCGACGCCGCCCTCACCGCGGGCCGCTATCTGTGCGACGGCGGCCTGAACATGCGCGACCTCTCCCAGCAGTCCAAGGCGATCCTGCGCTACAACAACTCGATGGCCTACGTCGCCAACGTGATGGCCTGGTCTGGCTCCTACTCCAGCGGCCTCGCCCCCAAGCCCCAGGACCTCCCCCAGATCCACTAGGGCCCGCCCCAGAAGTCCCCCTTGCCCGATATGACGTGGTTGCACCCAGCAACTCACGTATGTGAAGGTGCTCCGATCACGCGCGACTTCCGAGTCGCCACCGGGAAGGGGGACCCAATGGCGGAGACTTTCAAGGTCGAGCCGGACGCGGTTGATACGTTCGCGGCCAGTTTGCGAACACTCGCCGAAGCCAATGCGAATGTCGCGGCCTATCTGGAGAAGTGGCTGGTTCTGGACAACACCGTGTGGGGCGACGGCGGGCTGATCCGGACGGGGCTCAGCGCGGTCAGCGAGGCACACGACAAGCTCGCACCGAACTACGCCGCGCTCGGAACACTCGCCGAGGCCGCGGCGACCGAACTGACCAAGGTCGCGCAGGTGTACCGGACCACCGACAAGGCACGAGCCGACGAGTTGGACCGCACCTATCCCACGGGTGGTCAGAGATGACAAAGGCTCCCTCCGAATATCTGACCGAGCCCGCGCTCGAGGATCCGCTCAGCGACAAGTTCGAGTTCCTCATCACCTCCAATGCCATCTCGCCGACCTACTGGGCTTGTAAATGGTGCGAAAACGTCCTCGGCACCGACCCGTTGAAGTGGGTCACCACGAAGATCTCCGGGGACTGGGAGGCCTTGCAGAAAGCAGGCAAGGCCGTCGAGAACCTTGCCGCCTACAATTCGGCCTTCTCCGAATCGGTCAAGTCCGCAGCGGCGACGGTCGACGCGACTTGGGACGGAAACGCGGCGACAAGCGCCCAGGCGTACTTCACAGAACTCTCCGCGGCGATCTCCGCGCAGGTAGAGCCCTTGAAAGACATGGCCACCGAGATCAACCGCTTCGCCTCGTCCGCCTATCACCTCTCGACGGCCATGAGCAATACGCTGCAGACCGTGTTGGACTGGGGCGCGATCGCCGTGATCGAGTGGGCCGCAGCCCAGGCCTCCGCACTGAGCGGCGTGGGCATCGTCGCAACGGCGGCGCTTGTCGCGGCCGCGACCGCGACCACACTCCGGGTCATCGCGGAGTGGGGCCGGTTGGTCGAAACCTTCAACGCGGGATATGTCGCACTCGAAGCGATAGCTGGTGTCGGTTTCGGTGTGACCGCTGTCGTCGAGTCGGCTGAAATGCCGGTCCTGCCCGCCGCCGACTACGACCATCCGGGGGCCTGAGTGACCACGCCCGAACCGATTCATGATCTGGCACGCGGTGACATCGGGGTCTCCAGGCAACTGTCGCGCGCACTTCGGGTCCTGATGGACACCGCCACGGATTCGCAGTTGAAGAACCAGCTCCGCGGGGTACTCCAAGGGACGAGCAGCGCGCGCGACCTGATGCACAGCGAGGGATTCAATCGGGTTCTCGATCGGACGCTGCCCGCCGCGATGCAGCAGTTCGCCGAGATGTCCGAGGAGGAGCGTCAGCGACTGGCCGACCAGGGTGAGGCCGAGTTGGTGCGGCTCCGGTCGGAACCTCTCGCAGACCAGCCGCCGCCACCGCCGGCAGCACCCGCCGAGCCTGCGCCCGATGCGAACATCGTGGTGCCCGGGACCCGCAAGCCCAACCGCGAGCGCATCGTCACACCCGATGAGGACGATGAAGACGATGAGTACTTCCGTGGACGGCAGCAGCGCGGGTGGTTGCAATGACGCGGCGGCAGGTCTTGTTCGATACCGAGGTCGATCCGGAGTGGGTGCCGGTCCTTTCGGCGACGCCGATGGAGTTGGTGCTCGCCGAGGCGATGCCGCAGGTGTGTAGCGAGCACGGGCTGGCTGCTGTGGACAGGCGGGCCTTTGTCGTGAATTCCAGTGGGCCGAATTCAGAGATGCCGACGGTGCGGGTTCTGCTGAGCTCGATGCCGTACTGGCGACGGCTCAATACCCCTGCTGCTCAGGCGCGCGTCAGGTTCGAGTGCCCGGCCTGCGAATACTGTCTGGCCGAGGTCCGGCGGTTCCGGTGGATCGCGGTGCTGTCGCTGCTCGCGGTATTGCTGACGATCGCCGCCCTGCTCACGGCCACGCGGTTCGGGCTGGAGCAGTTCTATCTTCCGTTGGCGTTGGCGGTGGTTCCGGGGTGCATGCCGATCGCGTTGTTGTCGGCGGTGCTGGCTTGGAGTCGCGCCGGGTACTTCGCGGATGTGTGGATGAACGCGACGGCGGACCAGTTGATCGTGTCCGCGCATCCGGATTTCGTGGCCGCGGTCGAGCGGAATCGGGCCGGTACGCGCTGAAGCATCATCGGCCGTCCTCGAACTCCGGGAACGCTCGCTGTCGCTGGGGACAACTTCGGGCGAATCGGGGGTCAGACCCCGAATCCGCGATGGATGCGCAGGCGCATAGCATCTGGGAAATCGAGGGTCAGACCCCGAATCTGCGATGAATGCGGAGGCGCATAGCATCTGGGTATGTCAGTGATTACGGAAGCGGATGTGCGGGCGGCGCTCGCGAAGGTCGACGATCCGGAGATCCGCAAACCGATCACCGAGTTGGGCATGGTCAAGTCCATTGCCATCGCCGACAGCGGTGATGTGCACATCGAGATCTACCTGACCACCTCCGGGTGCCCGTTGCGGACCGAGATCATTCAGCGGGTCACCAAGGCCGTCGCCGACGTGAACGGGGCGGGGGCGGTGACCGTCGATCTCGATGTGATGAGCGATGAGCAGCGCACCGAGCTGCGTAAGTCGCTGCGCGGGGATTCGGCCGAGCCGATCATCCCGTTCGCCCAGCCCGGTTCGCTCACCCGCGTCTACGCGGTGGCCTCCGGTAAGGGCGGCGTCGGCAAGTCCAGCGTCACCGCCAATCTCGCCGTCGCGCTCGCGCAGCGTGGACTGTCGGTCGGTGTGCTCGACGCCGATATCTACGGCCACTCCATCCCGCGCATGCTCGGCTCCGACGCCAAGCCCACCCAGGTCGAGCGGATGATCATGCCGCCGGTCGCGCACGACGTGAAGATGATCTCGATCGCGCAGTTCACCCAGGGCAACACCCCCGTGGTGTGGCGCGGCCCGATGCTGCACCGCGCGCTGCAGCAGTTCCTCGCCGACGTGTTCTGGGGCGACCTGGACGTGCTGCTACTCGACCTGCCGCCCGGCACCGGCGACGTGGCGATCTCCCTCGCCCAGCTCATCCCGAGCGCGGAGATCCTGGTCGTCACCACCCCGCAGATCGCCGCCGCCGAGGTGGCCGAGCGCGCGGGCGCGATCGCCCTGCAGACCCGCCAGCGCATCGCGGGCGTCGTGGAGAACATGTCCTGGCTCGACCTGCCCGACGGCTCCCGCATGGAGCTCTACGGCTCCGGCGGCGGCCAGGTCGTCGCCGACCGCCTCACCCGCGCCGTCGGCTCGAATGTGCCACTGCTGGGCCAGATCCCGATCGAGCAGGCCCTGCGCGAAGGCGGCGACGACGGCAACCCGATCGTCCTGTCCGACCCGACCAACCCGGCCGCGGTCGCCCTACTCGAGGTCGCCGACAAACTCGCCGTCCGCAAGCGCGGCCTGGCGGGCATGTCCCTGGGAATCGATACCACCCGCCATCTGTAATTCGGGAGTTGTCGGAGGCTTTGCCTAGGCTGGGGTAATGCTGACGCTGCTTCTTTACGTGCTCATCGTCGGGTTGGTCGCGGCGATGCTATTCCTTGTCGCCAGTGCGGTGTTCGGGCGGTCCGAGGAGCTCGGGCCGTTACCCGAGGGGACCACGGCCACCGTGCTGCCCGCTGACGGCGTCACGGGGGCCGATGTGCGGGCGTTGCGGTTCCAGCAGGTGGTGCGCGGGTACAAGGCCGGTGAGGTCGACTGGGCGCTGGGCAGGCTGGCCGAACGGATCGATGAGCTCGAGTTCGAGTTGGCGCAGGCTCGGCACTGGCAGGCGCAGGTGGCGGCGGGGCAGGAGCGCGGGTGAGCGAGCTCGCCAACGACGGACTGGTTCGCTGCGACTGGTCGACCGGCTCCCAGCTCTACCGCGATTACCACGACACCGAGTGGGGTCAGCCCCTGCACGGCGACGACGCCATGTTCGAACGACTCTGCCTCGAGGCCTTCCAGTCGGGCCTGGCGTGGATCACCGTCCTGCGTAAACGGCCCGCCTTTCGCACCGCGTTCGCCGGTTTCGAGATCGCGAAGGTCGCCGAGTTCGATGATCACGACCGCGCGCGCCTGCTGGCCGACGCCGGCATCGTGCGCAACCGCGCCAAGATCGACGCGGTGATCAACAACGCCCGGGTTGCTCGCGACCTGCCGGTGAGCCTCGACGAGCTGGTGTGGTCGTTCGCACCCGCGCCACGCCCACGGCCCACCTCGATCGCGAATGTGCCCGCCACCACACCCGAATCCATTGCTCTGGCAAAGGAATTGAAGCGTCGCGGGTTCGCTTTCGTGGGCCCGACGACGGCGTATGCCCTGATGCAGGCAACCGGCATGGTGGACGACCACCTGGATGTTTGCTGGGTGGCAGCGGTACCGAACGGAACCGACTCGAGAGTCAGATTTCGTACTCAGGTGTCCGCCCGCGACGGCGATAGGGAAGAATAGGACCGGTGTGGCCCGCCGAACACCCGGCGAGCCCGCTGGTTGGCGACAACCGGCAGACGAGAAAACAGTGCGCAGAACCACCGCGCAGATCTGGAGGGAGCAGAGGATGGCGGCCATGAAGCCCCGTACCGGGGACGGTCCCCTCGAAGCAACCAAGGAAGGTCGTGGAATCGTCATGCGGGTTCCACTCGAGGGTGGCGGGCGTCTGGTCGTCGAACTCACACCGGACGAGGCTGCGGCGCTCGGTGACGAATTGAAGAGCGTCACCAGCTGAATGCGCTGACCGAGGTCGCCGCGCTTCTGGCCTGCCCGGAGTGCGGCGACGAACTGCAACCGCACGATCGTGCGCTGCGATGCGGCACCGGCCACAGCTTCGACATCGCCCGCCAGGGTTATGTCGGGCTGCTGACCGGCGCATCGACGAAAATGACCGGCGACACCGCCGACATGCTCGACGCCCGCGCCGCTTTCCAGGGCGCGGGCCATTTCGCCCCGATCGCCGCGGCGATAGCGCGTGCGTTCGATGCGCGGGCCGGTGAGCGACCGTTCGGCACAGCCGCCGAGGACGACGCGACCGAGTCCACCGGTGCACAGTCCGGCGCCGACGAGATGGTCGCCTCGATGCCGCCCGTTGGCACCCTGCTCGAAATCGGCGCAGGCACGGGCTACTACCTGGCCGACGTGGTCGACGCGAACGCCAGCCTGTTCGGCATCGCCTTGGACGTGGCCAAGCCCGCCGCCCGCCGAGCCGCCCGCGCGCATCCCCGGGTAGCCTCCGTACTTGCCGACGCCTGGCGTGGCCTACCTCTGCGCGACGATGCCCTCACGGGAGTCCTGTCGGTCTTCGCCCCACGCAACCCCGCCGAAGTCGCCCGCGTCCTCGCACCCGGCGGACGCTTCGTCGTCGTCACGCCGACGGCGCGCCATCTCGGCGAGCTGATCGGTCCCCTCGGCATGGTCAGCGTCGACCCCGACAAGGACCGCCGCCTGGCCGATTCACTGGCAGGCACCTTCACCCGCACCGACCACACGCCTGTCGAGTTCCCGATGAAGCTGTCGCACACCGATGTCACCAACGTCGTCGCGATGGGCCCGTCGGCCTTCCACGGCACCCCCGCCGACGATCCACGCATCGCCGCGCTACCCGACATCACCGAAGTCACGGCCTCGGTGACCGTGTCGACCTACGTGTCGAACCGCTGACCTGACTCGCGCCGATCAGCCCACGAGACTCGAGCGCCGACACACCTCAGCGACACACGACCGACGGCCACCCGACGCCCGCAGTGCGAGCCTCACCCACAGCCCCGGTACGCATCCAGCTCTAGCGCGACACGCTGCGATACACCTCGAGCGTGCGCTCGGCGATCCGCGCCCAGTCGAACTCGGCGATCGCCCGCGCCCGCCCGGCCTCGCCGTAGCGCACCGCCAACGCCGGATCTCCCGCAACCTCGTTCACGGCAGCCGCGAGCCCCCGCTCGTACTCCGCCGTCGCTTCCGGGTCGTAGTGCACCAACCGGCCGGTGACCCCATCGTCGACCACCTCGGGAATCCCGCCCACATCCGATGCCACGACCGCGGTCGCACACGCCATCGCCTCCAGATTCACGATGCCGAGCGGTTCGTACACCGACGGGCACACGAATACCGAAGAGGCCGACAGGATTTGACGTACCTGCTCGGTAGGCAACATCTCCTTCACCCAGAAGACATTGCCCCGCTCCCGCTGCAACCCGTCGACGGCGGCGGCGACCTCCACCTCGAGTTCCTTGGTATCGGCCGCGCCCGCGCACAACACCAACTGGATGTCGGGGTCGAACAGGGCAGCCGCGGCGAGCAGATGCCCGACGCCCTTCTGCCGCGTGATCCGCCCGACGAACGACACGATCGGCAGGTCGGCGCGCACCCCGAGCCGCTCCAGCACCGGCATCTCGTCACCGGCGGGCGGGCCTGAATGCCACACCTGAGCGTCGATCCCGTTGTGCACCACGTGAACTCGATCAGGGTCGATCGCGGGATAGGCGTCGAGCACGTCGTGGCGCATACCCTCACTCACCGCGATCACCGCGTCGGCATGCTCCATCGCATTACGTTCAGACCACGACGAGAGTCGATACCCGCCACCGAGCTGCTCTGCCTTCCACGGCCTTCGCGGTTCCAGCGAATGCGCCGTGAGCACATGCGGAATCCCGTAGAGCATCGACGCGAGGTGCCCGGCCAACCCCGCGTACCAGGTATGCGAGTGCACCACGTCCACCCCACCCGCCGCATCGGCCATCCGCAACTGCGCCGACATCATCTGCAACGCGGCATTGGCGGCGTACAGCTCGGGGTCCGGCCGGTGCACCACGGCACCGTTGCGCGGCCCGCCCATACAGTGCACGGTCACCTCACACAGCGCACGCAATCGGGCAGTGAGCTCGGTGACATGAACTCCCGCACCGCCATACACCTCGGGCGGATATTCCCGGGTCAGCATGGCGACCCGCAGCGGTTCTGCCTGCGTCCGCTCGCCAGCGCCACCATCACTCACTGGACCAAAACTAGACCCTCGGGTCGACATGGGCCACCGTAACCGCGCTGGCCCTGTACTTTGAGCAGGGTGAGGAGCCAGCCGCACGTACTCGGGATCGTGCTCGCCGGTGGCGAGGGCAAACGACTGTTTCCACTCACGGCCGACCGGGCCAAGCCCGCGGTTCCGTTCGGTGGGGCCTACCGCCTGATCGACTTCGTGTTGAGCAACCTCGTGAACGCGGGATACCTGCGTCTGTGTGTGCTCACCCAGTACAAGTCGCATTCGCTCGATCGCCACATCTCGCAGACCTGGCGGCTGTCGGGTTTCACCGGTGAGTACATCACTCCGGTGCCCGCGCAGCAGCGGCTCGGGCCACGCTGGTACACCGGCAGCGCCGACGCGATCATGCAGTCGCTCAACCTGATCTACGACGAGGACCCCGACTACATCGTGGTGTTCGGCGCCGACCACGTCTACCGGATGGACCCGGAGCAGATGGTGGCCAGCCATATCGCGTCGGGCGCGGGTGTGACCGTGGCCGGGATCCGGGTGCCGCGGGCCGAGGCGAGCGCGTTCGGCTGCATCGACACCGACGAGTCCGGCAAGATCACCCAGTTCCTGGAGAAGCCCGCGCACCCGCCGGGCACACCCGATGACCCGAACGTGACGTTCGCGTCGATGGGCAACTATGTGTTCACCACCCGCGTGCTGGTCGACGCCATCCGCGCCGACGCCGAGAACTCCGATTCCGACCACGATATGGGCGGCGACATCATCCCGAAGCTGGTCGCCGACGGTAAGGCCGCCGTCTACGACTTCGCCGACAACGAGGTCCCCGGCGCCACCGAACGCGACCGCGGCTACTGGCGCGACGTCGGCACCATCGACGCCTTCTACGAGGCGCACATGGACCTGGTCTCGGTGCACCCCGTCTTCAACCTCTACAACAGGCACTGGCCGATCCGCGGCGCCGCCGAGAACCTGCCGCCCGCGAAGTTCGCCCAGGGCGGGCTGGCGCAGGAATCGATCGTCGGGGCGGGCTCGATCCTGTCGGCCGCCACGGTCCGCAATTCGGTGCTGAGTTCGAATGTGGTGATCGAGGACGGCGCCACGGTCGAGGGCAGTGTGTTGATGCCCGGTGTGCGGATCGGGCGTGGCGCGGTGGTGCGCCACGCGATCCTGGACAAGAACGTGGTGGTCGGCGAAGGCGAGATCATCGGCCTGGATCTGGATCGCGATCGGGAACGCTTCGCCGTCAGCAACGGTGGGGTGGTCACTGTCGGCAAGGGAATCTGGGTCGGTTAGGCGCACTTCCGGCCGTGCGCAGTGGCGGAACGCTCTGCGTCCGCGCCCATCAGGTTCTCGGCGCCGACCGCCTAGGATTCAGCCTCGCGAGGCGCAGAGCAACCCGTCGCCGATCGGGATCAAGACGCTGGTGAGCTCGGGATTCTCCGCGATCGCCCGTGTCGCCGCCCGCACCGCCTGCGTAGCGGGGTCGCGTTGATCCTGATCGGGGACCCGACCGCCGAGCAGCGCGTTGTTGAGAATGAACGCACCACCCTCCCGCAGCAACCGCACACCCTGTTCGACGTAATGGGGGTGTTCCATCGGCGCGGCGTCGATGAAGACCAGGTCGTAGGTGCCCTCGGCGAGCCGCGGCAACACATCGAGCGCCCGCCCGTTGATCAGCCGCGTGCGCGACGGCGTGATCTCGGCTGTCCGGAACGCCTCCTTGGCCGCGCGCTGATGCTCGGGTTCGGAGTCGATCGTCGTGAGTGTCCCGTCCTCGCGCATCCCGTCGAGCAGCCACAATCCGCTCACGCCCGCCCCGGTGCCCACCTCGACGACCGAGCGCGCGCCCAGCATCTGCGCGTACATGCTCAGCAGCGCACCGACCGCCGCGGGCACCGGCATGGCGCCCAGTTCGGTGGCCCGCTCGCGCGCTTCCAGCAGGACTTCGTCCTCGACGACGGACTCCTCCACATAGGCCAGGTTCCGCTCCACGTTCGATGCCACGGTTATGAGGCTATGTCACAGAAGGGGTCTGTGTATTCAGCAAAGGTGCCCATCCGGCGCTGTGTCGCACATATCCCGAACAATTGCCGAAAGTTTGCGGATAGGTCACAACCGGCCCTCAACTGCTGGTTCTCCGTTGCCGACGACACTAGGCTCGAGTCTGACCAGAATTCTCAGGTCACACTCAGGATCTCCACACCTGACCCATATCAGGGCAGGAAATAGTTGCCCTACGCAAGGCCAGCCGATCGCGGCGGGTACGAGGCTCGGGAACAACCGCACACAGTTGCTGGTTGATTGTCGATAAGCAAGGTTCGCTGACCCGGACCAGCCAGGTTTCGTGCCAGCGGTCCCGAGTAGGAGGTGTCCCATCCCGATGGTAGACACGGCGCGTCAAGACGCCACCGACCAGACTCTGCCCGCCGATCTCATCGCGGCAGCAGCCGAAGACGCCGAACTCACCGGCACCGCCGCCTTCGACGCGACGGGCGATCGCGCCGCCATGCCCTCCTGGGACGAACTCGTCCGCGAACACGCCGACCGCGTCTATCGCCTGGCCTACCGCCTCTCCGGCGACGCCCAGGACGCCGAAGACCTCACCCAGGACACCTTCATCCGGGTGTTCCGCTCGCTGCAGAACTACCAGCCGGGCACCTTCGAGGGCTGGCTGCACCGCATCACCACCAACCTGTTCCTCGACATGGTCCGCCGCCGCAACCGCATCCGCATGGAAGCGCTGCCCGAGGACTACGACCGGGTGCCCGCCGAAGGCCCCACCCCCGAGGACGCCTACCACGACTCCCGCCTCGACCCCGACCTGCAGAAAGCACTCGATTCGCTGGCGCCGGAGTTCCGCGCCGCGGTCGTGCTCTGCGACATCGAGGGTCTGTCCTACGAGGAGATCGGCGCCACGCTCGGTGTGAAACTGGGCACCGTGCGCAGCCGGATCCACCGCGGGCGTCAGGCACTGCGCGAGTACCTTGCGCATAATGGAAGTGAGCAGCGGTACTCCGCTGAAGCGCACACAGCGTGACGGGCGTTCGACGTCACCGGGTGTCTCAGGTGATGTCGGTTCGGAAGGAAGAACTTCGCATGAGCGAGCGCAGCGAGCGGCAGATCAACACAGCCGTGACCACGGTCATGCCGGAGCCGAGCGCCAGCGAGGTGCAGGCATGAGCGTGGATCCCAGTGCCTCTGCAGGTCGCCCACCGCGCTTTCAGCCCACCGAGCATCTGGCCAGTGAGGCTGTCGCGGCCTTCGTCGACGGCGAACTGCGCATGAACGCCTATCTGCGTGCCGCCCAGCATCTTTCGGTCTGCACCGAATGCGCCGCCGAGGTCGACGCCCAGCAGCAGGCCCGCATCGCCCTGCGCCGGGCCGCCGAGGTGGCGATCCCGCGCAGCCTGCACGACAGCCTCTCGCGCATTCCGCTGGCCGATCTGCCCGGCAACGCACCCGAACCGCAACGCCGTAACGAGGCATTTCTCGGATTCATCACAGATTCCTTCACCGCGACCCGGTGGACAACGTGGCGGCGCAAGTAGAGTCTGCGACGTGACAGGCGAATCGACGAATTCCGAATCGGCCGACCACTCGGATTCGGGGGACCAACGGGGCACGCTGCGCCCCACCGACGCACCGAGTCTCGGGCCGCGCCCGGTCTATCGGCCGCACATCGACAGCCACACCGCGCGCGCGTTCCGCCGCCCCAAGGGCCAGGCCGGTTCGTTCGCACCGCACGACCCGCAGCGCACGAACAACAGCGGTGCCGATGAGGGGCTCACCCAGCGTCCGCCGGACGGTGTGCTGGCCGAGGCGTTCGCCCGGCCCGAGGGCTCCTCGGAGCTGCTGCAGCGCGAGCCCGGCGCCGACGCACCGAAGACGGTCATCGCCGGTCCGGTCGATCCGTGGCGCGATCCCGACGCCGCCGCCCGGCTCGGGTCGCCCGCTGTCGACACTCCCCCGCCTGCCCGGCTGCCGGTCGCGACCAAGTTGAGTGCCCGCGAGGTGCTGTTCGGTTCGCGCGTGGCACCCAAGGCCCTCGCACTGCTGGCCGTGCTCGCGCTCGGCATCGCCGTCGTCGGCGGGCTGGTCGGGCGGATGACCGCCGAGACCGCCTCCACCCTCACCTCCCGCAAGGTGACCCTGGATCAGAGCGCGGGTACCGAGACGCCGCACAGCCAGATCGCCGCCGTCGCCAATGCCGTTCTGCCCTCGGTGGTCTCGATCCGGGTCACCGTCGGCGACAACGGCGCCACCGGTTCCGGCGTGGTCATCGACGGTGGCGGATACGTGGTCACCAACAATCACGTGATCTCGATGGCCGCGACCGACAAGTCCGACCGCGCCGCCATCCAGGTGCAGTTCTCCGACGGAAACCGGGTGCCGGCGCAGATCGTCGGGCGCGATCCCAAGACCGACCTCGCGGTGCTCAAGGTCGAGGCGAAGAACCTGACCGTCGCCGATCTCGGCAAGTCCGCCGACGTGCAGGTCGGCGACGACGTCCTGGCCGTCGGTTCGCCGCTCGGCCTGAGCAAGACCGTCACCTCCGGCATCGTCAGCGCCTTGCACCGGCCTGTGAAGCTCGCCGGCGAGGGCAGCGACACCAACGCGGTGATCGACGCCGTCCAGACCGACGCCGCGATCAACCCCGGTAACTCCGGTGGCGCGCTGGTCGACATGCAGGGTCGCGTGGTGGGCATCAACACCGCCATCCGCAGCGAGACCGGCGGGTCGGTGGGCCTCGGCTTCGCGATCCCGGTCGACGTGATGACCACGGTGACCCAGACCCTGATCCGCGACGGCCAGATGCACCACCCGGTGATCGGCCTGAGCGCGCGCACCAAGACCGTCGCCAACGAGGTGATGAGCGGTGCCGCTGTCGCCGATGTGGTGCCGGGCAGCCCCGCCGACAAGGCAGGCATCGTCGAAGGCGACGTGGTCGTGAAGATCGGCGACCGCGAGGTCACCGGGCCCGACGAACTGGTGGTCGCTGTGCAGCAGCACAAGATCGGCGACCGGGTGAACGTGCAGTTGATCAGGGATGGCAGGCAGGTGGACGTGCCGGTCACCCTCGAATCCGACTGAGCTGCGCGGTCGCGCGCCGGGTAGCCTGGATCCGTGTTCAGCAACATCGGGTGGAGCGAGATGATGATCCTGCTCGTCGCCGCCCTCGTGATCCTCGGCCCGGAGCGACTGCCCGGCGCCGTCCGCTGGACCACGGGTGCGCTGCGCCAGGCCCGCGACTACGCCAGCGGCGCCACCTCCCAGCTGAAGCAGGAGCTCGGGCCGGAGTTCGACGATCTGCGCAAGCCGCTCGCCGAACTCAACGAGCTGCGCGGCATGAGCCCGCGGGCCGTGGTCACCAAGCACCTGCTCGGCGGTGACGACAAGGTGCTGCGCGATCTGGAGAGCGCGGTGCCCGACAAGAAGCAGCTGTTCGGCACCAGCAGCGGCATGCCGGGCACCTCGTCGACACCCGCGCCGCAGAAGTCGCTCGAGCACAACGAGCGCCCTCCGGTCGACTACGACGCGACCTGAGCCGGGAACCACACCACACGGTCGGCATTTGCTGCGAGATCGCGCCGACCGAACACTGCGGCGACGACCTCGCCTGTCGCTGATTTGCCGACAACCCGCGTTCGAGAACGTTGTCTCGCAAGACAGTTCGATGTCAACCGTTATAGACACACAACGCTGTCGAGCTGTCTAGACTTCGCACATGTCGGCCGATGACGTGGCACGAGTTTTCGCGATCGAGGACAAGGTCGAGAGACTCAAAGCAGCCACCGACGGGGTGGCGGCTGCACAGCAGACCATCAACGAACTAACGAGGATCCGGCGAGCCGTGATCCGGGAACTCCATGCCGACGGCTGGACGTTCGCCCGGATCGGTGCCGCCGCCGGATTGTCGCGTGCGCGCATCCACCAGGTGAGCACCCAGGGCCCCGTCCCCGAAGGACTGTTCTTCGGCCACGGCACCCTGACCGTGCTCGCCCCCGAGGTCCGCTCGGGCCGACTGCTCGGTGCACCCGATCCGCAGGCCGCCCAGCGCCTGGCCGAACTGCTGCGCCAGCTCGGTTTCGCCGCCAATGTCGAGACGTTCATGCCCGGTAGGCCGATCGACCTCAATCGCGACGGGCTGGTGATTCTCGGCGGCCCCGAACTCTCGCCGAGCCTGCGTCAGCTGGTGGTGGCCGATCCGCGCCTGCGCCGCACCGTCACCAGGGCAGGCGATACCCGGCGCGGCATCGAGGACAGGGCCGCGCGCCGCGTCTACCGGCCCGGCGGCACCGAACCGCACGACATCGCCTACCTGGCTCGTTTACCCCGGCCCGACCGCCGCGGCAGCATCATGGTGATCGACGGCCTGCACCCGCCCGGCTCTCTGGGTGCGATCCGATTGCTGGCGACCCGATTGGCGACTCTGCACGAGCGTGCGAGCACGCATTTGTTCTCGGTTCTCATCGCAGTTCGGTACGACCGCGCGACCGGCGAACCGGTTGATGCGGATCTTCTCACCCCGGTATACCGCCATGAAACAGACCCGAAGTTGGCTACGACCCGGGTTCGTCCATAGGCTGATCTAAACTCGCCGTGCTTAGTGATCTGTGTCACTGTACTGTTATGGATCACAAGTCGTCCGCGATGGTTAGATTGCTAGCGAGTAACCGAGTGTGAGTAGGTGAGCATCACATGTTCTCGTCTCCTGAGGCCAGCGCATGCCGGGTTCTGCCCGTGCGTGCCGCAGTCAACCCAAGGCCCGTTTTCCCCGTCGAGACCGAGCCGACAACCGGCGACGTCATCGTCACCACCCATCGCGTGACCTACAGCGACCGTTTGAAGGTCTTCATCGGCCCGCACGAGGACGTGGACAGCTTTCTGCGCCCATTGCGCCGGATGGACGGCCATCAGCGCTACGCGCTCGATCTGACCGTCCTCCCCGAGCCTGTGCCCGCCGCCGAGGTCACCACGACGGTGAGTTCGGCGCGTGGCGATCTCGCGCTCGGCTGCGCCGGTTCGGCCGACGCGATGACCCTGCAGCTGCGCACGACGGTCGACCACGTCACCCGGCGGTTCACCCTCGGCCTACCGGGCGGACGACTCGGCCTGCCGACGGTGTACCTCCCGCACGGCGACGAGGACACCTACGTTTACCCGGAAGAGGTGTTCACCGCCGACAGCGCGGTGGAGATCTTCCGCGACTTCTTCCACAGCGGTGCGGTGCCTGCCGGTCTGCAGCAGCGCGAGATCCTCGACTGACTCATAGGATCAGCTCGACGCACGTGAGTGCTGAGAGTTAGCTGGACGTATCAGCGCCTTGATCCTGTGCCGATTATGCTGGTCAGCACGGTCACAATGCCTCGACGGTGATCGTGGAGAGGCCGGTGTGTGATGCGCGATCTGCTCGGGCAGATGCTCGAACTCCTTCCCGATCATGACCTCGCGCTGGCGAGGATCGTCGACCGGACGGGCGCCGGTCCGCGGGAAACCGGGGCCGCCATGGCGGTGACCGGCGACGGTCGGGTGCTCGGCTCGTTGTCCGGCGGCTGCGTCGAATCCGCGGTGCTCACCACCGCCCACCAGGTTCTCCTCGACGGCCACGCGAGCCTCGAGCGTTTCGCCGCGGCCGACGAGATCACCGTCGGCCTGCCGTGCGGTGGCGAGATCGAAGTCTTCGTCGAACGCCTCGACCGCACCGACCTGCCGATACTGGGCGCCCTGCACCGCGCACTCGAAGCCCGCCACCCGGTCGCCTACGCCACCACCCTCGCGTCGACCCCCGACCGCAAACTCCTGCACCCCGGCGATTCCCACCCGTGGCGCGGCCTGGACCAGGATGCCGCAGCCCTGCTCACCGCAGGCCACAACGGCCTCATCGGCGCCCAGGACTGCACCCCAGCACAGGCTGACCGCCCCCGCACCTTCGTCCAGGTCTTCCGCTCCCCCGCCCGCATGATCCTGGCCGGCGCCAACGACTACACCCGCGCCCTCACCGTCGCCGCCGCAACCCTCGGCTACCACGTCACCGTCGTAGACGCCCGCGAAACCTTCACCACCCCACCCCGTTTCCCGTCAGCCCACGAAGTAGTCGTCGACTGGCCCCACCGCTACCTCGAATCCGAACAAGCCGCAGCCCGCATCGACGCCCGCACCGTCATCTGCGTCCTCACCCACGACCCCAAATTCGACGTCCCCCTCCTGGCTTCGGCCCTCCGCCTACCAACAGTCGGCTTCATCGGCGCCCTGGGCTCCCGCCGAGCCCACACCGACCGCACCACCCGCCTCCACGAAGCAGGCCTCACCCCTCGCGAAACAGCCCGCATCAGAAGCCCTCTCGGCCTGGACCTCAACGCCCACACCCCCGAGGAAACCGCAATCTCCATCCTCGCCCAAATCCTCGCCGACCGATCCGGCACCACAGCCAAACCCCTTGCCGCGCTGCATGGCCCGATCCACCGCCCCGAGTAAGGCGCCAAGCCCTAGCTCCCCCAATGCCCGGCGAGGTCCACGTCGATCGCGGGGGACGCCCCGCAATGTCGACATCGGACACCATCGAACTGCAACTCGTCTGCCATCGATCTACCTCTCCGCAACCTGATTCGCCAGGACCGACGGGCGGTACGGACCACCGCGTACACCCGCAACGCGAGGCGAAGCTCAACGGCAGCTGTTCATCGTCACAGATTTTCGATACAGTTTGTTTCGAAGTTATGAAACAGATTGTCCGAGAGGAGTGCTGTGCGACCACCTGACCCACGGACGGTGCGTAGTCGCGAGGCTGCACTCGAATCGGCTCGCGAACTGCTGGTCGAGCAGGGGTTGGCCGGGCTGACGCATGGGGCGGTCGCGGCGCGCAGTGGGATCAGTCGGGCCACGCTGTATCGGCTCTGGCCGGAACCGACCGATCTTGTTCGCGCCACCTTGACCCGGCACATCGCCCTCGCACAGTCACAGCCGACCGGCGACTTGCGCGCCGACCTGCTGACCGAGTTGACGGCCACCCGCGCGATGCTGCACGAACCGGCTACCGAGCAGGGAATGCGCGTGATCATCGAAAGAGCGGCGGTGGATCCGCGATTCGCTGAGGTCAAGGAGGCGCTGTACCAGTCCGGAACCCGGGCGGTGCGCGCGATGCTGACCGAGGCCGTCGCCCGCGCCGAGCTCCCGGTCGAACTCGACGTGGAACTGTCCATCGATCAGCTGCACGGTCCGCTGTTCTTCCGGCGGCTGGTCGCCAACCGAACCTTCGACCTCGACTATGTGCGTGACGTCATCGATGACTTCCTACGGAGCAATGCCTCGAAACCCGCACACCGGCAAGGAAGTTCGTGACATGACGACCATCGCAACCAGAAGTATTTCCGCCCCGAGAATTCTCGCCGTACTCGTCGCAATCGTCACCGTATTCGGTGCCCTGCTCGCGGATTTCGTTATCCCGGCAAGCGCGGCGGAGCACATGCGTAACGACGCGTGGCCCCCGCACGCGAAGTTCCATGATGCCCAGTACATCGCCATGTCGATCCTGCTCGGCGGGCTCGCGTTGTCACTGCTGATCCGGCACGGCGGTGCCAAGCGGTCACAGCTGTGGACGGCCTGCGCGATCCTGGCCACACCATGGCTCGGACTGATGGCGGCGATTCTGTTCCCCGGCACCGCGATTCATGATCCCGAGTTCGCCCACGCCACGATCATCGGGCTGCACCCGCAGGTGCTGCTCGCGGTGATCTTGCTGGCGATGCTGGCCGCCGCGGCAGCGCTCACCGCCCGTCACCGGAACTGACACCTGGGGCGTCGTACCGGCCTTCAGACCGATGCGACGCCCGAGGTGCAGGGCTAGGCCGCGACTTGTTCCGGGCGGAGCGTTTTCATCGGGGGGCGGTCTTCGAGGGAGACCGTGGTGGTGTGGGGGATGAATTCGCCTTCTATCAAGGGGAATTGGGTCAGGGGGGCGCCGGAGTCGGGGACTCCGCTGCGGCGCAACGCCGTGCCGAGGATTTGGCGGCTCATGACGCCGAGGTCGGACAGGGGGCGGTTGCGGTGGGTGCGCACGCCCAGGTTGACCTGGGTGATGGCGTCCATGCCCATGGCGTCGTAGGTGTCGAGGAGCAGGCCGATCTCGACGCCGTAGCCGGAGGCGAAGGGGACCGCGGTGAGGAGTTCGCGGGTGCCCGCGTATTCGCCGCCGAGGGGCTGGATGACCTGGGCCAGTTCGGGACGAAGGGCCGCCAGGATGGGGCGGGCGACGAGTTCGGTGACCCGGCCGCCGCCGTTGGCGTCGACCGACTCGCCCTGACGTAAGGGGCGGCGGTAGTAGGCCTTGGACAGGTGCGTGCCGGGCATCATCAGCAGGGGGCCGAGGAGCTTGGGCACGAAGTCGGGGTCGGGGTCGATCAGGTCGGAGTCGACGAAGGCGATCAGGTCGCCGGAGGTACAGGCCAGCGAACGCCACAGCACCTCACCCTTGCCGGGGACCGGTTCGAGTTCGGGAACGGCTTCCTCGCGCGAGATCACCTCGGCGCCCGCCGCGCGTGCGCGTTCGGCGGTGGCATCGGTGGACCCGGAGTCGAGCACGATCAGTTCGTCGACCAGCGTGCCGAGCAGCGGCCGGATACTGGCCACGACGTCGGCGACGGTGTCCTGTTCGTTGAGCGCGGGCAGCACCACCGAAACGGTGCGTCCCGCCTTGGCGGCGATGAGCTCGCCGACCGTCCAATCAGGGGTGTCCCAGGTGTGGGTAGTGGCCCAGGCGGGCTCGCGGTGTTGGAGTTTCATGCCAAACCTCGCAGAGTTCGTGCGGGGGGCCGGATGCCCTGGATCGCGGCGATCATGTCCACGACCCGCCGGGTTTCGGCGACTTCGTGAACCCGGAAGATCCGAGCGCCCCTGGCGGCCGACCATGCGGTTGCCGCCAGTGTGCCCTCGACCCTTTCGGTAAGACCTACCCCTAGAGTCTCCCCGATAAAATCCTTGTTGCTCAGTGCCATCAGTACTGGCCATCCGGTTTTTACAAGACCGTCGATTCCGCGCAACAACTCGAGCCCGTGATAGGTGTTTTTCCCGAAATCATGGGTGGGATCGATCACGATGCCGTCGGCTCGCACACCCGCGGCCGCCGCATTTTCGGCCGCGGCGACGACCGTTTCGGTCACCTCGGCCACCACATCGGCGTACCGGACCCGGTGCGGCCGGGTGCGCGGCACGGCCCCGCCTGTGTGGCTGCAGACGATCCCCGCGCCCGTTTCGGCGGCGACGTGCACGAGGTCGGGGTCGGCGCCTGCCCAGGTGTCGTTGATCAGGTCGGCGCCCGCGTCCACCGCCGCCCGCGCGACGTCACCGCGCCAGGTATCCACACTGATCAACAGGTCCGGATATTTCGCCCGAATCGCCGCGACGAACGGCACCACCCGCTGCGTTTCCTCGACCGCGTCGACGGTGGCACCAGGCCCCGCCTTCACACCGCCGATGTCGACCAGATCGGCGCCTTCGTCGACCGCGCGCGAAACCCGTTCCATCGCGGCCGCGTCGCTGAACGTGGCGCCACGGTCGTAGAACGAGTCCGGCGTGCGATTCACGATCGCCATCACCAACGCGCGATCCGTCGCCACCGCGCGCCCACAGAAGGTCCCCGAGACTGCCGACAACTCCGCACCGCGACTGCTGGTGCACCGGGCAGGCGGTTCGTTCTCTGGTCGGAGTCCGGGCGCGCCCGACGAGTTACCCATGTTCATGCGAAATCAGACGTTACCTTGTCAGCGCGGGGCTCTACCGGCGGCGACGTCGTCGGCGTATTCGGCATAGGCGGGGATGTAGCCTTCCGTCGGGCCGGACAGCACGTACAGCTCACCGTCCGAATCCGGCGCGTACCCCTGCTTGCGCAATTCCACCTTGCGGCTCTTGAACGTCGAGGTCTGCTCCAATTCGGCGACCACGCGCACGTACAACGGGACCGCGTACAGCGGCAGTCGCTGGTAGGCGGTCGTCGCAAGGGCCTTTCCGTCGAACGAGGCGCCGTCGGCCAGCGTGATCGCCGCCATGCCCGCTTTGCCGTCGGTCCCCGGAATGTCGACACCGTAGACAACGGCCTGATCGACGCTCGGATCGTGCCCGAGCGCACCCTCCACCTCCGTGGTCGCCACGTTCTCGCCCTTCCACCGGAAGGTGTCGCCGAGCCGGTCGACGAACGCGATGTGCCATAGATGCTGATCACGCACGAGATCGCCGGTGTCGAACCAGCAGTCGCCCTTCTTGAACCCGTCGCGCACCAACTTGGCCTCCGACGCCTTCTTGTCGGTATACCCGTCGAAGGGTTGGCGGTTGTTCACCTTGGCCAGCAGGAGCCCGACACCGCCCGAGCGGACCTTGCGCAGCTTGCCGTTGGCGTCGCGTTTGGCCTTGCCGGTCTCGTCGTCGTATTCGACGACCGCGTAGGGCAGTGGGCCGAACCCGGCGGTCCGGTCGACGCCGAACGCGTTGACGAACGCCAGTGGCGCCTCGCTGGAACCGTAGAACTCGACCACCCGGCCGATCCCGAATCGACGGCGGAACTCGTCCCACAGTTCCGGCCGCAGCCCGTTGCCGACGGCCAAGCGCACCCGGTTACCCCGCTCGCTATCGCGAACCGGCTGGTTGAGCAGGTACCGGCACAACTCACCGATGTAGATGAACGCGGTCGCGCGCTCACGGGCGATCTCGTCCCAGAAACCCGACGCCGAGAACTTCCGACCGAGGACCAGGGTCGCCTGACCAGCGAGAACCGCGGGCAGCGCGACCGAGAGCGCGTTGTTGTGATAGAGCGGCAGGCAGCAGTAGAGGGCGTCGCCGGAGCGCAAACGGATACCGAGTCCGCCGAGCCCACCGATGCTCTTCGACCAGCGGTGATGGGTCATCACGCTGGCCTTCGGCATCCCGGTGGTGCCGGAGGTGAAGATCAGGAAGGCCCGTTCACCGGCGACGATCTGGGTGCACACGGCCGGGTCGGCGTCGGCCGCGGTGCGCGCGGTCTCGGCGAGTTCGTCGGCCGGGAGAATATTCGCGGCGGGCTCGGGCAGCGAATCCAGCGCGTCGGTGCATTCGTCGCCGACAACGATGAGCTTGCTGTCGAGCAGCCCGATGCTGTGCGCGAGGACTTCGTCGCGCTGGTTGTAGTTGAGCAGACCGACGGTAGCCCCCAGCTTCAGCACGGCAAGCACGGTGAACAGGGTTTCGGGCCGGTTGGTCATCAGCACACCGACGACGTCGCCACGGGTGATGCCGCGCTCGGAAAGCACTGCCGCGTAACGGTTCACCTCACTGTTGGCGGCGCGATAGGTGTAGGCGCGACCCTCGAAACGCAGAAACGTCCGGTCGGGATGGCGATGCGCGGCGCGCTGGAAATACTGTCCGATGGATGCTGTGGACTTCGGGGTCACCAGCATCTCGCGCGCGTTGCGCAACATGCCCGGGGCATCCAGTGCCATCCCGGGCAGGGCCTTGGCCAGGTCGAACACGCTCACCGTGTCGCGGGCGTCTTTGCTCACGTCGATCTCCTACTGTGCGGGCGCGACCGGTTCCAGCGCGGCGAACGCGGCGGACAGGTCACTGGCCACGATCAGGCGTTCACGAGCCTGTCGCGGCACAATCGTGCGTTCGGACAATTCATCGAGCCAATGGAACAGGCCGTCGTAGAAACCGTTGGCATTCAGCAGCACAACAGGTTTCGCGTGTTCACCGAGGTACCCGCCCGTCCAGGTCTCGAACAGTTCCTCGAGGGTGCCGATGCCGCCCGGCAGGGTGAGAAAGGCGTCGGCCCGCTGTTCCATCAGCTGTTTGCGCTGGCGCATCGTGTCGGTGACGAGCAGTTCATCGGCGTCGACATCGGCGACCTCCTTGTGCACCAGGTGTTTCGGGATCACCCCGATGGTATGCGCGCCACCGGCCCTCGCGGCGGTGGCGACCGCGCCCATCATCGACACGTGACCGCCGCCGGACACCAATTGCCAACCGCGCCGGGCGATTTCGGTGCCGACGCGCGCGGCGAGGCTGATCAGATCGGGATCGGTGGTGCTGGCCGAACAGTAGACACAGACGGAGTAGCTCACCATTGGTCCTCAGTGCCGAGACGTTCGATATTGGCGTGTTCGCCGGTTTCGCCCTGAATGATCCGCACGACCTCGTCGACGCTGTCGGTGACCTGGATCAGGTCGAGATCCTCGGGCGAGATCTTGCCCGAACCCGCCAGGGAGCTGCGCATCCAGTCGACCAGACCGGTCCAGTATTCGGTCCCGAACAGGATGATCGGGAAGCGGGTGATCTTGCGGGTCTGCACCAGGGTGAGCGCCTCGAACAGTTCGTCGAGGGTGCCGAAACCGCCGGGCAGGCAGACGAAGGCTTGCGAGTACTTCACGAACATCGTCTTGCGGACGAAGAAGTACCGGAAGTTGATCCCCAGGTCGACCCACTCGTTGAGCCCCTGCTCGAACGGCAGCTCGATCCCGAGCCCGATCGAGTAACCGCCAGCCTCCGAACAACCCCGGTTGGCCGCTTCCATCGCGCCGGGTCCACCGCCGGTGATCACCGCGAACCCGGCCTCGGAGAGCGCCGCGCCGATCGCCCGGCCCGCCGCGTACTCGGGATGATCGGGGCCCGTGCGCGCCGAACCGAACACCGTCACCGCGGGTGGAATCTCCGCGAGCGCGCCGAACCCCTCGACGAACTCGGCCTGAATCCGCAGCACCCGCCACGGATCGGTGTGCACCCACTCGCTGTCCTGCCGCGTGTCGAGCAGGTTCCGGTCGGCGGTCCGCACGCCGGGCTTGCGCTCGCGCCGGAACATCACCGGCCCACGGAACTTCGGTTTGACCTTCCCAACCTGTTCATCAGCGGAATCGGTAGACATGCTCCCAACCTACTGTGTTGGATTCCAGGGGCGGGTGCGCACTTGGTGGATCGGTCGGCGGCGCACTCGATCGAACCTAAGGATTTGACGATGTCCAGTGCAGTTCCCGGTCGTGTTCTCGGTGCGCTCGTCGGGCTGGCCGGTGCGCTGATCGCCGCGTTCGTTCTCGCTCCGCGCTTGTTGGCGAACCAGGCAGGCGCCGATTTCGGCGGCGAGGACGATCTTCGGCACGCGTTCGGCGCGGCCTTCGTCGACTATTGGCACTCCGGAACCCGGGAATTCACCGCTGAACTGGCGAATATCGTCGACTACTGGTTCCGCTATCACCTCGCGAAGGCAGTGCTCGCCGCGCTCCTGTTGGCCGTGCTCGTCACGCTCGCGGTGCTGCTGTGGCGGAGATTCATGGCGGCGGGCGGGACCGGCACACGGGTGGCACTCGCGGCGTCCGGCGGCGTGGCCACTGTGCTCGCGCTGTGCTCGCTGGTGCTGGTGCTTGCCAACGCGCAGGGCACGGTTGCCCCGTTCGCCTCGCTGCTGCCGATGGCTACCGACGAGGTCCGCGCCGAGGTGGGCCAGCGGTTGGCCGACGGCACCCGGACACCGCCACTGGACGCGATGATCGACGACTTCGCCCGGTACCACCTCGCGATGGCCGTACTCGCCGCCGTCACAGCCGCCTCCCTGCTCGGAGTGTGCGCACTGCTGTGGCGCACCCGCCGCCGGTCCCCTGACGGCCGCTCCCGCCGAGTGCTCGCCGCGTTCTGCACCCTCTCGGCAGTACTGGCGCTCGCGCTGATCGTGGTCGCCGTCGCGAACACCACCAACGCGTCCGACCCGGTCCCCGGCCTGGCCGCCCTGTTCACCGGCGGCTGGTAGGTGCCTACGGCTTCGACAGGTAGGTGCGCAGCATCGCGGTGACGGCGGTGATCTGGCTCAGCGGGACGTGTTCGTCGCGCTTGTGGGCGAGGTTGGGGTCGCCGGGGCCGAAGTTGACGGCGGGGATACCGCGGGCGGCGAAGCGGGAGACGTCGGTCCAGCCGTACTTGGCGCGCACCCCGCCGCCGCCGTGGGCGTTGACCGAGTCGATGAGGGTGCGGGCGGCCGGAGCGGTGAGGCCGGGCAGGGCGCCGGGCGAGAAATCGGTGACCTCGAAGGCGACATCGAGTCCGTCGAAGACCTCGCGAACGTGTGCGATGGCCTGCTCGACACTGCGGTCGGGAGCGAAACGGAAGTTCACATCGACTTCGGCGACATCGGGCACCACATTGCCCGCGACCCCGCCAGAGACTCGCACCGCCGACAACCCCTCGCGATACACACAACCGTCGATATCGACCTGCCGCGCCTCATAGACCGACAGCCGCGCCAACACTTCCGCCAGCTCGTGAATCGCGTTCTCCCCCAGCCATGCTCGGGCCGAATGCGCGCGCACACCGGAGGTGGTCAAGCGCACCCGCAAGGTGCCCTGGCAACCCGCCTCGATCCAACCCGCCGACGGCTCACCGAGAATCGCCAGATCACCTTCGAGCCATTCCGGCAATTCCCGCTCGATGTGCCCGAGACCGTTGAACTCGGCCGCGATCTCCTCACCGTCGTAGAAGATCAGCGTCAGATCGTGGGCCGGATCGGCGATCGTCGCGGCCAGGTGCAGGAACACTGCATCGCCGGACTTCATATCGACTGTGCCGCAACCGAACAGGACCGCTTCGCCGTCGACTTCGTCCGGTCGGCTCGGCACATTGTCGGCGATCGGCACCGTATCCAGATGCCCCGCGAGAATCACCCGAGTCGGCAGGCCGCGCTGGGTCCGCGCCAGCACCACGTTGCCGTGACGCACCACTTCGAACCCGGTGGTCTGCTCCCGTAATGCCTGCTCGACCAGATCCGCGATCTTGGCCTCGTCGCGCGAAACGCTCGGCACGTCGACTAGGGCGGCGGTCAACTGGATGGGATCAGCACGCAAATCGAGGGTCACATCTCGAGAGTAGTACGGACCGCGTCCGCCGCGGGGCGGCCAGACCGGCGTAATCACGCAATTCGGCCGCCGCCAATCAGAAAACTGACTCAGAACGGTCGAAGTGTGTGATTACGCCAGTCCGTATGGCCAGACGCACAGGGGTCGCGGAACACTCGCCGACGCTCGCGCGGCAAGATGGAGGGGTGAGTATTCAGGGAGCAACTGCAGTCGGCATCGCCAACGTGACCTCGGACGGAACCGTCCTCGACACCTGGTACCCCAGCCCCGAGCTGGGCGAGTTCACCGAAACCGGCTCCAAGCGCCTCGACGCCGCCGAGGCGGGCGAGTTCGCCGAGCTGCTCGGGGTGGACTCCGCGCGCGGGGTCGAGGTGATCGCTGTGCGCACCACGATCGCGGACCTGTCGGCCGCCCCGATCGACGCGCACGACGTCTACCTGCGCCTGCACCTGCTCTCGCACCGACTCGTGCAGCCGCACGGCCTGAGCCTGGACGGCCAGTTCGGCCTGCTCAGCAATGTGGTGTGGACCAACCACGGCCCGTGCGCGGTCGATGGCTTCGAGCAGACCCGCCTGAAGCTGCGCGCCCGCGGCCCGGTGACGGTGCTCAGCGTCGACAAGTTCCCCCGCCTGGTCGACTACGTGGTCCCCGCCGGTGTGCGCATCGGCGACGCCGACCGTGTCCGCCTCGGCGCGCACCTGGCCGCGGGCACCACCGTCATGCACGAGGGCTTCGTCAACTTCAACGCGGGCACCCTAGGCAACTCGATGGTCGAAGGCCGCATTTCGGCCGGCGTCGTGGTCGGCGACGGCTCCGATGTGGGCGGTGGCGCGTCGATCATGGGCACCCTGTCCGGCGGCGGCACCCAGGTCATCTCGGTCGGCGAGCGTTCACTGCTCGGCGCCAACTCCGGGCTCGGCATCTCGCTGGGCAACGACTGTGTGATCGAGGCGGGCCTCTACGTCACCGCGGGCACCAAGGTCACCGGCCCCGACGGTTCGATCGTCAAGGCGTCGACCCTGTCCGGCCAGGACAACCTGCTGTTCCGCCGCAATTCCACCAGCGGTGCCGTGGAAGTGGTGGCGCGCAAGGGAACCGGCGTCGAACTCAATGCCGCCCTGCACGCCAACGACTGAAACATTGCGGTTTCTTGACGATAGGTCTTGAAGTGCCGTCGGCGTTTATGTTTTCGTTACCGTACTTGTGCCCCGATCGGGGCAGCGAATGCGGAGGGATTCACCAAGAATGAAGTTCGGAAAGATCAGTACTGCGGTGTTCATGGCCGTCGCGGCGGTCGGGATCACCTCGGCCACCGCACACGGTGCGCCCGCAGTCGAGCCCACAGCGGGTCCGGGCGTGACGATTTCCCCGGCGGACAAGGCCATCACCTGGGCCGTCGACGCCGGCAAGTTCGAGATCACCGCCGACGGCGCCACCGTGCTGCTCAAGGGCACCGACGGTGCCACGGTGGACCAGGTGTCGCTGCGTCAGGAGGTCGCGGGCCTGCCGATCGCGATCGCCCCCGAGATCAGCCAGGATGGTCGCACCGTCAAGCTGGCCGCGTCGATGACGCCGCAGGATTCCGCGAAGCTCAGCGATGTCGCGGAGCTGAAGGACATCAGCGCCTACGACCGCTTCATGTACCAGACCCAGAAGAACATGCCCGGCATCGTGATCGGTGGCCTCATCGGCGTGCTCTTCCCGTTCCTGTGGATCGTCACCATTCCCGCGGGCATGTTCATCGGTGGCTATGTGATGGGCGGCGAGGCATTCCGCGAAGCCGTGATCGCGTACCTCACCGGCCAGCCCTGATCTGACATCGCGATAACGAAAGGCCTCGTACTTCTGCGGAGTACGGGGCCTTTTGGTGTGGTGGACGTCACCGTCACAACGAAGCCTCTCATCGCATCCCATGGTCGAACGCATAATCCATGGCAGGAGGCACTGATGAACATCGTGGTGATCGGGGCAGGGTACGCCGGGACTCTCGCGGCGAATCGGCTGCGCAAGAAGGCCCCTGACGCGCATATCACCGTGGTCAATCCGCGGGGTGACTTCATCGAACGGGTGCGGTTGCACGAGCAGATCGCGGGTAGCGGCACCGCGGCCCGCCCACTCACCGAGATGCTCGCCGCCGGGATCACGCTCGAGACCGCCAGCGCGGACAAGATCGGCGACGGGACTGTCACTCTCGACAACGGTCGCGACCTGGAATTCGACTCGGTGATTCTCGCGACGGGCAGCACCGCGAACCCGCTTCCCGGCGCGATCCCGGTCGGCACCTGGGAGGGAGCCGAACAGGCACGGACCGCGCTGGAGGCGCTGGCCGCGGGCGGGATCGTCACGGTGATCGGTGGAGGTCTCACCGGGATCGAGACCGCGGCCGAGCTCGCCGAGGCCCGGCCCTACCTGCGCGTGCGACTGGTGAGCGATACAGTGGCGGGTTCGCTGTCGACCGGTGCGCAGCGGCATGTGCGCAGCACGCTCGGCCGATTGACCGCCGACATCGTGGCCGATCAGGTCATCGAGATCGACGGGACGACCCTGCGGTTGGGCTCGGGCGCCGAACTCGACTCCGACCTCACGCTCTGGGCGATGTTCTCCGCGGTACCCGACCTCGCCGCGCGCAGCGGACTGGCCGTCGACGCCGACGGCAGGGCCCTGGTCGACGCCACTCTGCGTAGCGTGAGCGACCCCCGGATCTTCGCGGTCGGCGACTGCGCGGCGGTGCCCGGCATGCGGATGGCGTGCGCCACGGCAGCACCCCAGGGTGCTCACGCCGCCAATACACTGGTGCGGATGATCAAAGGACGTGAGCCGCAGCCCTTTTCGCTGGGTTACGTCGGGCAGGGGATCAGCCTCGGCAGGCACGACGGGTTGCAGCAGGTCACCGACCGCGCGGACACGGCGTCTCGGTTGTTCGTCAGCGGACCGATCGCGGCGTTCGTCAAAGAACGCGTGTGCCGCTTCGCCGCCACCGCCTCCCGCACCGGCAACACCGTGTGGTTGCGGGGTCCGAAGCGGTGATTCGTGAGACGGCGATCGAGCACACCTTCACCGAGAACCGGCGACTGCTGTTCTCGATCGCCTACGAGATCCTCGGCTCGGTGGTCGACACCGAAGACGTCCTGCACGACAGCTACCTGCTCTGGCGCGGGGTCGACCTGGCACTGATCGACAATCCGCGGGCCTACCTCGCCCAGATCGTCACGCGGCAGGCATTGGGCGTGCTGCGCTCAGCCGCGCGCCGACGCGAGGAGTACATCGGGCCGTGGTTGCCCGAGCCCTTGGCCACCGAGGCCGAGGGCGGGGTCGAGCATGTGCTGACCGGCGAGGCGGTGACCACCGCGATGCTGCTGGTGTTCGAGAAGCTGACGCCGCTGCAGCGTGCGGTGTTCGTGTTGCGCGAGGTGTTCGCGTTCGATTACTCGGAGATCGCGGCGGCGGTGGACAAGTCGGAAGCGGCTGTGCGCCAACTCAATCAGCGCGCCCGCGACCGGGTGCACGCGCAGCGCCACACCGCGATAGCCACCCCCGCCGAGGCGCAGTCGGTGGTGGAGCGGTTCTCGATCGCCGCCGCCACCGGCAATGTGCAGGCGCTGATGGACGTGCTCGCTCCCGACGTGGTGTTCCTCGGCGACGGTGGCGGGGTGGTGAACGCCGTGCGGCGACCGGTGCTCGGCCAGGACAAGGTGGCCAGGCTGGTCATCGGTCTGCTCGCCAAGGGGCAGCGGATGGGCGAGATGGGGGTGTACTTCGGCATCTACAACGCGATGCCCTCGATTCTGGCGACCGTCGACGGTGTGCTCGATCAGGTGACGTCCATCGAGGTCAGCGGAGGTGTCGTCACCGCGCTGTACAGCATGCGCAACCCCGAAAAGCTCAGCGCTGTACGGATTCCGGGATCAAGCCAGTAGCTTCTTCTGCACCTTGCCCATCGCATTACGCGGCAGCGAATCCACGAAGCGGACCTCCCGCGGGCGCTTGTGGGCCGAAAGCTGTTCGCCCACATAGGCAGTCAGCTCGTCACCGAGTGCGTCGGAGCCCCCGTCGCGCGCGACGACGAAGGCCACGATCCGCTGGCCGAGATCGGCATCGGGCAGTCCGACCACGGCTACTTCGGCGACCGCCGGATGGCCGAGCAGCGCCGTCTCGATCTCGCCAGCGCCGATGCGGTAGCCGCCGGATTTGATGAGGTCGATCGACTCGCGCCCGACGATGCGGTGGAAGCCGTCGGGGTCGATCACCGCGACGTCGCCGGTGCGGAACCAGCCGTCCTCGGTCCAGTCCTGCGCGGTGGCGTCGGGTCGGTTCAGGTAGCCGTCGAACAGCATCGGCCCGCGAACCTGCAGGCCACCGATACTCGTACCGTCGTGCGGAACTGGCTCGCTCGCTTCGTCACGCAGCCTCGTCTCCACCCCGCGCACCGGCGTGCCGACCCAGCCCGGCCTGCGCTCGCCGTCTGCCCGGGTGGACAGCGTGATCATGGTTTCGCTCATCCCGTACCGCTCCACCGGCGGCTGCCCGGTGAGCTCGGCCAGCTTCTCGAACACCGGCACCGGCAGCGGCGCACTGCCCGAGACCAGCAGCCGCGCCTTGCCCAGTTCCTTTGCCAGTTCCGGCTTTTCGACCACGCGTGACCACACTGTCGGCACCCCGAAGTACAGGCTGCCGCCCGCCGCCGCGTAGGCCTCAGGGGTCGGCTTGCCGGTGTGGATCACCGGGCTTCCGAACCGCAACGGCCCGAGGAGACCGAGGATCAGCCCGTGCACGTGGAACAGAGGAAGTCCGTGTACCAGTGTGTCTTTCCTCGTCCACGCCCATGCGTCCGCGAGGGCGTCGAGTCCGGCGGCGATCGCGCCGCGACTGAGCATCACACCTTTAGGCGCGCCGGTGGTGCCCGAGGTGTAGAGGATGAAAGCGGTTGCCGCAGGGGCGGGTTCGGGATAGGTGTGCCATGAACGCGCGTGCAGTCGCACCGGTACCACCGGTAGATCCGCGTCGTCCGGCGCCGCACCCAGCCAGGCCTGCGCACCCGAGTCGCGCAGCATGTGCGCGCGTTCGGCGACTCCCGCGTCCGGCGGCACCGGAACCACGGTCACCCCGGCGATCAGGCAGCCCACCACGGCGATCACGGTGCGCAGCGTCGGTTCGGCCAGCACGGCGACGCGGTCGGCGCGGGCGATCCGTTCCGCCACCGAGGTTGCCGAACCCAGCAGATCACTGCGCGACAGAGTGGCATCATCGATGGTGACGGCGTCGGGAATGTCATCCCCGGCGGCGACGGCGGCCGGATTCAGTGACGCGAGCAGCAGCGGCGGACCATAGGGCATCCGTCAACGCTAACGCGACGCGGTTCGGCGCCTGCTGCCGCCGCCTCCGTTGACACCCCGGCGACATGATGAGACATTCAACGTATAACTCTCTCACGCTCTCTTCGACGAAAACGGGGTCAACGATGACCATCCTGTCGCGCTCACGTTCACAGCAATCCGAACCGGTACCCTTCGACATCCGCGACTACATCGACGGCGCCGCCGCCTTCTACGGCGCGACCGCCAATGTGATCATGCAGCTCAGCCTGGCTCCCGTCGGCTACGGCGTCGCGGAATCGACGGTGCACAGCGGCAGCATCATGTTGCACCCGGTCAAGCGCACCCGGACCACGCTCACCTACCTGTCGGTGGCACTGATGGGCACCGACGCCGACCGCGAGGCCTACCGCACTGCCATCAACGGCGCGCACCGCCACGTCCACTCCACCGCCGACAGCCCCGTGAAATACAACGCCTTCGACAAGAACCTGCAGCTGTGGGTGGCGGCCTGCCTGTACTGGGGCTCGATCGACGTGATGGACCGCATCTACGGCCCCGTCGACGACACCATCGCCGACGACTTCTACGACTACGCCCACCACCTCGCCACCACCCTCCAGGTCCCGCGCGAGATGTGGCCCGCCGACCGCGCCGCCTTCGCCGCCTACTGGGCCGAACACCTGCCACAAACCAGCGTCGACCCCACCATCAAGGCCTACTTCGACCGGCTGCTCGACCTGAAAATGGTCACCCCACCCCTGCGTCTACTCCTCGCCCGCTTCCACCGCTGGTTCACCACCGGCCTACTCCCCCAACACATCCGCGACGAACTCGGCCTGTCCTGGACCCCCACCGACGAACGCCGCCTCAACCGCCTACTTCGCACCACCGGCACCATCTGGGGCCAGATGCCCCGCCCCATCCGCAACTTCCCCTTCAACGCCTGCCTCGCCGACATGCGCCGCCGCAACCGCCGAGGCAAGCCCCTCATCTGACAAGGGTCACCCCGCGCTAACCGTGCTCGTCTCACCGGCTGGGCGCGCGGTTCAGGGCGGGGGTTGGGCGGGGACGTACTGGGCGGTGATCCAGCGGCAGATCACGTCGACGACATAGCCTCGCTCGGCGTCCGTGAGAGCATGACCGGCCGGGATGTCGTGCCACTTCGACAGGCAGGTGCGACAGCACGTCGCGGTCGCGTGTTGCGCCACGAACACGGGATGCCCGCGATAGGGCGTTTGCTTGCCGTCATTGCGGGGTTCGGCGGGGGCCAACCGGGTGGCGATCAGCTCCTCGGCATGCTTGCGGACGGTGACGATACCGCGCAGATCGACTATCGCCCGGTCCCGGCCGTAGAGCCGGAACTTCGCGCGAAAGGGGTGCTGTCCGATTCGGCGCAGCCTGGCATCCAACTCGTCCATCGCCATCGATGGTGTCACAGTCAGAAGGGGGCTTGCTGCCACCAGCTGTCGCGGGCTTCGTCGTAGGAATGATCCGGCCACGACACCTCTACGACCGTGTTCGCGCTGAGTGGGTTGCTGTGTTCTCGGGCGGCGAGGGTGAACGGTGCGGCGGGGTCGCGGGGGCGGTAGGCGGTGACGCTGGTGCCGGGGAGCTCGCGGGTGGTGTCTTCGGTGGTGTGGCGGGTGAGGTAGGCGTCGGCGTCGGCGGTGGTCGGGAATTCGGTGTACCAGGCGGTGCGGCCGTCGACATCGGTGCAGGTGATCTGGCGCAGTGGGGCCGGGTCGCCGGGAAGCACGACCAGCGACGGGGTCGCGAAGCAGGTGGCTTCCCGCCAGCCGCGTCCGGTCGGTCCGGACGGGATCAACTCGGTAAAGCCCGCTGCTACCGACGCGTGCTCACCCCAGTTCGGTGCTGGAGCCATTCGGTTGGGGCGCACAAACTTCCAGTAGATCGCGCCGACGCCGATGACGCCGACCCCGGCGACCATCGCGAGCACGATCAGGCTCACCGCCAGCACCCGCCACCGCGAGGACACCGCACGATGCGGACGAGCTGACCCGAGCGGTTCGGACCGAACCTGCGGCACGGCGCGAGTCGTCGGCATGTTGGAGCCGGCGCTCGAAACAGATACTCCGCTAACGGGTTCGGCGGCCGTCGCGCGCTGCGCACTCGGCTGCTGCGCAGAATCCGGTGGACCGATCAGTGTCCGACCGGGCGCGCCCACCTCCGTGCGCGCCGACCAACGTTCCTGACCGCCCGGCTGGAGGGTCCCGGGTGCGCTCATCGCAACGGCACCCTCCAGTCCGCCGCCGTGACCGGCAGGCTGGGGCGTCCCGGATGCACTCGCCGCTGTCGCCGCGTGCGCGAAGGCCGAACAGCTGCTGAATCTTTCGGCAGGATCTTTCGCCATCGCCCGCGCGATCACCTCGTCGATTCCGGGTGGCAGGTCACCGACCACGGCAGCGGCGCGCGGCACCGGTTTGGTCAGGTGAGCTGCGACGACCGCACCGGGATTGTCTGCGGGAAAGGGGCTTTCGCCCGTAAGCAGCGTGAACAGCGTGCAGCCGAGCGAGTACTGGTCGGAGCGGTGATCGACCAGGGTGCCCGAGAGCTGTTCGGGGGACGCGTAGGCGAGGGTGGCGAGGAAGGCGCCGGTGCGGGTGAGTTGGCGGGCGTCGCCGCGCAGTCGGGCGATGCCGAAGTCGGTGAGCAGGACGCGGTCGCCGGTGCGGGTGGGGGCCAGCAAGATGTTGGCGGGCTTCACATCTCGGTGCAGAACGCCGCGCTCGTGGGCGTAGTCCAAAGCGTCGGCGGTTTGAGCGATGATGCCGACCGCACGGGCGGGGTCCATCGGTTCGTGGCGGAACACCGAGGCGTCGGTGCCGTCGACGTACTGCATGGAGATCCACATCAGGCCGTTTTCGACGCCGCGATCGAGCACCGATACGATGCCGGGATGGTCCAGGTGCGCCGACACATCGGCCTCGCGTTCGAACCTGCCGCGCACCTCGTGATCCGAATACAGTTCGCGATTCAGCAGTTTCAGCGCGACCCGGCGCGGCAGTCGCGGATGCGCCGCGAGATAGACGGTGCCCATGCCGCCCCGGCCGAGCAGCCGGTCGATCCGATACCCCGCGAACACCGTGCCCGCCTCGAACTCCACCCCGTGCATTCGTTGCAAGCCTTTCGATCCGATGTCACGCCGACCGCCTGACCCTAACTGCGGCGAGTTCGGACCACCTGGGCTGCGTACGGCTCAGGACAGGCGTTCGACGGCCTGGGCGATGCGCTCGTCGGTGGCGGTCAGTGCGATACGCACATGTTCGGGCGAACGGGGGCCGTAGAAATCGCCTGGGGCCGCGAGGATTCCACGGTCGGCCAGCCAGTCGAGGGTGACGCGGCACGGTTCGCCGCGCGTAGCCCACAGGTAGAGACCGGCTTCGGAGAAGTCGATGCGGAAGCCTGCTTGCTGCAAGGCTTTTCGCAGGATGTCGCGGCGGGCGCGGTAACGCTCGCGCTGTTCGGCCTCGTGCACGTCGTCGCTGAGCGCGGCGGTCATCGCGGCCTGGATCGGGAACGGCATGATCATGCCCGAGTGCTTGCGCACCTCGAGCAGTTCGGCCACCAACTCGGGATCGCCTGCCACGAAACCGGCGCGGTAGCTGGCCAGGTTCGAGGTCTTCGACAGGGAGTGGATGGCAAGCAGGTTGGTGTGGTCGCCGTCGCAGACGCGCGGGTCGAGGATCGAGACGGCCTCGCCCTCCCAGGTCAAGCCCAGGTAGCACTCGTCGGAGGCGACGATCGCGCCGCGCTCGCGAGCGAACGCTACCACCTTGCGCAGGTGCTCGATGGGCAGCACCTTGCCGGTGGGGTTCGAGGGCGAGTTCACGAAGATCAGCGCCGGGTTCTGCGGGCCGATCTGGGTGAGACCGTCTGCGCGCCAAGGCTTCGCGCCCGCCAGCAGCGCGCCGACCTCGTAGGTCGGGTAGGCGATCTCGGGGATCACCACCAGATCGTCGGGGCCCAGCCCTAGCAGCCTGGGCAGCCCGGCGATGAGTTCCTTGGTGCCGATCACCGGCAGCACCGCCGCCGGATCGACGCCGGTGACGCCGAATCTGCGCGCCAGCGCCGCGACGGCGGCGGAGCGCAGCTCAGGGGTGCCGTGCGTGGTCGGGTATCCGGGCACGGACGCGACCGAGCCCAGTGCCGCCCGGATCACCGGATCGACGGGGTCCACCGGCGTACCGACGGACAGATCGACCAGACCACCCGGATGAGCGGCCGCCTTCTGCTTCACCGCGGCGATCGTGTCCCACGGGAAATCAGGCAGCAGACTGCTCACACGGCCACGCGTGGGCACCCCCGCGCTCACTCTTCGGCCATCGGGGGCAGCGCCTTGATGAAGGCGGGGTCGAAATCGACCACACCGACCTTGGTCGCGCCACCGGGGGATCCCAGCTCGTTGAAGAAGTCGACGTTGGCGTTGATGTAACCGCTCCACTGGTCCGGAGTGTCGTCCTCGTAGAAGATCGCCTCTACGGGGCAGACCGGCTCACACGCACCACAGTCCACGCACTCGTCGGGTTGGATGTAGAGCATGCGACCGCCCTCGTAGATGCAATCCACGGGGCATTCCTCGATGCACGCCTTGTCCTTCACGTCAACGCACGGTTCAGCGATGATGTACGGCACTGCCGTTCTCCTAGTCTGTCCTCACCTGCGGGGTTACTCCGCCCCCGAAACACTATCCCGACCGCCCACATTACTCCCAGGTCAGCCTGCCCTAACTATGTTGTGACGCAGTCATGCCCAGGGGTCGATCACCGGCACCCCCGCTGCCACGAACGGTACGCCGTCCCGCGTCGCTACCGACATGCCCGCGTCCAGCGCCGTCGCGGCGATGTAGCCGTCGGCGGGAGCAATGGCCTGCCCGGCGGCCCGCGCCCTCGCCATGAGTTTCGCGTAGGACTCCGATACCGCGAGGTCGAAGGCAAGGATGCGACCGCTGAAAAGCGGCAGCACCTTCGTCTCCACCCGCTCCGAAAGCAGGTCACGGCGCCTGCCCGCCGGCATCGCCGCGATACCGAAGCGAATCTCGGCGACCGTCCCCGCGGACAGGTACAGGGTGTGTAGCGGTTGATCGTCGAGCCACTTCACCACGCGAGGATCGGGTGCGGTGCGCAGCGGTTCGGAGACCACGTTGGTATCGAGGATGATCATCCGAACTCCAGCGGCGCGGCGGGGGTCTTGTCGCGCGCGGTGAGCTGGTCGACCTCGTCGTCGGTCAAGGTCACCTCGCGGCCGATATCGGCGAGCAGCGAGCCGAGTTCCACCTGCACCGTGGGGAACACGACATCGATCAAGATCTGCCGCACCTCCGCCTCGGTACTGCGCCCGTGCTGCGCGGCGCGCACCCGCAACGCCTCCCGCACATCGTCGGGCAGATCACGAACCGTCAACCTCGCCATCACAACCCTCCCGGTGCAGTCATTGGCGCCAATGCCTTCATTGACGCCAACTTTACGCCCGGCGCGGTCCCTTGACCAGAGAAAACCGGGCGCGATCAGCTGACTGTCAGCGGCAGTGCTCGCGGGGCATGCTCGATGGCCCCATAGGTCGTGGTTCGTTCGCGGACCGGGCGACCGATACCCGCGGCGATCTCGGTGAGTTCGGCGACGGTTTTGGCGGAGCCGTGTTGGGAGCCGGCCATGCGGGAGATGGTTTCCTCCATCAGGGTGCCGCCGAGGTCGTTGGCGCCGCCGGTGAGCATGGCCTGGGTGCCGAGGGTGCCCAGTTTCACCCAGCTGGTCTGGATGTTGTGGATGCGGCCGTGGAGCATGATGCGGGCCAGGGCGTGGACGGCGCGGTTGTCGCGGTTGGTCGGGCCGGGGCGAGCGGCGCCTGCGAGGTAGAGCGGCGCGCTCTGGTGGACGAACGGGAGTGGCACGAACTCGGTGAAGCCGCCGGTTTCGTCCTGGATGCCGCGCAGGACCCGCAGGTGGCCGACCCAGTGCTTCGGGTTGTCCACATGCCCGTACATCATCGTCGAGCTCGACGGGATGCCCAGTTTGTGCGCGGTGGTGATGACCTCGATCCAGGCCGAAGTGGGGAGTTTGCCCTTGGTGAGCACCCAGCGGACCTCGTCGTCGAGGATTTCGGCGGCCGTTCCGGGGATCGAACCCAATCCGGCCTCCTTGAGCGCCGAGAGCCAGTCGTGGATGCTATGGCCGCCCCGGGAGGCACCGTTGACGATCTCCATCGGGCTGAACGCGTGGACGTGCATCTCCGGGACGCGCGCTTTGATGGCGCGGACCAGGTCGGCGTAGCCGGTGACGGGCAGTTCCGGGTCGATGCCGCCCTGCATGCAGATCTCGGTGGCGCCGTCGACGTGGGCTTCCCACGCGCGATCGGCGACCTCGTCGGTGCTCAAGGTGAACGCGTCGGCGTCGCCCTTGCGCTGAGCGAAGGCGCAGAAGCGGCAGCCGGTGTAGCAGATGTTGGTGAAGTTGATATTGCGGTTGACGACGTAGGTGACCTCGTCACCGGAGACCTCGCGCCTTAGCAAATCAGCCAGTGCTGCAACAGCTTCCATATTCGCACCGTCGGCGGTCGCCAACGCGAGGTACTGGTCGTCGGTGAGACCGGCCGGGTCCTTCTCGGCGGCTCGCAGGGCGTCGAGCACTTCGGAATCCAGACGCTCCGGCGCGACGACGGCCAGGTCACGAGCGTGTTCGCGAATCGTCTCCCAGTCACCGAACGCGCCGACAACCTCTTGACCGAGCCCGGAATCGCTGCGGCTGTCGGTGTTTCGGCCCTCGGTGTCGATGGCGGTGTTCAGGTCGACGCGGCCGACGGAATCCCACGACTCATCCGGTTCCTGCCACGGCAGACCGACCGGCATGACATCGGGCCTGGCCAGCCCGGTCGCGGGGTCGGTGAGCGCGTCGACGTGCGCGCCGATACGCGGATCGATCCAAGGATGTCCCGCGCGAACATATTTCGGGTGCGCGGAGGTGCGTTCGACGAGGGTGAACCCGGCCGCCTCGGTGATCTCGCGCAGGGTATCCAGGTTCGGCCACGGACGTTCGGGATTGACGTGATCGACCGTCACCGGCGACACCCCACCCCAGTCATCGATGCCCGCGTCGATCAACGCCCGGCAATCACTGTGCGACACCAGGTTCGGCGGTGCCTGCACCGGAACATCCGGTCCGAGAAGCAGTCTCGTCACCGCGACGGTCGCCAGGAACTCCTCGACGCCCGCGTCGGGCACATCGCGCATGGCGGTGTCGTTCTTGGCCCGGAAGTTCTGCACGATCACTTCCTGGATGTGCCCGAACTCCCTGTGCTGCTTGCGAATAGCCATGATCGACTCGGCCCGCTCGGTGAGATTCTCCCCGATGCCGACCAGGATGCCGGTGGTATAGGGCACCGAGAGCCTGCCCGCGTCGGTGATCGAACGCAGCCGGACCGCGGGGTCCTTGTCGGGACTGCCGTAATGGCATTCGCCCTTGTCGGTGAACAGCCGGGTGGCGGTGGTCTCGAGCATCATGCCCATGGACTGGGCGACGGGCTTGAGGCGCGAGATCTCGTTCCAGCTCATCACGCCGGGGTTCAGATGCGGCAGCAGACCGGTTTCCTCGAGCACGAGGATGGACACGGCGCGCAGGTAGTCGAGGGTGGAGTCGTAGCCGCGTTCGTCGAGCCACTGCGCGGCCTCGGGCCAGCGGTCCTCCGGCCGGTCACCGAGGGTGAACAGCGCTTCCTTGCATCCCAACGCGGCACCCTGGCGGGCGATCTCGAGGACCTCGTCGGGTTCGAGGAACATGCCCTTGCCCTCGGCGCGCAGCTTGCCCGGCACCGTGACGAACGTGCAGTAGTGACACTTGTCCCGGCACAGCTTGGTGAGCGGGATGAACACATTGCGCGAATAGGTGATCGTGGCGGGTCGGCCCGCCGATTCCAGACCGGCGTCGCGAACCCGTGCCGCACTGGCGCACAGGTCGACGAGGTCGTCGCCGGTGGCGTGGAGCAGGACGGTGGCCTCGTCGACGTTCAACGTGACGCCGTCGCGGGCCCGGCGCAGGGCCCGGCGCATCGCGGCGGGATTCGGCGGCGGCATCGGAACGCTCGGCTTCGGAAGGTCGCTCACCCCGTCGATCATGCGCTACTTCTCTCCCGGACGTGTGGTCGGCTGCTCACGCCGCTCCCGGCGGGCGCGGCGTGGTCGTCCTTGTCCGACGACAACCTCGGGTGTGACCGCGGGTATTCCCGAGCGGGTGAACTCGTCGGACCGGCATGGAAGCATGGTCAGCATGTCGTTGCCGCGCTCCACCATTCTGGCCGAACCGGCCTGGCGTCCGAGTTCCAAGGCCAAGCTGCTGTGGGCGTTGGAGAACGTGATCGGGATCGTCATCGCGATCGTGGCGCTCACGGTGTGGGCGGTGCTCGACGACGGGCATCGTGGGTGGCAGGCGGTCGCCGGGCTGGCGGTCGTGGCGCTCGCGGTGGTCGGGATCGTGGTGATTCCGGCGTGGCGGTACGCGGTGCATCGGTGGGAGGTCACCGATGAGGCCGTGTACACGCGGGTGGGGTGGCTGGATCAGGACTCGAGGGTCGCGCCGATCTCGCGGGTGCAGACCGTGGACACCGAGCGTGGGCCGCTGGAACGGATGCTGGGGTTGGCGACCGTCACGGTGACCACCGCGTCGTCGGCGGGGGCGGTGAAGATCAGTGCCCTGGATCTGCCGGTGGCCGAGGAGACGGTGCTGCGGTTGACCGCCATCGCCGCCCAGCACCGCGGGGACGCGACGTGACCAGCACCGAGACCGCGTGGCAGCGGCTGGACCCACGCATGCTGCTGGTGTATCCGGTGACCGAGATCGTGAAATACATTCCGGTGCTGCTCGGCACGATCATCGTCGGCACCACCAGCGGAAATCCGCTGTGGAGTCTGATCCCGGTGTCGCTGGTCGCGGCGTTCGGCGTGGCGCGGTGGTTCACCACGTCGTATCGGATCGACGGTGATCATGTGCAGTTGCGCAGTGGGATCGTGGCGCGCCGGACCTTGTCGGTGCCGCGGCCGCGGATTCGGTCGGTGGATGTGGAAGCCGATCTGCTGCACCGGGTTCTGGGGCTGGCGGTGCTGGCGATCGGGACTGGAAATCAGGCCGCCAAGGGCGAGGAATTCAAGCTCGACGCGCTCGACACGAGTCGGATTCCTACTTTGCGGGCCGAATTGCTCTCGCACACAGCGCGACACGCGCCGGAGGACGTGCAGGTTTCGTCACCGGACCAGAGCGCGGAATCCGGTGTGGAGATCGGGCACTGGCAGCCGGCGTGGGTGCGGTACGCGCCGTTGTCGCTGACCGGGCTCGCGATCTTCGCGCCGATCGTGGGGCTCGCGGGGCAGTACGGGCTCATCGAAGTGATCTCGAAAAGCTCTGCGGTGCAAGGGCTCGGGGACGACAGTGCGGCCGGGGTCACCATCGTGATCGTCGGATTGACCGTGCTGTCACTGGTTTTGGTGAGCCTGGCGGCCTGCGCCCAATACCTCGCCACCTGGTACCGCCTGCGCGTGCTCGACAACGGCACCACCCTGCACCTGCGCCACGGCCTGTTCACCACCCGCCAGATCACCCTCGACTTGGCCCGTTTCCGCGGCGCCACCCTCAACGAACCACTCCTGCTGCGCGCCGCACACGCTGCCCAGCTCGAAATGATCATGACCGGCGAGAACCCCCGCCAGAAGATCCTCCCCCAGGCCCCACGCACCGCCGTCGAACAAACCCTCGACGAACTATTGCGCACCCGCCGCCGACCCAACCCCGAGAATTCGACTGCCCCACAACCCATCACCGGCACCACCCTCGGCACCATCGACTTGCACCTGCACGGCCCCGCTGCCCGCCGTCGCCGCTACACCCGCGCCGCGTGGCCTGTCGGCGGCATCATCGTCGCCATGCTCGCCATCACGATCGCGGGCGGTCACCTACCGGCGTGGACCTGGACGTTGCCGGTGGTCTTCGCCCTGATCATGGCCGCGCTCGCCGAAGACCGCTATCGAGGCCTCGGCCATCGCGTGCTTCCGGGAACCACCGGCCCGACCTGGCTGATCACCCGCCGGGGCAGCCTCGATCGCAATCGCGACTGTCTCGAAGCACCGGGCATCATCGGCTGGACCGTGCGTCAGACCTTCTGGCAACGCCGCGCGGGCCTGGCGACCGTCGTCGCGGCAACGGCCGCGGGCAAGAAGGCCTATTCGGTGGTCGACATCCCGATCGAGCAGGCCGCCGAACTGATCGAGACGGTCACCCCGGGACGACTCGGCAAACGCTGAATCGACCGCGAGACCGCTACTCGCGACCGACCCCCACGACGGTGCACAGACCCGCCGAACCCCGATAGCGGCGTGGTGCCGCAATGCGGCGTAGCGTTCCACACGATCGCCGTGCCGCTGACGCAAGGGGTGTGTCGTGCAGTTCACCGAGGTAATCGAGACCGCAGGACAGGTGCTCGACGCGGCGGGTGTCGCGGCGATCGTCATCGGCGGGTTGGTCGGCACGATCCGGTTCCTGCGGCAACTGGCAGGCCGCCAGGATTTCGACCTCGCCTATCGCACCTATCGGCGCGGCCTCGGCCGGGCGATTCTGCTCGGTCTGGAATTCCTGGTCGCCGCCGACATCATCCGCACGGTCGCCATCGCCCCGACCTTCACCAGCGTCGGCGTACTGGCCTTGATCGTGCTGGTGCGGACGTTCCTGAGCTACTCGCTCGAACTCGAACTGACCGGCCGATGGCCCTGGCAGAAGACCCCCAGCTAGCGGGCGTTCGAGCGGTAATACAGGTAGCCCGCGGGCGCGAGCACGCCGCAGGCGAACAGCAGCAGGGTGCGCCCGTCGCTGCCGAGCATGATGTCACCGCCGGGCCCGCGCGTGGCGCAGACCAGGAACCCGAACACCCACACCACGATCGGGGCGAAGGTGAACCCGATCCGGTCGGTCACCGATTCCATGCCGTAGACCAGGGCGATATTGATCGGCGCGGCCAGCAGCGCCACCGCGGGAAAGGGGAACGAGCCGATATAGGTGGGCAGGAACAGCACTTCGACGGCCAGGGTGATCAGTGCGTCGAGGAGCAGCAGCACGACGATCAGTCCCGCGATCAGCGGATCCGCCACGCGGGGCAGGCGCGCGGACCGCAGCACGGCGGTGGGCTGATCGTGATCGGTCACCATGGGCGTGAGTCTATTCGGCCGAACCCGCCCGCTGCGCCGCGCGCGCCCTGGAGAACCGCCAGCCGATCAGCAGCGCGGGCACGATGATCAACAGGCTCGCCACCGTCCACGTGCCCACCGGCCGGTCGATCGCCATCAGGACCAGCACGGTGAACAGGAAGGCCAGCGTCGCCCACCCGGTGTACGGCGCGCCGATCATCCGGAACGCGGGCCGCTCGATCTCCCCCCGCTTCCACATCCGCCACATGCGCAGCTGACACAGCACGATGGTGGCCCACGACGACAGGATGCCGAGCGAGGCCACGTTCAACACGATCTCGAACGCCTGATCCGGCACGAACCCGTTGAGCGCCACTCCGAGCAGCGCGATACCGAAGGTGAGCAGGATGCCGCCGTAGGGCACGCCGTGGCCGCTCATCACCGCGGTGAACCGTGGCGCGCTACCGCGCATCGACATCGAACGCAGGATCCGGCCGGTCGAATACAGGCCAGCGTTGAGACTGGAGAACGCCGCGGTGAGCACCACGATGTTCATCAGCGAGCCGATGCCGGGCACGCCGAGCGCGGCGAAGAACGTGACGAACGGGCTCTCCCCCGCGTGATAGGCCGTGTACGGCATCAGCAGCCCGAGCAGCAGCAGCGACCCGACGTAGAACACCGCGATCCGCACGATCACCGAGTTGATCGCACGCGGCATCAGCTTCTCTGGATCCTTGGTCTCCCCCGCCGCCGTACCGACCAATTCGACTGCGGCATAGGCGAAGATCACCCCGGAAGTGACCAGCACCAGCGGCAGGATGCCGGTCGGGAACATGCCTCCGTGCTCGGCAATCATCGGCGGACCGGTGGGCTCGCCGCGAATAGTGAAGCGCCCCAACAGGAATACCGTGCCGATGATCAGGAAGGCACACAGTGCGGTCACCTTCACCAGTGCCGCCCAGAACTCCAGCTCACCGAATGCCTTGACGCTCACCAGGTTCACGATCAGCACGATCACCAGGGCGATCAGCGCCAGCACCCATTGCGGCACAGAGGTCATCGGCTGCCAGTAGTGGAAATACAGTGCGATGGCGGTGGAGTCGGCGATCCCGGTCATCGACCAGTTCAGGAAGTACATCCAGCCCGCGACGAAAGCTGCCTTCTCGCCGAGGAATTCGCGCGCGTAGGAGACGAACGAACCCGACGTCGGGCGGTGCAGTACCAGCTCGCCCAGTGCGCGCAGGATGAAGAACACGAACACCCCGCACACCGCGTAGACGATCCACAGTGTCGGCCCCGCGCTGGCCAGCCTGCCGCCGGAACTGAGAAACAGGCCGGTGCCGATCGCGCCGCCGATGGCGATCATCATCAGCTGACGTCTGCCGAGGGACTTGTGGTACCCCGCGTCCTCGGCGTCGAGTTCCGGTCGATCACCCACAGCGGTCATGACACGCCACCCATCGTGCGAAAACACCCGAGAACGCGGACACCGGAACGGTACCGGCAACCACAACGGGCCGCGATGGCAACCCTGTGGCTAGCGACTCAATCGAGACCGGCGAACAGGTCGTGCTCGAAGCCGTCGGCCCCCACAGGGCCACGCTTGCCGCGCACCAGGGTGAAGTGTTCCTCCGGCAGCACCGGCAGCGCGATGTTGTTCGACAGAGCGAATTCCCGGCCACTCGGTGCGACGGTGACCTGGGTGGCGTGCGCGCGCATGGCGGCACGCTTGGCCGAGACCACGTCGGAGACATCGACCACGGTGGTCACGCCACCGGTGGACATGGCGGCCAGTTCGGCTTCGACCGGTAGCCGCCAGCCCGCGGGCAGTGCGCCCGGCAGCTCGTCGACGGTACGGCGGGCCAGTGCGGCGGTGTGCTGGCGGAGCAGGTCGCCGTCGGTGACGGTCCAGTAGAACTTCGGAGCGTCCCAGCCCTGCTCGGCGGCGGCCGCGACGGCCGCGGTGGTGATCTCGTGCGCGCGAATGTGGTCGGGGTGGCCGTAGCCGCCGCGCGGGTCGTAGGTGACGACGACCTGGGGCCGCAGTTCGAGGATCACCGCGACGAGCTCGTCGACCGCGGCATCACCGGAGTTCACGAAGGCCCGCGGGTTCGCCGCCGACGGCGTGCCTGCCATGCCGGAATCGCGCCACCGGCCGGGACCGCCGAGAAACCACGGCTCACCCGCGTCCAAGGCCGCCAGCGCGGCGGTGAGTTCGGCGATGCGGTAACCACCGAGCTGATCGGCTTCGGCGGCGACCAGGCGCGACCACCGTTCACCGATGACCTCGCCTTCCTCGCCGAGCGTGCAGGTCACCACCGTCACCGGGACACCACGGGCGCGGTAGTGCGCGATAGTTCCGCCCGTGGTGAGGGTTTCGTCATCCGGGTGTGCGTGAACCAGGAGCAGGCCGCCGGTATCTGTCATCGAATCCACCGCCAGTCATCTTGTGCCGCAACGGATATCGATCCAGTAGCAGCACACCACCAATTATTCTGTGCGGCAACGGGAACCGGCCCGATCGCGTGGATCACGGGATCCTCCGCCACTGCGCGGTATCGCCGAAGATGCCGACCTGAATGGCACCCGAGAGCGATACACCGTCGACGCGCGGGCCTGCCGCGGCGACGACGTTGTCCTGGACGATCGGCAACACCGTCGCCAGTTCCCACAGCCGCGGCTCGGCTTCGGACAGGATCCGCGGCACCTCGAAGCCACGCAGGGCCTCGTCGATCGACGGCTGCAGGGTCGGGTCGCACACACCGCCGATATTGCTCGGCGCCTTACGATATGCCTCGGCCGCGGCCAGTGCGGGGCCTTCGGCAGGGGCCGGTTCGACCGGCGCACAGCCGTAGCGGGAGGCCAGCGCGTTGGCCGGGTCGCCGCCTGCCAGCTCCCAGCCGACGATGGCGTCGACGGCGGATTCGGTGAGGTCCTTGCCGTACAGCTCGTCGGCGGCGAGGCCGCGCACGGTGGCATCGATTCCGGCACTGCGCAATTGGTCGGCGGCGGTATTGGCCACGGCCAGCGCCGACGCGTCCTCGGTGACGGCGCCGATCCGCACCGACAGCCCCTTGCCGTTGCGCGCCACCGAGCGCGGACGCGGCGCGGGCGAGGTGGGCGAATTGGTCTGCGTCGCCTCGGGTGCGCGACCGTAACCGGCCTCGGCCAGCAGCGCGAACGCCTCCTCGGCGCTCATCCGCGGCGGCGCGGTGGGCACATAACCGGGACTCGACGGCGAAAGTACTTGTGCGCGTGCAGGTTCGACCCAACCGCCGGTCTGTGCGCCGACCGTCGCCAGCAGGGCGGGGTCGAGCAGCGCGAGCACCGCCTTGCGGACCCGCACATCGGCGAGGTCGCCGGAGCGGCCGTTGAGGGCGAGTTGCAGTTCGCGGGCTTGCGGCATGATCGTGGTCCGCACCGACGGGATCGCGGCCAGCTGCGCCTGGGTGGCAACACCGCCGTGCACGAGCGCCATCTGCGCGTCACCGGTGCGCAGCGATTCCGCCAGCTGCGAGGGCGTGCCGCCACGGCGGAACTGGATCTGATCCGGCGAGGCGGGGGTGCCCCAGAAGCGATCGTTGCGTTCCAGGAGGATCTCGTCGCGTCCGCGATCGACTGTTTTGATGGTGAAATTGCCACCCGAGACCGGGATTTCGTCGACAAGGCCGCTGGTGAACCCGCCCGGGGAGTCCTTCACCAGATGCGAGGGCAGCAGATTCGAGAACAGTTCACGCCAGGCGGGATAGGGCTGCGCCATCGTCACGGTGACCGTTTTGCCGCCACCCGAGGACGCCACGTCCGAGATCAGCCGGTAGCCGGCCGGATCCACCACGCCGGGCTGACTGATCATCTGCTGCCAGAGGAACCGGAAATCCTCGGCCGCGATCGGGGCGCCATCGGACCAATTGGCCTGATTGCGCAGGGTGTAGGTGATGGTGAACGGCTCCTGGGCCGTCACATCGGCCGAGGTGATCAGCGAGGTATCGGGCACCCAGTCGACCAGTCCGGGATGCACCGGACTCGGCGCGGCGCGGAACGGGCTCGGCAGCACCATCGAACTCACCGCGCTGGTCACCGGCGACTGATCCGAGCGCAGATGCGGGTTGAACCCGATGCCGATGTCGTCGATCGCGACGACCACGGTGTTCTTGCCGGGCTTGGCCTGGGTGGTCTTGGGCGAGTCGGAAGACTCGATCGGTGGTGGCGGATTCGCCGTGCAGCCGGCCACGACCGCCGTCGAGGCGATCATCGCCAGCACCATCGCGCGCCACCCTGCACGCCGCCCCGAACTCACAATGCGCACTCTACCCATCCACTCGATCGCCCGCCGTTCGGCCACATCAGGCCCACGAAAAGGCGTCGGCCGGGTCCGTTTCCGGTACCCGGCCGACGCCGTTCGAAACTACTGCCGACTAGTTCGCGGCGGCCTTGTCGCGAGCCTTGCGACGCGACAGGTCGCGGGCGCGCTCGTTGGCGCCGAGGACGAGCTTGCGCACACGGACCACCTCGGGGGTGACCTCCACGCACTCGTCTTCGGTGCAGAACTCCATCGCCAGCTCGAGGTCGAGCTGCAACGGCTTGGCCATGGTCTCGAAGGTGTCCGCGTTGGCGCTGCGCATGTTGGTCAGCTTCTTCTCGCGGGTCACGTTGATATCGAGATCCTCGGCACGCGGGTTGATGCCGACGACCATGCCCTCGTAGGTGTCGGCACCCGGCTCGACGAAGAACTGACCACGGTCGGCCAGCTGGATCATCGCGAACGGGGTGACGGTGCCCGCGCGGTCCGACACGAGCGAACCGGTGTGGCGCGCACGGATCTCGCCGGCCCAGGGGGCGTAACCGTGGGCGACGGCGTTGGCGATGCCGGTGCCGCGGGTCTCGGTGAGGAACACGGTGCGGAAGCCGATCAGGCCACGCGAGGGGACGATGAACTCCATGCGCACCCAACCGGCGGCGTGGTTGCTCATCTGCACCATCTTGCCCTTGCGGGCGGCCAGCAGCTGGGTGATCGCGCCCAGGTACTCGTCGGGGCAGTCGATGGTCAGCTCTTCGAACGGCTCGTGGGTCTTGCCGTCGACCTGCTTGGTGACCACCTGCGGCTTGCCGACGGTCAGCTCGAAGCCTTCGCGACGCATCTGCTCGACCAGGATGGCCAGCGCCAGCTCACCACGACCCTGCACCTCCCAGGCATCGGGACGGCCGATGTCGAGCACGCGCAGCGACACGTTGCCGATGAGCTCGGAATCCAGGCGCGACTTGAGCATGCGGGCGGTGAGCTTGTGGCCCTGCACCCGACCGACCAGCGGCGAGGTGTTGGTGCCGATGACCACCGAGATGGCGGGCTCGTCGACGGTGATGCGCGGCAGCGCGATCGGGTTGTCCGGATCGGCGAGGGTGTCGCCGATCATGATGTCGGGGATACCGGCGATGGCGACGATGTCGCCCGCCTCGGCGACCTCGCCGGGCTGACGCTCGACACCGATCGTCTGCAGCAGCTCGGTGATCTTGACCGTCTTGGCGCCGTCGGCGTTGATCCAGGTGACGTTCTGACCCTTGCGCAGCTCGCCCGCGTAGATGCGGACCAGGGCCAGACGACCGAGGAACGCCGACGCGTCGAGGTTGGTGACGTGGGCCTGCAGCGGCGCGTCCTTGTTGCTCTTCGGTGCCGGGATGTAGTCCATCAGCACCTCGAACAGGGCGTCGAGGTTCTCGGCGTCGGGAGCGGAACCGTTTTCGGGCTCCACCTTCGAGGCCTTGCCCTCACGGCCCGAGGCGTAGAGGACCGGCAGGTCCAGCGCCAGCTCGGCGGCTTCGGCGGCCTCGTCGTCGAGGTCGGAAGCCAGGTCGAGCAGCAGGTCGTGCGACTCGGAGACGACCTCGGCGATGCGGGCATCGGGGCGGTCGGTCTTGTTCACGACCAGGATGACCGGCAGCTTGGCGGCAAGCGCCTTGCGCAGCACGAAGCGGGTCTGGGGCAGCGGGCCCTCGGACGCGTCGACGAGCAGCACGACACCGTCGACCATGGAAAGGCCGCGCTCGACCTCGCCACCGAAGTCGGCGTGGCCGGGGGTGTCGATCACATTGATGACGGTGAGAGAACCATCGGGGTTATGGCGATGAACTGCGGTGTTCTTCGCGAGAATGGTGATGCCCTTCTCGCGCTCGAGATCACCGGAGTCCATGACTCGGTCGACCAGTTCTGCTCGCTCCGCGAACGCGCCCGACTGACGAAGCATGGCGTCGACCAGCGTCGTCTTGCCGTGGTCGACGTGGGCCACGATGGCGACGTTGCGAAAATCGCGTGAAGACGACACGCCTGGATCCTCCTGCTGTTGGGGTGTTTGGCGCGCATTCATCTGGCATCGCGGCCTGTTACAGCCTACCGGTTGCGCGGGGGCACCCTCGTGTCAGGCTTTGTACTTAGGCTAGGCTAACTCACATGGGCAAGGTGAAGGCGAAGAAGGTCTCGAGCCTGAAGCCGAAGAAAAAGTGCTGCAGGAAGAAGACGCGCTGCTTCAAATGCCCCGTCGTCATCATGCGAATGAAGAAGGCAGAGGCCGCCGGAATGTGCGGTAAAGATCTCAAAAAGGCCTTGAAGCTGGCGCGCGCCAAGTAAACGAAGCGTACAACCGAGGTATGGGTACTCCGCTGCTCTCCCCGCCCGAACTCACCATCGCACTGGCCACGCTGCCGGAGTGGTCGCGCGAGGGTGACGCGATCACCCGCACCGTCAAGGCGCCGAGCTTCCTGGCAGGCATCGAGACAGTGCGCAAGGTCGCCGAAGCGGCCGAAGCCGCCGATCATCATCCTGATATCGATATCCGTTGGCGCACACTGCGTTTCACCTTGAGTACACACTCGGAAGGTGGGCTGACCGCGCTCGATACCGCGATGGCCCACACCATCGACGACATCGTCGGCTGAGCCTCAGCCAGCGGGGACCTCGGCGCGGCGGCCGGGCAGTTGCTTGCGCAGGGTGTCGCGGCCGTGCCAGATCAGCCAGCCGAACAGGACGAACACGCCGATCACGTCGACCGCGCCGAGCCAGGCCAGCGGCCACGGGCGCGGGATCGTCCAGATCGTGGGCTGGGCGAACGAGAGCACCCACGGCACGCCGACCAGCATGGTCAGCACCCAGAACCCCGCGATGATCCGCGCGACCCGCTCGTCCCGCAGCGGCCCGTAGAGCAGCCACAATGCCGTCGGGATGAGCCACACCCAGTGGTGTGACCAGGAGATCGGCGAGATCATCAACCCGAACAGCTGCACCAGCACCAGGGTGCCGAGCCGGTCGTCGGGGCCGAGCGTGCGCCAGGCGAGCAACGCCAGCACGGCCGTGACCACGACCGCGGCGATCCACCACGGACCCGACTGCACGTCGTAGCCCAGGATGCGGCTCAGCGCGCCGCGCAGCGACTGATTCCAGACCGAACCCACCGGGCCGATCCGATCGGCGTCACCGAGCAGGGTGCCGAAATAGCGCTTCGCCTCGTGCGCGTTGATGAGGAAGCTCACAGCGACGGTCAGCCCGAACGCGCCCGCCGACCACAGCACCGTCGCCCAACGCCGCCGCGCCACGAAGTACAGGCCGGTGATCGCCGGGGTCAGTTTGATGCCTGCGATCACGCCGACGATGGTGCCCGAGATCCACCAGCGCGCACTGCGCACAGCCAGCATCGCCCCGAACACCAGGAACACATTGACCTGGCCGTAGTCGATCGTGGTGCGCACCGGCTCGAGCCACACGCCCAGCGCCGTCCAGCCGACGGCCGCGGTGATCCACGGCGTCTGCTTGGCCTTGTCCGCGCCGAGCAACAGTTCGAAGCTGATCCTGATCACGCCGTAGAGCGCAGCCACCGTGGCCAGCATCCAGCCGACCGCTACGAGGGTGAACGGCAGATAGTGCAGCGGGAAGAACACCAGCGCGGCGAACGGCGGATAGGTGAACGGCAGCGGGAAGTCCGGCGTCACCTCCGAGTAGGTGAAGTCGTAGAGCCGATCGGTGAGCAGCGCGGCCGAACCGTCCACGTACACGTGCAGATCGACGACATTGAGGCCGTTCGGAGCGAAGATCATCCAGGCCAGCCGGGCGAGCACGGACAGTCCGAGCAGCGCGACAGCCCATCGGAGGTGTCTGTTCAAGGCCTGGCTTTCGGTCGTATGAGCGGGCGTGCGCGCCTGTCGCAGTGCTCGATCACCATAGCCGTGCGCGTACACGCGTATGCGCGCACGGGTTGGCGCCCCGACGACACCACTGGTCACAGTTGCATCAACATCCCCAGGTGTAACACCATGACGGACTAGCGTCGATGAACATGGTTTCGGCCGGTGCGCCACGTTGGGCCCGGCGCTGTACAACACGGCGGCGTTGTCCTTTAGAGTGGCCCCGACATGTTGGGCTCGACATCCCTCGCCCATCGCACCATCGAGGTAAGGACGGCTAGACAAGTGCTTCGTAGCCGAGGTTCGCGGATCGCAACGACCGCTCTCGCCATCGCGGCAGGCGCCATGCTCGCCGCGCCTGCATCGATTGCCGCACCAGCGCCCGCCCCGCAGGCGGCACCGATCAGCGTCCCGATGGTGCCCGAAGGCGTCCCGGTCGACGCGCTGGCCGCCTTCGCCCCCGCCGTCGCCGGTCTGGTCGCTGGCCCGGCCGATGTCGCCAGCCCGCAGACCGCCCTGCTCGATCAGGCGCGCGCCCTGCTGGCCACCATGAATCTGCCGCCCGCGATCAAGTCGACCCTCGAGCGGATCATCACCTTCCTCGACGGCAGCGGCGGTGGCGGTCCCGAACTCCCGCAGGACGGCCCGGCCATCGCGCAGTTCCTGTACCCGACCATCGGCAAGGGCTGCATCGGTGACGGCGCCGATTCGGTCGGCACCGCGCTCGCGGTCGCCGGTCCGGCGCAGCTGCCCCCGCCCGGCCCCGCCGCCGGTCAGGCCGGTTTCGTGTTCACCGCGCTCGGCACCAAGGCGCCGACCGGCACGCAGAACCCGCCGATGACGGTGCAGTGGCTCAACCTCGACACCCGCCAGTCCGCGATCCAGACGCTCACCGACGAGGCCAAGATCAACCCCGGCGGTCCGGCCACCCTGTCGGCCGTCGCGAACACCGGCCACGGCCGTGTGGTCGCGGTGATCTCGGGTTCGCTCACCACCGCCGCCGAGGGCGCCGCACCGCGCACCTGCACGTTCATGCCGACCCTGGGCTTCTTCACAGTCTGAGAGCCCCCCGCCTCCCCGAACCTTCAGGCCAGACCTGGGTGCGGGGAGGTTTGCGTTGGCGGCCAGACCATCGTCGTGGCGGGGTCAGCCCGTGCCCGGTGAGTTACCTATGTTCGTGCGTTGATCTGTCTCGCGCAGAGGTTTCCGGCTGTGCGATGTGGTAGACCGGGATGCATGGCGACCAAGCGCGATTCATCCCGGAACGTTCGGTCGATTCGGAGTCGGCGGTCGCAGCGGTCCATATTGTCGTATCGATCCGAGGGGTCGATTCTGTCGATCGGGTCGGCGTATTCGGTGCTGTCGATCGGGAGTGTCGGGTCGGTGCTGTCCATCGGGTCGATCGGGTCGTTCGGGTCGGGGCTCTCGTCGCTGTCGTTCGCCAGTATCGGGTCGGCGCTGTCGGGGCTGTCGCGGTGGTCGCTGATGTCGTGGCGCGGGGACCATTCCGCACCCGACACCAGGACACCGCTGTGCGTGATGCCCGACGACGAAGACGATATTCGCTGCGGAGCGACCTGCCACTGCCAGACCTAGCTCACCACTGGCCGTAATCCTCGACCAGTACCCGGTTCAGGTCGACGCCGATGCCGTCGATCGCGCGCTTGTCGATCTCGAATTGGTGCAGGTGCGCGGAGTCGTGCACGAAGCCGCGCTCGGTGCCCCAATTGTGTTGCCAGAACCAGGAACCCAGGCCTGCGTCGAGGGCGCGGTCGATGGTCGGCGCGTTGGCGTAGATACCGACGAGGTCGGGGCCGAGGACCGACTGCCAGCCCTCGATGTAGGGCGCGATCATCTCGTCGAACTCTTCGTCGGAGGGGTTGTCGTCGATGGAGGCGTAGATCGGCGCGGTGTCGGGTCCGCCCGCGGCGGCGTGGATGGCCCAGCCGCGCTCGGCGTGCTGCTTGCCTGCTTCGAGGCCGCCGCGCCAGTCGGCCGTCGGGCCCTTGCCGAACTGATAGTTCGACACGATCGACAGGCCGTGCGCCCACAGATCTTCGACCTCGGCGGCGAGCAGCGGTTTCCCTTCCATCCACTCCGCGCCCGGCCTGCGCTCGGAGACGTAGCGGATGACGCCGATGTGCCCTTCGGCCGCGATCGACGCGGCGGAGGGAACTCCGGCGGCGTAGTCGACCATGGTGCCGAAGGATTGGGCGCGGGCAGGGGTGGCGGCGAGGCCGGCACCGATCGTGGCCGCGGCGGCGGCGAAGCCGAAGAACTTCCGCCGGGACACCGGAACAGAACGCATCGCAGGACTCCTTCGCGCAACCTTCACCGGCAAGCGAACCCGACGCGCCTTCGGTGAGAAACGCGCGCCGGGAGTCTAGAACGTGCGCTTCATTGCACCACAACACCAGGGGAACCGCCAGAACCATCGGCAACATTCGCCCCACGAGTCACAGGGATCAGGTGGCGCCGTCGATCGCCGCGCCCACATCGATCGTGCGGCCGGTCGGATCGGCCAGCTCGGCACTGACCGCCGCGACAACCTGCGCGACGATCTGCTTCTTGATCCCGGCCAGCCGGGCCAGGGTGGCCGCGCGCAGGCCCTTGGCCTTGAATTCCATCGAGATGTCCGCGAGGGCGGGCGGCGGCACCTCGATCACGATCTGCAACGGCTCGGCGGCCCGTGCCGTGAGAACCAGCGGGATCTCCAGGTCGGCGCGGTAGTGGTTGGCCTTGAGCACGTCGACGGTGATATCGAGCCCCACCGGCACCGTCATATCGAAGATCCGCAGGTCACCGGGCGCACCGAGGCCGCGATCGATCACCCTCGGCTGCTCGATCGCGCCGCGGACGGTCACCGTCGCGGCGCCCCGCGGACCCTCGGCCAGCGGGCCGATCTCGATCTCGCTGCCCGCCATCTGGCCGACCACGCCGTGCACGCGGTCCCTGGTGACGATGGTGGTGAAGAAGCGCAGCCCGAATTCGCGGTAGTCGATCCAGTCGAAGACGGTGTCGTTGCGATGCGGTGAGGGGTAGCCGTCGAGGATCGCCTCGATGTCGAAGACCCGCTCCGAGCGGATCTTCGGATCACCGACGATGGCGTTGACCCGGTTGGCGACCTCGCGTTGCACCAGGCCCGCGATCGGGTCGAGCAGCATCTCCCACGCGGTGTCGATGGCCTCGGCGCGCAGCGTGAAGCTGACGTCCTTGGCCGTCACGGAGGCGACATCGATGATGACCAGCAGCGGAGCGGCGGTGCGGGCGTGCAGGGTGAGCCCGATCTCCACCACGGCGGCCAGGCGCAGTTTCTTGCCGCCGAGAACCAGGTTCACGGCGAGAGTCAGTGGGATGCGCACGCCGAAGCTCAACGCGTCACCGGGCGTGCGGGTGACCACGGGGGTCCCCAGCGTGCCCTCTGCCACGAAACCGGCCAGTCCGGCGGGACCCAGCGAGAACGGCCCGATCTTCACGCCACGCCCGGTCATCCCCGACACCGCGGCCGTGATGCGCTCCTCGGTCACCGCGTAGGTGACGAACCGTTCGCCGAAATCGGCGTACTCGATCCCCATCGGGTCACGACGTGGCATTTCGTCCACCTTCACACGCACATCGAACACGGTACGTGACGTCGGCGAACCCGCTACCGGTGGCACAACTCCCCCGTCCTGCCGATGAGGGGGAAGCAGGACGGAGGAGTCGGCGACGGCGCTGCCGGGCGCCGCGACCTCCATGGTACGGGCATCAGCGTGGTACCGCCGTCCAGGATCGCCGCAGTTGTCTTGAGCGACAATCGATTTCAGAATCGCCCGTAACCGACCAGATCGGCGGTTTCGGCCGGGGTGATGGTGCGCACCCGGACCGTGCCCATCTCGTTGCCGCCGATGGTGGTGATCGTGTCGCCCTCGGCTTTCAGCACGATGTTGGTGTGTTGGCCGAGCGGACTGTCGGGACCGTAGAGCACCACGTCACCGGCACGTGGGCGGTAACCGACATCGGCGCGGGTGAATCGGCCGACCCGCTGGTAGTACTCCTGCAGCGTGTACACGCCGGGGATGCGCCAGGAACCGGAGTTCGGGTTGGCCAGCGGCCTGCCCGCCTCGCGCATCGTCCAACTGACGAAATCGGCGCACCAGGCTTCGCGCACACCCTCGGCGTACTTGGTGCCCTCGCCCGGTTGCTCGAACTCGCGGCGCAGCACGTCGACCAGCACGATCTGCTGTTCGTCGAGTTGTTCGCTGTCGAGCGCGGGGAACTGGTCGCCCCAATCGTGCTGCCACCACACCAGCCCGACCGCTACCACGGTCGCCGCGGCCAACAGGCCGGAGATTCCGATGATCCAGGACGTGCGTCGTCCGGGCCGTTCGGTTCGAATCTGCGTCATCGCCCCCCACTCTCGTTCGTCCTTCTGACCTATTGGACGAATCGCGAGGGTATTCGGTTCCCGCTCACGCGTGTTTTCCGAAGCGGACGCCGGCGACCACCGGATGGACCCCTGCGCCACCCGGGTTTCAGCACGGCTCGTCGCTCTCGGCGCGCGCAAGAACTGCGCACGCCGTCCCCTCCGGCGACAGTCGTCAGCGCAGAGGTGGTGTCGAACACTTTCCGCTCCGGAACACACTGGCCCGACCAGCACAAAGTCCGACAATCGACCTGGCACAGCGGGCGGGCGGCCGTGCGATCTCCCGCCCGGCTGCCATGATCTTTGCGAACCCTTTACCCTCGGTCAAGCTAGACAACTGTCCCAATTTGTCCCACCCCTTCGAAAGAGAGTCACTGCGTGGAACACCCGCATCCGCCGATCGCGCGCTACCTGCGCGAACGCCGTGAATCGGCCGGGCTGACCCGTGCTGCTCTCAGCACCATCGCGGGCATCTCCGCCGGACTCATCCAGAAGATCGAACAGGGCACGCGCACACCGACATTGGAGGCGCTCACCGCACTGTTCGAAGCGCTGGAAGTGCCCGACCTGTTCCGCGACCATCTCGTGGCCCTCTCGCTCTCGGATCGCTACGACAGCTCAGCGCCCGAACCGAACATCGACGTGCTCGACACCGATCGCATCCTGCTCGACGCGATCCCCTATCCCGCCAGCCTGCAGGGCTATTCGACCTTCGACATCCTGGCAACGAACGCGGCGTGGACTCACTACTTCCCCGGCCTGGTTCCCGGCACGACTCTGCTCGAGTGGATGTTGCTCGATCCGCGAGCGCGCATCGCGATGATCGACTGGCACCTCCAGGTTCACCTGTGCGTCTACGGTTTTCGGGTGATGAGCCCCGGGGTCGTACCGCAGAAGCGCATCGACGAACTCGTCGCGGCCTGCTCGAAAGCGCCGGAATGGACCGAGTTCTGGACCACCGAGCCCATCGCACCGACCCACCTCGACCGCCCGGTGCAGCGGATCCGCGAGCCGGACTCGGGTGCGGTCGCCACGATGACCATGCAGGCCCTCGAATCGATGATTCCTCGCCGCGAATGGGCCCTTGTCGTGTTCTGCCCGGTGCCCGACGAGGGTCAGTCGCGCTGACGCATCGGGACGCAGGCGGTGAGCACGATCGCCGCGACCGCGCCCGCCATCGCGATGAAGAACGCGGTGTGGAACGCCGAACGGGTCGGCACCAGGTGCGGGCCGAGCTGCATGGTCATGTGCGCGAGGACGACGCCCATCACCGCCGCCGAGGTCGAGGTGCCGATGGAACGCATCAGCGAGTTGAGGCCGTTGGCGGCACCGGTCTCGCTCAACGGCACCGCGCCCATGATCAGCGCGGGCATGGCCGCGTACGCCAGACCGACACCGCCCGCGACGATCATCGACGACAGCATGATCTGCCAGACGGTATCCATCATCAGCACCGCGCACAGGTAGCCGATCGCGATCACGGCCGAGCCGAGCATCAGCGTGAACTTCGGCCCCTTCTTCGCCGACAACCGCGCCGACACCGGCGACAGCATCATCATCACCAGACCGGTCGGCGCCATCGCCGACCCGGCCACTACCATCGACAGCCCGAATCCGTATCCGGTCTGTTCGGGGGCCATGAGCAGCTGCGGGAACGTGAGCGTCATGCCGTAGAGCGCGAAGCCGACCGCGATCGAGGCCATATTCGTGAACAGCACGCGCGGGCGCGCCGATACGCGCAGGTCGACCAGTGGCGCGGATCGGCGCAGTTCATAGGCGCCCCAGCCGAGGAAACTCAGCAGCGACATTCCGAACAGCGCGAGGATCGAACCACTCGTCCAGCCCCAGTCGGCGCCCTTGGTGATGCCGATCAGCAGCGCGAGCAGGGCGATCGTCAGCCCGATCGCGCCGCCGAAATCGAAGCGCGACGGCGTACGCACCGGCGACTCCGGCACGAACACGACCACCAGCACCGCACACAGCAAGCCCATCGCGCCCGCGGTCCAGAACAGCATGTGCCAGTTCGCGTTCTGCGCGATCAGCGCCGAGAACGGCATGCCGATGGCACCGCCGACACCGAGGGTCGCGCTCATCACCGCTATCGCGCCGCCCACCTTCGCGGGCGGGAGTTCGTCGCGCATGATGCTGATCCCCAGCGGGATCGCTCCCACTGCGATGCCCTGCAGCGAGCGGCCGATCACTTCGGGCAGCAGTGAATTCGCGGTCGCGCAGACCACCGAACCGACGATCATGAAACCGAGATCGGTGACGAGAATTCGCCGCTTGCCGAACATGTCGCCCAGTCTTCCGGCGATCGGTGTCGAGACCGCGCCGGCCAGCAGGGTCGCGGTGATCACCCAGGAGGCGTTGGACGCCGAGGTGTTCAGCAGTCCGGGCAGCGACGGAATGAGCGGGACCACCAGCGTCTGCATGAGCGAGACCACGATGCCGACCGTGCTGAGCACCGCGATGAGTACGGCCGACGACGGGCGACGGATTTCGGGAGGAGCCGGCGACACGTCGGCGTCGGTAACAGACACAAATGTGCACGCTACACAGCATGTGCATACTGCACAATTTGTGTCAGCGGTGACCCACACGACATAGTTGGCACATGTCCGATTCCGGCGCCGCCGACGACACCCCGTTCACTCGCCTGGTGTTCGAGCTGAACCTGATCGCGCGGCACTTCCCCACGACTACCCGCAGGCGACCCGGCTTCCTGCTCGACCGATCGGCGTTCCTCATCCTCACCCGGCTCGACCTCGGCGAACCACTGAGCCTGCGCGAGCTGTCGGAGGCGTTCCAGCTCGACATCTCCACCATCAACCGCCAGGTCGGAGCGATGCTGAAACAGGAACTCGTGCAACGGGTTCCCGATCCCGACGGCGGCGTCGCGCGCAAGATCAAGGCCACCACCGACGGCTCGGCCGCCCTCGCGGCGGACCGGCGCCACCGCAGCAGCGACATCGGCAAGGTGGTGGCCGACTGGCCCGCCGACGATGTCGCCGAGCTCAGCAGGCTGATGCGTAAATTCAACCGGTCGGTCGAACAGCTCGAGGAAAATCCGTGGCCGAGACCGCCGCGCAGCGACAGCTGATCGCGTTAAGCTGCGCGGCGTGGTCACTCACCGGTCTACCCGCCCGAGCTGGCTTTCCTGGGACAACTATTTCGTCGGTGTCGGCGGACTCGTCCTCGGCCTGTGCTTCGGCACCTGCGCCGCGCTGATCGCCGGGCCCGAACACAAAGTCGCGGCGATCGTTCTCGTCGTGCTCGCCGCGGTGTGCATTCTGCCCGCGCTGCTGCGCGCCCTCGGCGAACTCAGCGTGTGGGTGCGGCTGGCGATCCTGCTGATCGGCTTCGCACTACTGCTGCCCGCGATTCTGGTCAGCGGCGAAGTCCGCGACTGGGCCGCCGAGCGCTGGGACAAGGCCTGGAATTAGCCGTTGCGCATCGGAATCGACAGCAGCACGCGCAGGGTGTTGTGGATGAGCTGCGATGTCTGCCACATGTAGTAGGTGGCGGCCGGGCCGGACGCCGCGGCCGAACCCGATGCCGAGCCGGACGCCAGATCCGCGGACCCGCTGGCCGAACCCGAGCCGGGAAGTGCCGCAGCCGAACCCGTCGATCCGAGCAGTCCGATCATCACCGCCGCTCCCACCACTGCGACTCGAACGGCGGCAGGCTTGCGCGTTTCACGACCGGAAAACATCAGATAGATCCCACTCTGTCGAAATGCATTGCGAATGCCCAGTATTCACACCAGAACTCACCGCCAAACCTATTTCGCCGGGATTGACCCCGATGTTCGGTTTACGCGGTGAGTCCGTCGGTGTGTCCGGCCCCGGATCTATGGTGCGCCACAATCAACTGGGGTGGCCAGACCACGATTGTCGGGGCATCCAGATTTCTATCGCCGCGACCACCTACGGGCCGGCGCGGCGGCTTCCTCGTGTTCCCGTGCCGCCGCCGCCAATTCCGCGCCGCGTTCGCGGGCCGTATCAACCAGATACGTGCCTCGCTCGCGCGCGGCTTCGGCCAGCTCAGGCCCCTTTTCCTTGGCGACTTCGGCAATCTGGGCACCGCGGGTGCGGGCCGACTCGGCCACCTCTGGACCGCGATCCTTGGCCACCTCCACCAAGTGCGCACCTCGGGTCCGAACCGCTTCGGCCACCTCGGGGCCACGATCCTTGGCCACCTCCACCAGGTGGGCACTGCGCGTGCGCAGCGCGTCGGCCAGCTGCGGCCCACGTTCCCGGGCGATCTCGGCCAGGTGCTCGCCCTGCTCGTGGGCGACATCGGCGAGCTGCGCGCCACGCACCTTGGCCGCGGCCGCGATGGCAGCGCCTTCGGCCGCGATGCGGGGCTCCTCACGCCGGAACGCCCTGCGCGCCCGCCATCCCAGCGACGGCTTGCCCTCGGTATCGGCCGCCGCGATCATCAGTCCGCCGAGCAGTCCGAGGTCCTTCAGGAATCCCACCCGCTTCGCGGCCTTACGATCCGGATCGTTCTCGGCCCAGAAGTCCTGCTCGGTCACGGTCCCCGGCACCACCGTCGCGGCCAGCAGCACCGCGGCAGGCCGTGGCGCCCGCCCACTCGCCAGCAACAACCCACCGACCACCTGCGCCGCGGAGTTGACGCGCACGAACTGACTCGGATCGTCGGGCACCCGCGCAGCCAGCGCGTCGGGCAGGCCGCTCCTGCCCTTCTCGGCGAGCGCGTCAGCGGCGGCGGCACGTGGCTTCTGATTCATCAACCCGTTCACCCCGGCGGCCACGAAAGTGGTCCCCAGCAGCGCGCGAGCAATGCGTCGAACAGGCTTGATCGGCATCGTCGATCCCTTCGTGTCTACGACTGGGAAAACGGCTCCCTACATTCGACTACCCGGGTCTTGCAATGACAAACGATGGACGAAACGGGGCATGCCCTGCCCAGTGGCTAGTGTCGGCTGGGTGCCCGACGACACCGTTCAAGCCGCCTATTCCGCCCTCCACACCCGCTACATCGAGGTTTGCGGCCACCTCGATTTCCTCGATCCCGAAGACACCACCTTCGCCGTCACCCACCTGTCCCCCGGCCCCGTCCTCGACCTCGGCTGCGGCCCCGGCCACTTCACCAAATTCCTCACCGAAGCGGGCATCCCCGCCACCGGCATCGATATGGTCCCCGAGTTCATCACCCACGCCCGAAGCACCTACCCCGGCATCCCCTTCGAACTCGGCTCCCTGCGCACTCTCGACGCCCCCACCGCCTCCGTCCCCGCCATCCTCGCCTGGTTCTCCCTCATCCACCTCACCCCCACCGAACTCCCCGCCGTCCTGACGGAATTCCACCGCGCCTTGACGCCCGGTGGCCGCCTGGTAATCGGCTACTTCGAGTCCCCCGACACAGTCGACCCATTCCCCCACAAGGTGACCACCGCCTACCGCTGGCCCACCACCACCCTCACCGACCTCCTCACCGACCTCGGCTTCACCGAACTGGCCCACCTCCACCACCCCGCATCAGGCGAAGTCCGCCCCAGTTCCGCCCTCGCCGTCGCCAAGTCGGCGTAACCGATCGTTGCCCCCGCCGAGCGATGACGGGATCCCTCGGGGAGTTCCTGTGGGCGTCGGCTCATGGATCATGCCTGGTCAGATGAGGGTTCGTTGGTCACACCCGAGGTGGCGAACTACCACCCCTGAGGGATAGCCGACCACCCCTCGGGTTCGTGGCTCGGCATGCCCCTATCTCGTTGAATTGTCTTCAGGACAACCCAACGACCATAGGAGCACCGATGCCGAAGCCGCCCACCGTCAAGAAGATCACTGCGACGACGCTGATCGTCGCAGGTCTGGCCGCCGTTGTCGCAACCACCGCGCCCGCGGCGAACGCGACCAACGGGGTAGACGGAGCCATCGTCAGCCCAGCTGCGGGGATGGTGACTCTGAGTTGGCGGGTCTACATTCCCGCAGGCAGCACCGCGGCCTGCGACATGGTCGTCGAGAACAGCGTCAACACCACCGGCACATACCGCGAGTTCGACTACACCGCCGTCGGCGGCTCGCCCAATCACCAAGGCCGACTGATCAGCGACTCGTTCCAGGCGCCTGCCCCTCCGGGCAGCACCGCCCACGGCGACGTCTACTGCACCATCCTGAAACCCGACGGCCAAGCAACCGTCGGCGCCTGGCAGGGCAGCACAAGGGTCAAGTTCGCGGTCAAGGACGCCCCGATGATCCCGCCCGGCGGCGGCGTGGGCTGATTCACCCGGGACACCGTGTAGTCGTAGCGCGCCTGACTCGTCTCGGGGTCCCGGGCTTCGACCAGCGTCACCGAACTCACGACGACACGCATGTCCTGGCGGTCACAGGGTCTGCTTCGTCGCTGAAGCCGGCAGGTCGGTGGTGGTGATGGCGGCCGTTGTTCGAGCGCCGCCGCGCTGTGCGGCACCGCCGGCCACGATCACGATGGCGATGCCGAGCAGTTGGAAGAACGTGGGCGTCTGCGCGAGCACGAGCAACCCGATGAGGAGGCCGAAGGCGGGCTCGATGGCAAGCAGCGTGCCGAACGCGGTGTGGGTCATCCGCCGCAGGGCGAGCATCTCGAGCGCGAACGCGATCACCGGGGTGATCAGCGCGATCCCGGCGGCCGCGGGCAGCACCCACCAGGTGAGATCACCGCCGATGACCTGCGGTAGCCCGACCGGCAGCGTGGCCAGCGCAGCGATCGGGATCGTGAGCGAGAGCCCGCTGATGCCGGAGAACCGGTCGCCGACGTGTTGGGTGAGTACGTTGTACAGCCCCCAGCACGCACCCGCGGCCAAGGCGAATCCGACGCCGGCGAGATCGATGTGCCCGCGCCAGGGCTCGGTGAGCAGGACGACGCCGACGAAGGCGACCAGCGGCCACACGAGCGCCTTGCGGCGCTTGCTCATCAGCCCCGCCACGGTCAGCGGGCCGAGGAACTCGATCGCGACCGCGGTGCCGAGCGGGATGCGATCGACGGCGGAAAGGAAGAAGGTCGTCATGAACCCCGTCACCACGCCGAGCGCGAGCAGCGCCGGGAGATCCTTGCGACGAAGAGATCGGATCGCCGGGCGGGCGATCATCCAGAGGAACATCACCCCGAAGCACATGCGCAGCCAGGCGGTCCCTGCTGCGCCGACCTGCTCGATCACCGGGACCGAGAGGGCGCTGGAGAGCTGCACGGCGAGCATCGCCGCGACCGCCATCGACCACGGCGGGATCCCAGGGGCGCTACGTTCGCCGATCATGGAGCACCCTCGATTGTCCTCAGGCGCAACGAATTACACGTTGAAGCGGAAGTCGCAGACGTCGCCGTCGTGCATGACGTATTCCTTGCCCTCCATGCGGACCTTGCCCGCGGCCTTGGCAGCGGCCATGGACCCTGCTTCGACCAGATCATCGAAAGCGACGAGTTCTACCTTGATGAAGCCACGTTCGAAGTCGGTGTGGATGACGCCGGCGGCCTTGGGGGCGGTGTCGCCCTGGTGGATGGTCCAGGCTCGAGATTCCTTGGGGCCTGCGGTGAGGTAGGTCTGCAGGCCGAGGGTGTGGAAACCGGCGCGGGCGAGGCCGTGCAGGCCGGGTTCGGTCTGGCCGATGGATTCCAGCAGCTCCATGGCTGATTCGTCGTCGAGTTCGAGGAGCTCGGCTTCGACCTTGGCGTCGAGGAAGACGGCGTCGGCGGGGGCGACGGAGGCCTTCAGCTCGGCGATCTTGGCCTCGTCGGTGAGGACGGATTCGTCGGCGTTGAAGACGTAGAGGAACGGCTTGATGGTGAGCAGGGAGAGCTCACGCAGCAGGTCGGCGTCGATCTTCTTGCCCGCGGCGAACAGCGTGGTGCCCTCGTTGAGGAAACCCTCGGCGACCTTCGCGGCGTCGAGCAGGGGCTTGCGGTCCTTCTTGACGCGCGCTTCCTTCTCGAGGCGCGGGATGGCCTTCTCGAGGGTCTGCAGGTCGGCGAGGATGAGCTCGGTTTCGATGACCTCGATGTCGGCGGCGGCGTCGACCCGGCCGTCGACGTGGATCACGTCGTCGTCGGCGAACACGCGCACGACCTGACAAATGGCGTCGGCCTCACGGATGTTGGCGAGGAACTTGTTGCCAAGGCCCGCACCCTCGGAGGCGCCCTTCACGATGCCTGCGATGTCGACGAACGACACCACGGCGGGCACGATCTTCTCGGAACCGAAGATCTCGGCGAGCTTGTTCAGGCGCGGGTCGGGCAGCGGGACCACGCCGACATTGGGCTCGATGGTCGCGAAGGGGTAGTTCGCGGCCAGCACGTCGTTCTTGGTCAGCGCGTTGAACAGCGTCGACTTTCCGACGTTGGGCAGGCCGACGATTCCGAGGGTAAGGCTCACGAGAAGAGAAGTCTACGCGGCACTCACCGCACCACACTCGGCGCCCGGCGCCCGAACTGGCCAATTGATCACCATGCTCTGGTGCAGGCTCGCTCTCGGGCGATACTCGCGTGAGTACATGGTGATCAATTGTCCAATGTTCAGGGGACCAGGACTACTTTGCCCAGGTTGGCGCGTTGCTCGATGACTGCGTGGGCGGCTGCGGCGTCGTCGAGGGCGAACTCGGCGTGCACGACCGGGTGCAGTAGGCCGGAGGCGTAGTACTGCCAGACTTCCTGGCGCAGGTCCTCGTAGCGGGCGGGGTCGCGCTGGGCGAGACGGCCGATGCGGAAACCGGTGAGGGATTTGCCGCCCGCCAGGAGATCTTCGGTGTCGATGAGGCCGCCGCCGGTGCCGTAGGTGACCGCGCGACCACCTTCGGCGAGACCCGAGAGAGTGCCACCGAGACCGGTGCCGCCGACGCCGTCGAGGGCGTAGTCGGCCTGCTTGCCGCAGTGCAGCTGGTCGTAGGTGAACACCTCGTCGGCGCCGAGTTCGCGCACGAAATCGATCTTGGACTCGTCGGAGACCGCACCGACCACCCAGCTCGCGCCACGCACCCGGGCCAGCTGCACCGCGAGGTGCCCGACACCACCCGCGGCGGCGGTGACCAGCGCGGTTTCACCTTCACGCGGGGCGGCGGTGTCGAGTGCACCGAGCGCGACGAGGCCACTGCGCATCAGGGCGACGGCGTCGACAGCCGAAGCGCCGTCGGGGATGGCCGAGACCTGGTCGACCGCGAGGACTACATACTCGGCGTAGGCATCAGCGGTACACAACCCGACGACGCGATATCCGGCGCTGTAACCGTCGACCCCGTCACCGACCGCGACGACCTCACCGGCCACTTCCGCACGCACCTGCTCGGCATCGCCGCTGATCCGGCGGATCGCCGACAGGGTGACCCCGATCGCCTCGACCCGCACCAGCAGCTCACCCGCACCGGCCACCGGCACCTCGGCCGCGACGACTTCGAGCGCCTCCGAACCACTGCCGCGCTCGTACTGAACCCGCCGCATGACACCTCCTACATAAGTTGAGCGAAGGCGCAAGATTAACCGGCTGACCTCGCGTTTCCACAGACCGAAGACCCGTGAGTGCGAAATCTCACCGCGCCCCCCGCGTTGCGGAGAGCACCTTCCGATACGGATTACCCTTCCTCGGAGACGAAGACGCGTGGGCAATGCCACACCCCGGCCGGGCGGGTCGGCAAGCGCGTGCCGCGGCGGCCTTCGGCGTGCGTCGCGCAATCTCGGTGCCGACTTCCGGTACTCGTCGACTTGTGGGCGCGCTCGTAGCGAGTTCGCCCGCGAAGATCGCGCGGATGACCTGGTCGCCACCGGCGTTCTCGGCGTAGCGTTGCACGAATGGAGGCGACCACCGAGGTGGTGACAGCGGCGCCCGCGCCGATGCTGGCAGCGTTCATCGACCGGTACGTGGGCTATCGCATGGCGGGTTTCGAGCCCGGCTTGCACCGCGGCCTGCCGTCACGGCACATGACGTTCATCGTCGCCGTCGGCCCGACCATAGATGTCGTCGAGCAGACCGATCCGCACCAGGCCCCCGCCAACTATCGCTGCGTCCTGAGCGGCCTGCAGGCGAGTCCGGCGATGATCGCGCACAACGGTTTTCAGGAAGGCGTGGCCATCGAGCTGACCCCGCTGGGTTGTCGGGTGCTGTTCGGGATGCCCGCGAGCGAACTGTGGGACATCTCGATCGAATGTTCCCAAGCGCAAAGCACTCTGGGCGATCAACTCGCCGATGCCGTTCATGCACAACAGGATTGGCCGAGCAGATTCACCGCATGTGATCGGGCCCTGATCGCCGCAGCACGAACCGAAACCCTCGCCGGACCCGAATTGACCTGGGCCTGGCACGCTCTCGTCAGAACCGGCGGCACCTGCCCGATCAACCCGCTCGCCGACCGAATCGGCTGGACCCGTCAGCACCTCACCCGCAAGTTCACCGCCGAATTCGGCGCAAGCCCGAAACTGGCCGCGCGGATCATCCGATTCGAGCGAGCCAAGCGCATGCTGACAAGCACCCCCTCCTATATCTCCATCGCCCAGATCGCGAACACCTGCGGCTACTACGACCAGGCCCACCTGAACCGCGACTTCGCCGAACTGGCAGGCGTGGCGCCCACCGCTTGGCTCGCCGAGGAGATTCCATCCGTCCAAGACCCGAACGCCGACGAAGCGCGAGGCTGAATACATGGACACAGCAACCAGCACCGGCATCTGGCCCTGCCTCGCCTTCGACGACGCCCGCGCCATGATCGAATTCCTCACCACCGCCTTCGGTTTCGAAGCGACCGCGGTCTACGCCAGGGAAAACGACGACAGCATCGTCGAACACGGCGAACTGCGCTGGCCGGGCGGCGGCGGCATCATGTTCGGCTCCACCGGACGCAACGACAGCCCGTTCGGTACCCGCCCACCGGGCGTCGCCAACCTGTATCTGGTCACCGACGACCCCGACGCCCTCCACACCCGCGCCGTGGCCGCAGGCGCGACGATCATCCGCGAACTACGTGACGAGGGCTACGGATCCCGCGGTTTCAGCGCCGCCGACCCCGAAGGCAACCTCTGGAGCTTCGGCACTTACCGCGGCGCCTGAACAAAATTTCAACTTGCGCACGATGGTGTGCGAACCTCTCCGTCGCAGTTCGGCGATCGGCTACGTTGTCGATTGCTTCACCCGAGGCTCTGCGCGTTGTACAGGAGAGTTGAGTCAATGGCGACCATCGAATATCTGCGGACCGATCCGGACTTGCCTCCGGTCGGTGTCGTCGATCGCACGCCGATCACGCCCGCCAAAAAGGCTGTGTTCGCGGGGATCGCCGTGCTCGGCGCCATCGCGTGGACGATCATCGCGTTCGTGCGCGGCGAGTCCGTGAACGCGGTGTGGATCGTGATCGCGGCGGTCTGTACCTACATCATCGCCTACCGCTTCTACGCGCGGTTCATCGAGTGGAAGATCACCAAGCCGCGCGACGACGTGGCCACGCCCGCCGAAATCTATGACAACGGCAAGGATTTCATGCCGATGGACCGGCGGGTGCTCTACGGGCACCACTTCGCCGCCATCGCGGGCGCCGGTCCACTGGTCGGGCCGGTGCTGGCCGCGCAGATGGGTTACCTGCCGGGCACGATCTGGATCATCGTCGGCGTGGTGTTCGCCGGTGCGGTGCAGGACTACCTGGTGCTGTGGGCCTCGACCCGTCGACGCGGTCGCAGCCTCGGCCAGATGGCGCGCGACGAACTCGGTGTGGTCGGTGGTGTCGCCGCGATCGTGGCGATTCTGGTGATCATGACGATCCTGCTCGCGGTGCTGGCACTGGTCGTGGTGAACGCGCTCGGCGAGAGCCCGTGGGGCGTGTTCTCCATCGCGATGACCGTCCCGATCGCACTGTTCATGGGTGTTTACCTGCGGTATCTGCGCCCGGGCGCGGTCGGCGAGGTGTCGGCGATCGGCATCGTGTTGCTGCTGGCCGCGATCATCGGCGGCGGTTGGGTGTCCGAAACCGAATGGGGCGCGGACTGGTTCACGCTCTCGCGCACCACCATCGCCTGGGCGCTGATCGCCTACGGTTTCGTCGCCTCGGTGCTGCCGGTGTGGCTGCTGCTCGCCCCGCGCGACTACCTGTCGACGTTCATGAAGGTCGGCACGATCGTGCTGCTTGCCGTCGGCATCCTGATCACGATGCCGGTGCTGAAGGCCCCCGCGGTCTCGGAATTCGCGCACACCGGCGCGGGTCCGGCGTTCGCGGGCAGTCTGTTCCCGTTCCTGTTCATCACCATCGCCTGCGGTGCGCTCTCGGGTTTCCACGCGCTGGTCTCCTCGGGCACCACGCCGAAACTGCTGGCCAAGGAATCCAACGCCCGCATGATCGGCTACGGCGGCATGCTGATGGAGTCGTTCGTCGCGGTGATGGCGATCATCACCGCCTCGATCATCGACCAGCACCTGTACTTCGGCATGAACGCCTCGGCGGGCCTCACGGGTGGGACGCCGGAAGGCGCCGCGAAGTTCACGAACTCGCTCGGCCTGTCCGGCCCGCCCGCGACGCCGGAACTGTTCGCCGACGCGGCCTCGGATGTGGGTGAGAATTCCATCGTCTCGCGCACCGGTGGCGCCCCGACGCTGGCCGTCGGCATCTCCGAGGTCTTCTCCAACTTCCTCGGCGGCTCGTCGATGAAGGCGTTCTGGTACCACTTCGCGATCATGTTCGAAGCGCTGTTCATCCTCACCACCATCGACGCGGGCACCCGGGTCGCGCGCTTCCTGGTCTCCGACGCGCTCGGCAACTTCGGCGGCGGGTTCAAGAAGTTCCGCGATCCGTCCTGGCGGGTCGGCGCGTGGCTGTGCTCGCTCATCGTGGTCGCGGGCTGGGGTGGCGTGCTGCTGATGGGCGTCAACGATCCGTTCGGTGGCATCAACGCGCTGTATCCGCTGTTCGGCATCGCCAATCAACTGCTCGCCGCGATCGCGCTGACCGTGGTGCTCGTCATCATCGTCAAACGCGGGCAGTGGAAGTGGGCGTGGATTCCCGGCATTCCGCTGGCCTGGGACCTGATCGTCACGATGACCGCATCGTGGCAGAAGATCTTCTCCGACGATCCCAAACTCGGCTACTGGAAGCAGCACAGCCTGTGCCAGGCCGCCAAGGACGCGGGCAAGGCCTGCCTGACGGCCAAGACGCCCGAGCAGGTCGACATCGCGATCCGCAACACCTTCATCCAGGGCACGCTCTCGATCGTGTTCGCGGTGCTGGTGCTGATCGTCACCGTCGTCGGTGTGCTGGTGTGTGTGAAGGCGATTCGCACGGGCACGGTGACCAGCTCCGAATCCGAGGAGCAGCCGTCGAAGATCTTCTCCCCCAGCGGTTTTGTCGCCACGGCGGCGGAGAAGGACGTGCAGAAGGAATGGGATGTGCTGATCGCCGAGGGCAAGGTGAGCGCGCCCGGATCGGCGCACGTCTCTTGAGTGTGGTCAGGAAAGCGGACGGCCGGTTCGAGGGATCGGCCGTCCGCGACCCTGCGGTGAGGGTCGACCACGCAGCGCCGAGCGAAACGACAGCCCCCGCGAACTCGGCTGTTCCCGTGGGCCCTCGCGTGCGAGCGGTCCTCGGTCGAGTGTGGACGGGGGCGCGCGGCGTCGCCCACTGGTACAGCGCGATCAACGGCGGCCAGGACTACCAGCGTTACGTCGACCACCTGCGCCGCAATCACCCGGATGCCCCGGTGCCCTCCGTACGCGACTACTGGCGCGAGCGTTATGCCGAGGCCGAACGGAATCCAACCAACCGCTGCTGCTGACACCCGGCGGGCCGACACCATGTCCGGCGACGGCGGCCCGGGATAGGTGGCCGATTTCCGCTAGCACCCGGTCCGGGTGGGTGCCATTGTGGAACTCGTGACCATCACTGCTTTGGACTTCGAGGGCTGCTACCGGGCGGTCTCCACCCGCGACTCCCGCTTCGACGGGCAGTTCTTCACCGCGGTCCGCACGACCGGCATCTACTGCCGCCCGTCGTGCCCGGCTATCACGCCCAAGCGGGCCAACGTGTCATTCCTGCCCACCGCCGCGGCTGCGCAGCAGGCCGGTTATCGCGCCTGCCGACGGTGTCTGCCCGATGCCGCGCCCGGTTCGCCGCTGTGGAATGTGCGGGCCGATCTGGCCGCGCGGGCCATGCGGCTGATCGGCGACGGGGTGATCGAGCGCGGTGGGGTGCCCGAGTTGGCCGCCACCTTGGGCTATTCACAGCGTCAGCTCACGCGGGTGCTCACCACCGAACTCGGGGCCGGGCCCCTTGCCCTGGCCAGGGCGCACCGTGCGCACACCGCGCGGCTGCTCATCCAGACGACCGACATGCCGATGTCGGACATCGCGTTCGCGGCGGGGTTCGCCAGCATTCGGCAGTTCAACGACACTGTGCGCGAGGTGTTCGCGGTCAGCCCGAGCACGATGCGGACCGAGATACGGCGATCGCCGCGCGTCGATGTTGTCGCGCCCGGCACGCCCGGTCTGCTCACGCTGCGGCTGCCGTATCGCGAACCGCTCGATACCGGCTGGCTGAGCTGGTTCCTCTCCGCACACGCGGTGGCGGGGACGGAACTGTGGGAGGACGGCGTCTACACGCGCAGCCTGCGCACTCCGCACGGGCACGCGACCGTTCGGTTGTCGTTTCAGCCGGGGCATGTGCGGGCCGAGTTGGCGTTGCGGGATATGCGCGATCTGGCGCCGACCGTGGCACGGGTGCGGCATCTGCTCGACCTGGACGCCGATCCGATGGGGATCGATGCGGCCCTCGGCATCGGCCGGGCGGGCGGCGCCGCAGATCACGGCGGCGTTGACACAGCGAGTGACGGCGTCCCCGGTGGCCGCCGGACGCCCGGCATCGCGGGCTCGCGTGATGCCGCGGAAAAATCGGACGCCACGGGGGTTGCGAACGCGGCCGCGCGATTCACGCCGGGGATTCGAGTGCCTGGCTGCGTCAATGGATCGGAGTTGTTGCTGTGCACCATGATCGGGCAACAGATCTCGGTGCGGGCGGCGGGAACGCATATCGCGCGGCTGGTCGATGCGCTCGGCGAGCCGATCGACGGGCCGGTGCCGCGACTGTTTCCGACTGCTGAGGCGATCGCCGAACACGGTGCCGAGGTGTTGACCGGACCCGCGCGCCGGGTGAGCGCCATCGTGGCCGCCGCCCGCGCGATCGCCGACGGCGAGCTGGTGCTGCACTCCGGCCGCACCACCGCTGACCTGCGGCGCGACCTACTCGCGCTGGACGGTGTCGGGCCGTGGACGGCCGATTACGTCATCATGCGATCGCTGGCCGATCCCGACATCCTGCTCGACACCGACCTGGTGGTTCGCCAGGGTGCGGCGCTGGCGGACATCGATCTCGGCACGACCGCCCGCTGGGCACCCTGGCGCTCCTACCTGTCCATGCACCTGTGGAAAACCGCGCTCGAACATCGTGGCGCGCTCGAACCTTCTAGCCAGAAAGCGAAAACTCATGTCTGACAGCACTCTTCGTCTCGCCGATGTCGCCACCGTCGACACCCCGATCGGCCCGTTCACCACCATCGTCGACACCGACGGCGCCGTGCTCGCTTCCGGCTGGACCGGTGACGCGTCCACGCTGACCGGCCTGATCCATGCCACTTTGCGCCCGACCGAACTGCGGCAACGGGATTCGCTCGGCGCGGTCACCAAAGCGGTCGTCGACTATCACGCGGGCGACCTGACCGCGATCGATGCGATTCCCGTGCGGCAGCAGTCGGGTGAATTCCTGGTCCACGCGTGGGAAGTACTGCGCAAGGTGCCTGCCGGCGAGCCGGTGACCTACACCGAGTTCGCCGGACTGTCCGGACGTCCGGCGGCCACGCGAGCGGCGGCCAACGCCTGCGCGCGTAACTCCGCGGCGTTGTTCGTGCCGTGCCATCGTGTGCTGCGGATCGGCGGGGCGCTCGGCGGGTTCCGCTGGGGACTCGAGGCCAAGGCCTGGTTGCTCACGCACGAGGGGTGACCGCGCTGCGGACCGCAGCCTTCAGGTTCGACGGTCGAGGAGTGCGACTCGCAGCGCCTGAGCCTGCAATCAGGCCAGTGATAACTGATTGGCTCTTTTTTTCAGGTCCAGTAGGCCGGACTCTGTTACCTATGCTCACTCGTCGCCTGGTCGCGCTGTATGTCGGTTTGTGGTTGTACGGCACCTCCATGGCGGTGATGATCCGTGCGGGCCTCGGGCTCGATCCGTGGGATGTGTTCCACCAGGGGGTTGCCTCGCATGTGCCGTTGAGTTTCGGCGTGGTGACCGCGCTGACCGGGATCGCCGTGCTGCTCGCGTGGATTCCGCTACGTCAGCGACCGGGGCTCGGAACCATCAGCAATGTGGTGGTGATCGCGATCGCGGTCGATGTGGGGTTGTGGTTGATCCCCGCGGTGGACGGCCTGTGGCTGCGCGTGCTGGCGATGGGCGGGGCCGTGGTGGTGAATGCCGCGGCGACGGTGCTCTACATCGGTGCGGGCATGGGTCCGGGGCCGCGTGATGGACTGATGACTGGACTGGTCGCACGGACCGGCTGGCCGATCTGGTCGGTTCGTACCGGTATCGAGGTCACGGTGCTGACCACCGGATGGTTGCTCGGTGGCAGCGTCGGGGTCGGCACGCTGGTCTACGCGTTCGGGATCGGGCCGCTGGTCCAGCTGATGATCCCGCTCGTCGACGGAAAGCTGCCCGGGTTCACGCCCCTCCACGTCGGATCCGGGCAACCGGACGTCGATACTCGGCCGACATCCGGCGAAATCACGCAAACGGCTCAGAAATAATCAGAAAACTGATTCCAGGAAGCCCGGTTGCGTGATTACGCCGGTCCGCCGCTGACCGATCCCGCGCGCCTTCCGGCTACGCGACCGTGGCCTCGAGGTGGGAGCCCGTGCGGCCGCGCAGGACGTGGAGGCGGCTGGGGATGCGTTGGCGCATCTCGTCGACGTGGCTGACGACGCCGACCACCCGCCCACCGGCCCGGAGCTCGTCGAGGACTCCCATGACGGCATCGAGGGTATCGGCGTCGAGGCTGCCGAAGCCTTCGTCGATGAACAGGGTGTCCAGGACCAGTCCGCCGGTTTCGGCGGCGACCACATCGGCGAGGCCGAGGGCCAAAGACAATGAGGCCATGAAGGTTTCGCCGCCGGAGAGGGTTTTCGCGGAGCGGATGGCACCGGTGTAGTCGTCACGGACGTCGATGCCGAGGCCACCGCGTCTGCCGCGCGGGCCCGCCTTGTCCGAGTGGACGAATTCGTAACGGCCGCCCGACATTCGGCGCAACCGCAACGACCCCGCGACGGCGACTTCTTCGAGCCGAGCGGCAAGCACATAGGACCGCAACGACATTCGCCGGTTGTTCTCCCCACGCCCCGCGACCACTTCCGCCAGCCCCGCCAACTCGTCGAAATCACGCTGCTTGGGCGCGATCCGCTCGACCTCGCCCCACAATTGCGTACCCAGTTGTTCGAGCTGGCCGACCCGCTCAGCGGCCGCCGACTGGGTAGCCACCGCCGCAGTGAGCGCGCGCTGAGCTTCGACGAAGCGTTGCTCGAGCGCATTGAGATCACCCGGGATCTGCTCGGCGACGGCCCGGATCTGCGGTTCGGCGAGCACCGCCTCGGAATGCGCACGAGCCCGGTCAGCGGCGGTGAGTTCGGCCTCGATCGCGGCCTGCTGCTGCGCGGTCCGCGCGACGGTGGTGACGACCCGGGCGTAGGCGGTCAGCAGTGCGATGTCGTCACGAGGCGCTGCAGGCTCGGCCGCAGGGACTTCGTCGGCGGGATCCTCCTCGACAGGTTCCTCGCCAGTGGGATCCTCATCGAAAAGGTCGAACAGACTAGGCATTTCAGGCTCGGCCCGAACTGTGCGCGGACGCCCCTCACGCGCGGCCGTGCCATTGGACGGCTCGACACATGCCGTTGCGGTCGTGGCGTCAGCGGAAGCCGCGGGACCAGTCGCGCCGCTGGTCGTCCCGGCACCCGCGGTCGCGGCGTCGGCGGTCCCAGCGTCAGTTGTCCCAGCGTCAGCGGTCCCAGGGTCAGCGATCCCGATACCTGCGGTCCCGGCGTCAGCGATCCCGACACCGGCGGTCCTGGCGGCAGCGGTCGCGGCGTCAGACGTCCCGGCGGCAGCAGTCGCGGCATCAGCGGTCCCGGCGTCAGCGGTCCCGGCATCAGCCGTCGCGGCATCAGCGGTCCCGGCATCAGCGGTCGCGGCATCAGCGGTCCCGGCATCAGCCGTCGCGGCATCAGCCGTCGCGGCATCAGCGGTCCCGGCGTCAGCGGTCGCGGCATCAGCCGTCGCGGCGTCGGTGTCCTCACCCACGCCAGCCGATGGTCCGTCGTGTGCGGAGGTCGTCGTGTCGGGGACCTCATAGCCTGCGGGGACGAAACCTGCTGTGCGGGAGAGGTTTTCTACGCGGGTGGCGATGGTGTGGACGGCGTCGTGGGTGGCGGATTCGTCGGTGCGGGCGGTGCGGAGGGTGGTGGCGGCGGTGATGAGGGATTCGAGGCGGGTGGTGCGGGCCTCGACGGTGGTGTCGGCGCCTGCGGCGGTGCGCAGGCGGGTGGTGAGTTCGTCGAGGCGGGCGCCGGTGGTGGTGATAGTGGTGGTGACGGTGGCGAGGCGGGCATCGAGGTCGCGGGACTGGTCGTGGAGGGCGGTTTCCTCGGTGCGAAGGGCCGCGAGGCGGGTGGTCAGGGCGGGGGTGCGCTCGGCGGCTTCGGCGGTGTCGTCGAAGCGGTGGGTGGCGGTGCGGACGGCGTCGGCGAGGGTGACGGGGTCGGCGTCGCCGCCGCGGGCGGTCAGCGCTTCGATCTCGCGTTCGATGACGCTGATGCGGTCGGCGATCCGGTCCCGTGCGGCCTCGGCGGCTTGTTCGGCGGCGTGCGCGGTGTCCTCGGCGTCCTTGGACACCGCGTCATCGGTGGGCTGCGCCGGTTCGGGGTGGTCGGCGGAACCGCAGACCGTGCACGGTGCGCCGTCGGTCAGCGCGCCCGCGAGTTCGGCGGCCATGCCCGCGAGACGGCGGGCACGCAGGTCTAGCACGCGTTCCCTGGCATCGAGGTGGATGCGGCGCGCGGCATCGAATTCGGCCTGCGCCTTGTCCAAAGCCGGTCGCTGCCGGGCTATTTCGACCGCAGCGGCGGCAGAGTCCTGCCACTTGCTCAGCTCGTTGCGAATCCCGGGCAGCGCGGCGGCCGCATCAGTGGCCTCGCGCAACTGTTCCTGCACGGAGGCGATCGCTGTCGGCAGTTCGAGCCGTCGCTTACCCAGTTCGGCCGACCGCTGGGTGAGCCGTGCGGATTCACTCTCGTGAGCGGCGAGTTCGTCGGCGAGCCGACGCGCGGTTACCGCGTCGGCCCGCACCTCCCCGAGCACCCCGAGCAGCGAATTCCACTGACTGACAGCCGCATCGAGATCACCTCGAACATCCACAACGCCTGCGCTCGACGACGAGCGACGCCCCGACCCGTCACCGCCAGAGTTCGGTTCACGGCCGACACCGGATTCGGCTTCGCTACCCGGCTTACCGAGATGCTGCTCGAGCCTGCCGTGACCGCTCCCGGATACCGCTTCGCCGCCCGGCTTACCAAGGTGCTGGTCGAGCCTGTCGTGACCGGTGCCTGCGCCGTCCGGGCTCCCACCACTCGGGTCGATCGGCTCGTTCGTCACCACGGCCAGCAGGTCGACACCTGTGATGTCGGCGGCCGCCGGTGCCAGCAGTTGATCAGCGAGTTCGGCAGCGGCGCTGCGGGTAGCGCTCTGCGCGCGACGCAGGGCGCGGACCGCGGAGCGGGCTTCGTCGATGGCTTGGACGACAGGTTCGGCGCGACGGGCTTGAGCGAGTTCGCGTTCGAGTTCGGTGCGGCGGGGCGCTGATTCGGTGTACGTAGCCAGTTCGGCGCGGGCCGCCGCCATGCGGGCGTGCAGGTCGGTGATGCGGCGTTGTTCCTCGGCTTCGGTGCGGGCTTCGGCCGACTCCTTCTGGCGCAGTTCGGCATTCGTTGTCGCCTCGGCCAGCTCGGTCCGTGCGGTGGCCAGGAGTTCCTGGGACCAACTCACCGCGTCGAGCACGCCGACCGATTCCGCGCCGCCGTAGCCACCGGCCATGCCGACTTTGGTGATCAGGCGGTCTATGCCCTGTTTACGGGATTCCAGATCGGCGGCGGCCGTGCGGCGACGGTCGGACAGCCACTGCTCGGCGGTACCGAACCGTTGGGTGTCGAAGAGCTTTTCGAGCAGCTTCTCGCGGTCTTCGTTCTCGGCGCGCAGGAACTTGGCGAAATCGCCCTGCGGGAGCAGCACCACCTGGAAGAACTGGTCGGCGCTCATGCCGAGCAGACGCAGCACCTCGTCGCCGATATCGGTGATGCGCGAGAGATTCTCGCCGCTGCCATCGAGCCAGGTGAGGGTGGCCTGGGGTTGCAGCAGCCGGGTGCCGGTGCCGTTCTTCTTCGGGCGCTCGTATTCGGGCGAGCGGGTGAGGCGCAGGAGGCGACCACCGAGCGTGGCCTCCAGCACGACGCTCGGCGGCGTCTGGGGATCCGCATGATCGGAATGCAGGCGCTTGCTCTCACCGCGCGCACCTGGCACCTTGCCGTAGAGGGCGAAGGCGATGGCGTCGAGGATGGTCGTCTTGCCCGCGCCGGTGTGGCCGTGCAGCAGGAACAGCCCGTCGGCGCCGAGTGCGTCGAAGTCGACGACGGTGGTCTCGGCGAAAGGACCGAACGCGGTGAGTTCGAGCCGATGCAGCCTCACGCGACACCGCCGAGAGGCGCCACTGCACGCGCAGCGGCCCCGCGCCGCGAATCACCCTGTCGGACACGAAGAACGGGGACGCCCGTCGCAATCGTCATCAGGGGTATCACGCAGTCAACTTCGACACTGTCGGCTCCGGGCTGGATTCGGCTGATACCGAGTCGTTTTCGCGTACTGCCGCGGCAAGCGCCCGCTCCACCCACGCCATCTCCCCCTTGCTCGGTGTGCCACGCACGTCGGTCAGGAAGCTCGCCGCGACCTCCGCATCGCGCCGACCGTGCACCCGCTCGCGGTAGTGCAGCTCCGGATTGCCCTCCGGCCGTGCCCATTCCACGTGCACCGCGTGCGGGAACCGCCCGCGCAACTTACGCATCGGGTCCACCGGACGGGTGGTGTCGGTGAGCGTGGCCGAGACGTAATGTTCCTCGGCCGCAGCGTATTCGGTGTCGGCGAGCAGTGATTCGAGAGTGCCGGTGAGTCTGCTGAGCCCGCGCACCAGCGGCAGATCGTGGCGCTGCACCGCCGACAGGCCGGAGGCCTCGAGATCAACGATCCACACCGCCTTGCGATGCGAGCTCTCCCCGAACGAATACGGCAGCGGAGATCCGCTGTAGCGCACCGACTCCGACAAGGTCTGCGGCGAATGCAGGTGTCCGAGTGCCACGTAATCGATGCCGTCGAAGGCCTGCATCGGCACCGTTTCCACCCCGCCCACCGAGATGGACCGTTCCGAACCCGTCGCCTCGCCGCCGATCACGAACGCGTGCGCCAGCACCACCGTGCGCGCCCCGGATCTGCCCGCGATATCGGCGCGAATCCGCTCCATCGCCGCATCGAGGATTTCGGCATGCGAATGCGCCTGCGGCACACCTAGTTCGGTGCGGGTGATCTCTGGTTCCAGATATGGGATGCCATAGAAGGCCACTTCACCGTCGGTATCGGACAGCACGATCGGCCGACCTGCATCGGCGACCCTCGTGCACAGGTGCAAGCCACCGGCCGCGGCGAAACTGGCCCCGGCACCGAGCCGGGCGGGCGAATCGTGATTGCCCGAGGTGGCGATGATCGTCGCGCCCGCGGCCCGGATCGCCTCGAAGCCGCGATTGCAGACCCCGATGGCATCGGCGTTGGGGATGGAGCGGTCGTAGATGTCGCCGGGCACCACCACCACGTCGACGGATTCGCGCGCGACCAGCTCCGCGATCGCCGCGAGCACGCGCGCCTGATCGGCCAGCAGGTCGACACCGTGAAAGGTGCGCCCGATGTGCCAGTCGGAGGTGTGCAGGATCCGCATGTCGCGAACCGTAGGGCAGACCACCGACAGAATTCAATCGACGCACCACACGCATGTAATTCACCGGCGTGGCGTGCCCGCCGGCCCCGCCGACAGATATCCGGTCTGTAGCCGTCGCGGAAATGCCCGGTTTGCCCGGGAATTGCGAACTTGTCGGTGGCCTCGGGCAGTATCGCCGCCATGACCGCTTCGATGCTCGTCGCGCTCGTCCTGGTATTCGCCGCAGGCTTCGGTCTGGGCTGGTTGGGGCATTCCGCCCGTGGTGGGCAACGCGCCGCCACCGCGGAGGCCAGACTCGCCGCGGCCGGTGACAATCAACGATTGCTGGAGCGGTCGCTGCACTCGGCCAACGAGGATGCCGCGCGCCGACATTCGGCCGCGATCGGCGCGATGGTCGATCCGCTCCGCGACGCGGTCGGAGCCTTGGAACAGCAGATCAGGCAGGTCGAGCACCACCGGATCGACGCGTACTCGGGGTTGCGCGAGCAGGTCGCGGGCATGCAACGCACCTCGCATCGGCTCTCGGATCAAACCGGCCAGCTGGTCGCCGCGCTGCGGGCGCCGCAGGTGCGCGGACGATGGGGCGAGATCCAACTGGAACGCGTGGTGGAACTCGCGGGTATGACCCGGCACTGTGATTTCGACACCCAGGTGTCGCGGCCGGGCGGCGACGATCGCGGCGTGGTCCGCCCCGACATGGTGGTGCGGCTGGCCGGCGGCAGGCACATCGTCGTCGACGCGAAGGTGCCGTTCTCGGCGTACCTGGACGCGGCCACCACCGACGATCCCAGCGCACGCACCCAATTACTGGCCCGCCACGCCAAGCACCTGCGCGCCCACGTCGACCAATTGGCCGACAAGGCGTATTGGGCGGCGTTCGACCCCGCACCGGAATTCGTGGTGCTGTTCGTGCCGGGCGACCCGTTCCTGGACGCCGCGCTCACCACCGACGCCGACCTCTTGGAGTACGCGTTCGGGCGGAACGTGATTCTGGCAACCCCCACTACCTTGATCGCGCTGCTGCGCACGGTGGCGTTCAGTTGGCGCCAGGAAGCGCTGTCCCGCGACATGGCAACGGTGCAGCAACTGGGCAAGGAGCTCTACACCCGGCTGGGCAAGGTCTCCGAACATCTGGACAATCTGGGCGTGAATCTCGGTAAGGCCGTAGCTGCTTTCAACGCGACGGTGGGTTCGGTGGAGTCGCGGGTGATGGTCACCGCGCGCCGGATGCACGATCTCGGGATCGCCGATTCCGAGCTCCCGGCAATCCGGCTGACCGAGGCCCGGCCGCGTGTGGTGGCATTGGCGGACGCTGAGGATCGCCTCTGAGATCCTCGTGCCGTGGCGCCCACGGGGGCGATGTGCAGTTAGTGTCATAGTGTGGCTGCTTCCCAACGTGCGCGACCCCGGGTGCCCGCGCCGCAACGTTCGATCGTGCCCTCGGTACCCGGCATCCCCGCCTGGGCCGCGATTCTGCTCGCCGTGGGTGTGACGAGCGTCGGGTTCCTGATCGACGCGTTCGGTGGTGAGACCCTGCCGACCGGCACGTTCTCGGCGCTGTATGTGCTCGGCTGTGTGCTCGCCGTCTGCGCGGTGCGCTTTCGTGGCCTGTTCTCGACCATGGTGATGCCGCCGCTGCTGTTGTTCGTCGCGGTGCCGGTGGCCTGCCAGATGTTGGGCGGTCGCGCCACCTTCTCGATCAAAGAAGTGCTGATCAATCTGATCATCCCGCTGGTGGAGCGCTTCCCGACGATGGCGCTGGCGACCGTGCTGGTCCTGGCGATCGGTGGAGCCAGGATCGCGATCGCCAAGCGCACGCCCCAGACGGCCCGTCCGGGTGCATCGGAGCGTCGCGCCAAACCCAAGACCGAACGTCAGCCGACCAAGCGCCGTCGCCCCGAACCGACCCCCGACCTCGCCACCGCCGCCCGCAAGCGCCCGCGCCGCGGCACGGCCGTCCTCGACGAGCCCGACACCGAGGTCGACATGGCGAGCCCGGCTCGCCGCCCCGCCCGGCCCGCCGACCCGAAACGGGCACCCGCAGCAGGCCGCCCCCGCGAGCCCCGCGCCGCACGCGGTGAACCCCGCCCGGCCCGCGCCGCCGCAGCCCCCCGCGAACCCGAACCGGCCCGCATCCCCCGCCGCCGCAGCGAAGCACCGCCCCACCCCCAGCCCAACGTCCGCTACCGCGACCGCGCCGACTCAGCCCGAACAGAACGCCGCCGCCCGGACAACGTCTAGACAAGAAAATCCCCGCCACTAAAGGCGGGGATTTTTTGCGAACTGATCCAGCACGAACATGGGTAAATCACCGGGTACGGCCTCGACCGGCCCGACGCCGAAGCTTGCCGCGTCGCCAACTCTCCAGGCACCTGAATCTGGCTGAAGTTCGCGGAGAGGCGGATGAGCAGCTCACCGGGTACGGGCCAACCCATCCACAATCGCCGTCTGGCCGCCAACGCAAGCCTCCCCGCGCCCAAGCCTGGCTCGAGGAGGCGGAGAGGCGGAACAGCTCAGCTCTAGGCGGAGGCGTCTCGACGCGCGGGGCGCAGTTCGCGCGGCAGCGAGAACACCAAAGTCTCGTTGGCCGTCGTCACCGGCTGAACCTCGCCGAACCCGTGCTCGGCGAGCAGATCCAGCACCCCGGTCACCAGGATCTCCGGAACCGAAGCGCCGGAAGTGATGCCGATCGTCTGCACACCCTCGAGCCAGGCGAGATCCACCTCACGGGCGTAATCGACCAGATACGAGGCCTTCGCACCGGCACCGAGGGCCACCTCGACCAGCCGCACCGAGTTCGACGAGTTGCGCGAACCCACCACGATCACCAGATCGCACTCCGGCGCCATCGCCTTCACCGCGGTCTGACGGTTGGAGGTGGCGTAGCAGATGTCGTCGCTGGGCGGGTCCTGCAGCGTCGGGAAGCGTTCGCGCAGTCGCTCGACCGTCTGCATGGTCTCGTCCACCGAGAGCGTGGTCTGCGACAGCCAGATCACCTTCGACGGATCGCGCACGACCACGTTGTCCACCGAGTCGGGCCCGTCGACCAGCTGCACGTGTTCCGGTGCCTCGCCGGCGGTGCCTTCGACTTCCTCGTGGCCTTCGTGGCCGATCAGCAGGATGTCGTAGTCGTCGCGGGCGAAACGCTTGGCTTCCTGGTGCACCTTGGTGACCAGCGGGCAGGTGGCGTCGATGGTGCGCAGGTTCCGTTCGGCGGCCGTCTCGTGCACGATCGGGGCGACACCGTGCGCGGAGAACACGACCAGCGCGCCTTCTGGCACCTCGTCGGTCTCGTCGACGAAGATCACGCCCTGCTCACGTAGCGTTTCCACGACGTGGCGGTTGTGCACGATCTCCTTGCGCACATAGATCGGGGCGCCGTGTTTCTCGAGAGCCTTCTCCACGGTTTCGACAGCACGGTCGACGCCTGCGCAGTAGCCGCGCGGCTCGGCCAGCAGCACGCGCTTGCCACCGGCAGCATTCGCGCCCGCGGAGCGCGTGATACCGACGTTCAAGGGGATTGCCGAGGTCATATCCCACAGCTTACGTGCGCGCGACGGGCCCGATCAGGTCGGATCAAGGGGCGAAAGTCACACAACAGGGGCCTGGACCTTTGCATCACACCCGGTTTGGGGCAGGCTGGGGGCATGTTTCGACCTCCGTTCCTGGCCAGGGTGGCCGCCGGCGCCGCCGTCTATGCCTTAGAAGAGACCCGGCGACTGCCTGTCGCCGCGGTCAATTTCCCGATCACCGCGCTCAGTCGCGTGCTGCAGACCACGATGCACGTGCAGCAGTTCGTCACCAGTCTCGCGCTCAAGGGTGACGGTGTGTTCGAACGGCTGGGTTCGGCCCCGGCCGAGCAGCCCGAGTGGGCCACCTTCGACGAGGACATCGAGCCCGCACCGGCCACCAACGGCCACACCAGCAGCTTCGACCTGTTCGAAGAGCCCGCGCAGACCAACGGCAAGGTCGTGCCCGTGCCGCTGCTGCTGCTCGAGACCGAGGAAGAGGTCATCGAGCCCGCCGCGGAGTCTGCCGTCGAGGAGGTCGTCGCGCCCGAGGTCGCGATCCGCTACGACTACCCCGCGATGACGCTGGCCCAGCTGCGCGCCCGCCTGCGCATGCTGACCATCGAGGAGCTGGGTCAGCTCCTGGAGTTCGAACAGCAGACGCGCGCCCGCGCCCCCTTCGTCACGATGCTGACCAACCGCATCGCCACCGTGCAGGCGAAGTAAGAGACCTCATCCCAGGCGGCCGTGTCCTTCGAGGACGCGGCCGCCTTTTGGTTGTGTCGGTGGCCCCGCGTAGAACTGTCGGTATGACTCAGGACGACGTCGCGGCCGCCAATTCGGCGGAGCAGCCGTACCCGGTGCGTTCGGTCGCGGTGAAGGTCGCCCAGTGGATCGAACGGCTCGGCAGTATCTGGGTGGAGGGGCAGGTCACCCAGATCAACGCGCGTCCCGGCACCCGCACAGCGTTTCTGGTGCTGCGCGACGCCTCGGTGGACATGTCGCTGTCATTGACCTGCGATCCCGAGCTGTTGCGCAAGCTGCGGGTGCCGTTGACCGAGGGCAGCCGGGTGGTCGTCTACGGCAAGCTGCACTTCTTCACTGGCCGCGGCACGGTGTCGTTGCGGGTCACCGAGATTCGCGCGGTCGGCATCGGCGAGTTGCTGGCGCGGATCGAACGTTTGAAAGCCCTGTTGACGGCCGAGGGGTTGTTCGATGCCCGACTCAAGCGTCCGTTGCCGTTTCTGCCAGGAACGATCGGGCTGATCACCGGGCGAGCGAGTGCGGCCGAACGTGATGTCTTGTCGGTAGCCCAGAAGCGTTGGCCCGCAGTACGTTTCGTCATCCGAAACACGGCAGTTCAAGGTCCGACTGCGGTGCCGCAGATGCTCGAAGCCCTGGCCGAACTGGATCGCGACGCCGATGTCGAGGTGATCGTGCTGGCGCGTGGCGGCGGCAGCGTCGAGGATCTGCTGGCCTTCTCCGACGAAGCCCTGTGTCGCGCGGTCGCCGCCGCCCGCACCCCGGTCGTCAGCGCCATCGGCCACGAACCCGACAACCCGCTGCTCGACCTGGTCGCCGACCTGCGCGCGGCCACCCCCACCGACGCCGCCAAACGCATCGTCCCCGACGCCGCCGCCGAACTGGCCGGTGTCCGCGAGATGCGCGCCCGGTCCGCCGCCGCCCTGCGCGGCTGGGTCCAGCGCGAAACACACACCCTTACCCAATTGCGTTCCCGCCCGGTCCTTTCCGACCCCCTGCGCGAACTGACCCACCGCCACGACGAGCTGGAACGCTTACGCACCGCAGCGCAGCGCAATATCGAACAGCACCTGCGCAGCGAGTCGACGACCACCCTGCACCTGCGCGAGAAGCTCACCGCGGTGGGTCCGGCCGCCACGCTGGCCCGTGGCTACGCTGTCGTGCAGCGCGTGGCCGGTCCCGAACGACACGTCGTCCGTTCGATCGAGGACTCTCCCGCAGGCAGCCAGCTACGCATCAGGGTCGCCGACGGTGCCGTCACCGCCGCCGCACTCGGCGCCCAACGACTGACCCCCGAATCCACCGACGAGAAGAGGAAGTGACCGTGGCCGACGCCGGTTCCGACAACACCGACACCCTGGCCGAGATCGCGGCCTTCGGCTACGAGCGCGCCCGAGACGAGCTCATCAACGTGGTGAAGATGCTCGAACAGGGCGGCCTCGACCTCGACGACTCGCTGGTCCTGTGGGAACGCGGCGAAGCACTGGCCAACCGCTGCGAACAACACCTCGCCGGCGCCCGCCGCCGCGTGGAGGACGCACTCTCCCGCGCCGATCTCGACACCGCCGAATAGGGACCGGCGACGAGGTCATCCGCGCCCGAGGTGGGCCGACGCGTCCGGCCACGTCCCGACAGCAGGCTCCCCGAACCGCGTAACCGCGAGGAAATACTGGTCGGGCACGCTGTTCTCCGGTCGATCTGCTGATGGATCGCCATCCGTGCGGCGCACGGAAGAGCCCGAGACGGAGTGCGGCCGATGTCACCTACCGATTCGCTGACGAACCTGCGCGACGACCTGGGATCCATCGCCTTCTCCACCGATACCCGCAAGCTGCGCACCAAGAGCCGTGACCGGTTCGCCGAGAGTCCGGTTCTGCGCGATCTGCTCCGCGGTCGCAACGCCGAGATCTTCATCGCCCCACGCGACAAAGACGAGCTGCGCACTGCCGTAGCCGCGTGCGCGCGCCACCGCATCCCGATCACCGTGCGTGGCGCGGGGTCGGGGCAGTTCGGTCAGGGTGTGCCGCTGCGCGGTGGCGCGGTCATCGACGTCACCGCGCTCAGCGGCGTCCTCGGCTGGCACGGTGAGCCCGGCAGACGCCTGCCGACCACGGTGCGCGCGCTCACCGGCACCGTCGTCGCCGATATCGATGCCGCGATCCGCCCGTCCGGCTGGGAGCTGCGGATGCACCCGTCGACCGCGCGGCAAGCCACCGTCGGCGGTTACATCGCGGGCGGGCACGCGGGCATCGGTAGTTGTCGCTGGGGCATCCTGCGCGATACCGGCAACATCACCGCGCTGGAGGTGATGGCGGTCGAAGAGCACCCGCGACTGATCGAGCTGCGCGGGCGCGATGTGAACACCGTGCACCACGCTTACGGCGCGAACGGCATCATCACCGAGGTCGAACTGCCGGTGGCCCCGGCCTGGGAATGGCACGAGCTGGTCGTCTCGTTCCCGGAATTCGAGCAGGCGGCGCGCTTCTCGGTCGACATCGGCAGCAGCGACGGCATCCTGACGAAAGTCGTGTCACCGCACGCACATCCACTCCCCCAGTACTTCCCCGAGCTGGCCGGACTGATCCCCGACGGCGAGTCGATGGTGCTGCTGATGGCGGCGGTCCAGTCGGTGCCGAATGTGGAAGACCTGGTGCACGCCAACGGCGGCCGAATCCGCTACCGCTGTCTCGAAGGCAAGGGCACTTACGGCGCGCCCCTGTACGAGTTCACCTGGGGACATTCGATGCTGCGCTACCAGCGCCACAACGACAAGCTCACTGGCCTGATGGCGCTGTTCCCGCAGCAGAACCTGTACGAGACGATCGTCGGCGTCCACCGCGATTTCGCCGAGCTCGGCCCGTTGCACGTGGAGATGAAGCGGATCGACGGCGGCCTGTCCTGCCAGGGTTCACCGGTGTTCGAATTCGTGTGCAAAGAGCAGCTGGCCGAGGTGACCGAGCGGTTGCAACGGGCGGGACTGTTCATCGCGAACTCCCACACCCCGGTCCTCGGCGCGGGCGGCATGAAGCCGTGGGGCCCGAAAGAGATCGCCGCCAAACGCGAATTCGACCCCTACGGCCTGCTGGCCCAGGGCAAGTCCGACGACACCGAGGACACCATCAACGCCTCGACCGCGCTCCCCAACAACGGGTGGTCCTACCGGCTCAGCACCTGAGCTCGACTGGTGTGCGCAGCCCGCGATTCCGAAGGCTGCCCAGCGTCGGGGCTTACTTGGCCAGCGGTTGGGCGTTGATGATCGCCGTGGCCAACGTGGTGAACGCGGCTTCGTTGCCCGCACCCGTGATCAGGATCCGCACCCCGCCGAGGTCGGCGATCCACCCGGTTTCCTCGGTCGGCTCGGCGTAGACCACCCACTTCTGGCCCGCCACGTCCGTCGTCCCGGTCGGATACCGCGACTTCAGCACGTGCCGCGACAGCGCCTCCTCGGACGCATTGCTCTGCGTATACCGCATGTAGGTACCCTGCGGTGTGATGTAGCCGACGGTGCTCACATCGCCCCCACCGGCGGCGGCGATGGTGTCGCGGCTACCCGAGTTCGACACCCAACCCTGCGGCAATGCGGGCTGGCGGATCGGGAACGACAGCGTCTTCGCGTCGGACTTCAGGGCGGCAGTGGCGTCGAAATGCGGGATCTGACCCTGGGTGGGGCCGTTCGTCGCCACCGAGCACTGGCTCGCGGCACCCGCGAGCACGACCGCGGCCAGCACCAACGGGATCAACGACCAGAACAGATCGCGGTAGTCGTTGAAAATGCGGTGCTTCTTCTGGGACACGGCTATCAGTATCCACTCGAGCCGTGACCAGGCCGCTCAGGGGTCGTCGCAGGAGGTCGTGCACGGGCGTGCCGTTTCGGAATGCGACAATGCACCCGTATCACCAACGCCAAGGAGGCACTCCGCAATGACGCCCACCTCGCCCGTTCCCAGCCGCCGCGAGGCACCCGATCGCAACCTCGCACTCGAGCTGGTCCGCGTCACCGAGGCAGGCGCGATGGCGAGTGGCCGTTGGGTCGGCCGTGGCGACAAGGAAGGTGGCGACGGCGCGGCGGTCGACGCCATGCGTCAGCTCGTCAGCTCGGTGTCGATGAAGGGCATCGTCGTCATCGGCGAAGGCGAGAAGGACGAAGCGCCGATGCTCTACAACGGCGAGCTCGTCGGCGACGGCACCGGCCCCGAGGTCGACTTCGCCGTCGACCCGGTCGACGGCACCACCCTGATGTCGAAGGGCTCCCCCGGCGCCATCTCCGTACTGGCGGTCGCCGAGCGCGGTGCCATGTTCGACCCTTCCGCGGTGTTCTACATGCACAAGATCGCCGTCGGCCCCGACGCCGCCGGCTCGATCGACATCACCGCCCCCATCGGCGAGAACATCCGCCGCGTTGCCAAGGCCAAGCGCCTTTCGGTCTCCGACCTGACCGTGTGCATCCTGGACCGTCCCCGCCACGAGGACACCATCCAGCAGGCCCGCGACGCCGGTGCCCGCATCCGCCTCATCTCCGACGGCGACGTCGCCGGTGCCATCGCGGCCGCGCGGCCCGAGTCCGGCGTCGACATCCTGGTCGGCATCGGCGGCACCCCCGAGGGCATCATCGCCGCCGCCGCGCTGCGCTGTCTCGGCGGCGAACTGCAGGGCATGCTCGCCCCCAAGGACGACGAGGAACGCCAGAAGGCGATCGACGCCGGCCACGATCTGGACCGCGTGCTCTCGACCACCGACCTGGTCTCGGGCGACAACGTGTTCTTCTGCGCCACCGGCGTCACCGACGGCGACCTGCTGCGCGGCGTGCGCTACTACGCCGGCGGCGCCTCCACCCAGTCGATCGTGATGCGGTCCAAGTCGGGCACCGTGCGCATGATCGACGCCTACCACCGCCTCACGAAGCTGCGCGAGTACTCCTCGGTCGACTTCGACGGCGACGACAGCGCGAACCCGCCGCTACCGTGATCCGGGGCTGGGCGTCCCTATAGTCGAACTATGGGAACGCCCAGCACCGCCCTGGTCCTAGGCAACGGCGGCATCGTCGGTATCGGCTGGCAGATCGGCATGATCGCGGGTCTGGCCGAGGCCGGGATCGACCTGCGGTCGGCGGATCTGGTGATCGGCACGTCGGCGGGCGCGGTCGTCGGCGCGCAAATCCGCAGCAAGCTGACCATCGACGAGCTCTACGAGAGACAACTGAAGCCACTGTTCGCCGAGATCCCGAACCGGCTCACGGTCGCGCAATTGGCCACCTGGGGGCTGGTCGGGCGGACCGCGCGCAACGAGACCAGCGCCGCGCGCCGGATCGCGAAGGCCTCGCGCGGCAAGTCCACCGTCGACCCGGTGCTCCGACTGGCCGCGGTGTCCTCGCGACTGCCCGAACGCACCTGGCCGAAGCGGCCGCTGTGGATCACCGCGGTCGATGCCGACACCGGGAAACTGAAGGTCTTCGACAGCGACAGCCACGTGACACTCGCCGAGGCGGTCAACGCGAGCTGCGCGATCCCGTTCGCCTGGCCCGCCGCATCGGTACACGGCCACACCTACCTCGACGGCGGGGTTCGTTCGCCGTTGAATCTGGATCTGGCGAAGGGCTACGACCGCATCGTCGGGCTCGCGTCCAACATTCTCACCCCGCGCCGCAGCGGCCGGATCGCCAGCCAGCTCGCGCATCTCGGCTCGGCGAAGGTCACGGTGATCACTCCGAACGGGACCTGCCGCAAGGCCATCGGACCCAACGAGCTGGACCCGGTGCGCGTCGACGATGCCGCGCGCGCCGGACGCGCGCAGGCCGAGCACTATGCCAGCGAGGTGCGCGCGGTGTGGCCCACCGACTGAGTATTCCTGCCACGGATGTGGGATTTCGCGCTGGTGTGTGGCCACCATTCGCGGCGTTGTAGTCCTAGGGTCGAACTATGGCTGACGACGACGGGCAGTACCGGATCGAACACGACACCATGGGGGAAGTTCGCGTCCCCGTCGACGCCCTGTGGCGGGCGCAGACACAGCGGGCCGTCGAGAACTTCCCGATCAGCGGACGAGGACTCGAGCGAGCCCAGATCCGGGCGCTCGGGCTGCTGAAAGCCGCTTGCGCGCAGGTCAACAAGGATCTGGGCCTGCTCGATCCGGTGAAGGCCGACGCGATCATCGCCGCGGCGAACGAGATCGCCAATGGCGAGCACGACGACCAATTTCCCATCGACGTGTTCCAGACCGGTTCGGGAACCAGCTCGAACATGAACGCCAACGAGGTGATCGCCTCGATCGCCGCCCGCAACGGCGTGACCGTGCACCCCAATGACGACGTGAACATGTCGCAGTCGTCCAACGACACCTTCCCCACCGCGACGCACCTGGCCGCCACCGAGGCCGTGATCACCGAACTCGTTCCAGCCCTTGATCATCTGCGCCTGGCCCTGCTCGACAAGTCACAACAGTGGCGAACCGTCGTGAAGTCGGGCCGCACCCACCTGATGGACGCGGTGCCGGTGACCCTCGGCCAGGAGTTCGGCGGCTACACCCGTCAGATCGCCGCGGGCATCGAGCGCGCCTTGGCAACCCTGCCGCGCCTCGGTGAACTGCCGATCGGCGGTACCGCGGTCGGCACCGGCATGAACGCGCCCGCCGGATTCGGCACCAAAGTCGTCGCGGAACTGGTGCGTACCACGGGAATCGACGCACTGCGCGAAGCACACGACCACTTCGAAGCCCAGGCCGCGCGCGACGGCCTCGTCGAGGCTTCGGGTGCGCTGCGCACGATCGCGGTGAGCCTGACCAAGATCGCCAACGACATCCGCTGGATGGGTTCGGGCCCGCTGACCGGGCTCGGCGAATTGCAGCTGCCGGACCTGCAGCCGGGTAGCTCGATCATGCCCGGCAAGGTCAATCCTGTTCTGCCAGAAGCGGTTACGCAGGTAGCGGTGCAGGTGGTCGGCAACGACGCGGCGATCGCGTTCGGCGGAGCGAGTGGCGCGTTCGAGCTCAATGTCTACATCCCCGTGATGGCGCGCAACCTGCTCGAGTCGATTCGCCTGCTGGCCAACGTTTCTCGGCTGTTCGCCGACAAGTGCGTCAGCGGGCTGGTCGCCAACGAAGATCACCTGCGCACCCTCGCCGAGTCGTCGCCGTCGATCGTCACCCCGCTCAACTCGGCCATCGGTTACGAGGAAGCGGCCGCCGTCGCCAAACAGGCTCTGCGCGAAAAGAAGACGATCCGCCAGACCGTCATCGATCGCGGGCTCGTCCCGGACAAGCTCTCCCTGGAAGAGCTCGACCGCAAGCTCGACGTGCTGGCCATGGCCGACGTCGATCGCTGAAAAACGCCGAACGGCCGCCACCCTCAGGTGACGGCCGTTCGGCGAAGAAACTCAGGCCAGGTGCGCGAGTTCCGCGCGAGCCTTCTCGCCCTCTTCACTGAAATCGGTGCGGGAGAAGATGTTCCAGCGCTGCAGCAGCGGCTTGAACACCAGCTCACCCTCCTTGGCAGGATCGTAGATGCCCGCCTCGGCCAGCGCCTCGTCACTCGATCCACCACCTGGCAGATCCACGTGCGGCACCCGGAAGTCGGCGACCCGGTCGGCGATCGCACGCACGCCCTGATCGGGAACCAGGTCGAGAGCAGCGGCGACGAGCACAGCGAAGAACTCCGCCTGCAGCTCGTCGTCGGCGGCCAGCTTCTCTGCCATCGCGGTGACGGTCGGGTTCTCGCCGATCGCGGCGGTGTTGCGGTGCCGGATCGCGGCTGCGGCCTCTTCGAACGCGCAGGTGGCCAACACGTCGATCAGGTGCATGGGGGGACGGTTGAAACCGTCGGTCATGTGCTGCATGCGGGCCCGCTCGAGCGCGATCGGGTCCACCGCACGCGTGAGCATGAGGTAGTTGCGGATCATGATCTCGTGGCGGTTCTCCTCCGCCGTCCACCGGCCGACCCAGCGCCACCAGGGGCCGGTGCGCAGGTGCTTGCCGAGTTCACGGTGGTAGGACGGCAGATTGTCGGCCACCAGCACGCTCACGGTCAGCGCGAGCCGGGCGGTGTCGCTGAGCTCGGACTGTTCCGGGGTCCAGTCCTCGCCGCCGAGGAAGGCGAAGTTACGCCCGTCCGACCACGGCACCTGCTCGTGCGGCTGCCAGGCGTCGGCCACCTCGATATGGCGACGGAGGTTCAGTTCCACCTCGTCCGCGAGCGAATCCAGCAGCTCGCGGTCGGTCAAAGTTTTCTGCACCCCGACAACCTAGTACTTCCTACGCAAGCGCGGGGACCTACGGGGTGAACCCGTGGTCCCCGCGCTGGGCGGAAGGCAACGCTGAGCTGGTATTACTTCGGGGTCACCGTGGTCTGACCGTTGACCCAGGTGATGGTGCCACCGGTGAAGTCGCTCTGCTTGCCGCCGGTGATGTCCTTCTCGTCGCTGGTCGGGTAGCCCAGCGTGCCGTTGGCGCCGCCGTTCTCCTCCCAGGCCTCGCGGATATCGCCCCACACGATGTGGGCGCCGGAGTCCTTGCTCCAGTACACGGTGCCGCCGGTGAAGTCCTGGTACTCGCCGCCGTTGGGACCGGCTTCCTGGGCTTCCTCCGGTGCGCCGAGCGGGCTGCTCGCGCCGCCTGCCGCCATGTACTTCTTGTACACCTCGCCGGAGACGGTGATGTCACCGTTCGGGGTGGAGATGGTGGTCGACTCGCCTGCCGCCCCACTGGTGGCCGCACCGGAGGTGGTTTCCGAGCCGGAGGTGGTTTCCGAGCCGGGAGTGGTGGTCATCCCGCCCGCGCCGGGTTCGGTGGTGGCGCTGCCACCCGGGGCTCCGACGGCGGAGGTCACCGAGGCGACCGCGTCCTTGGCCTTGTCCGTGTTGTCGTCGCTGCAGCCCGCGGCGAGCAGCAGACCCGCTGCGGCCAGGACCGCGGCGCTTCCGGCGGCAGTACGTCGAGCGAAGTGGTTCATATCCATCCTCTCGCGAGTGGCTCGCGGGGCTCGCACCCTCGCCAGCCTGGCCGACATCCGCAACGGCCCGGCGGAACGTAGTTCGCCGAGCCGTTGCTGGATTGGTGTCGGAGCGGATAATACCCACTGTTTGCGGTAATCAAACGGATTCGGGCCGCGACGCGGCCCGATTGCCGACGATTACGCGTTCGGTCCGTACTCCTCGAGCATCTCGGTCACCAGCGCCGCGATCGGCGAGCGCTCGCTGCGAGTAAGGGTGATGTGCGCGAAAAGCGGGTGCCCCTTGAGCTTTTCGATCACCGCCGCCACACCGTCGTGCCTGCCGACCCGCAGATTGTCGCGCTGGGCGACATCGTGGGTGAGCACCACCCGCGAGCCCGTGCCGAGGCGGCTCAACACCGTGAGCAGCACATTGCGCTCGAGGGATTGCGCCTCGTCGACGATCACGAACGAATCGTGCAGCGACCGGCCACGAATGTGGGTCAGCGGCAACACTTCGAGCATGCCGCGACTGAGCACCTCCTCGAGCACTTCCTTGCTGGCCAGCCCCTCCAGAGTGTCGAAGACGGCCTGTGCCCACGGGCCCATCTTCTCGCTCTCCGAACCCGGCAGATAGCCCAGTTCCTGCCCGCCGACCGCGTAGAGCGGCCGGAACACGACCACCTTGCGCTGAGTCCGCCGCTCCAGCACCGCTTCCAGCCCGGCGGTCAACGCCAGCGCCGACTTTCCGGTGCCTGCGCGCCCACCCATCGACACGATCCCGATGCTCTCGTCGAGCAACAGATCGAGCGCGATGCGCTGTTCGGCCGAACGCCCGTGCAGACCGAAGGCCTCCCGCTCCCGAACCAGCTGGATCCGCTTGTCGGCGGTGACCCGGCCCAGTGCGCTCGAGCTGCTGCCCAGCAACCGAACACCGGTGTGGCAGGGCAACTCTCGCGCTTCGTCGAGGTCGATCACCGCATCGGTGTAGAGCTGGTCGATCTGCGCGCCCGCGACGTCGAGTTCCACCATCCCGCTCCAGCCGGAGGTCACCACGTCCTGCGCGTGGTACTCGTCGGCCGCCAATCCGACCGCGCTCGCCTTGACGCGCAGCGGGATGTCCTTGGACACCAGCACCACGTCTTCGCCCTCGGCCGAGAAGTTCAGCGCGCAGGCCAGGATGCGGGAATCGTTGGTGTCGGAACGGAATCCGGCGGGCAGCACCGACGAATCGGTGTGGTTGAGCTCCACCTGCAGGGTGCCGCCCTCGGTGCCGATGGGCAGCGCCTGGTCGAGCCTGCCGTGCTGAACCCGCAGGTCATCGAGCATGCGCAGTGCCTCACGGGCGAACCACCCGAGCTCGTGGTGGTGCCGTTTCGCCTCCAGCTCACTGATCACGACCAGGGGTAGGACCACACTGTGTTCCCCGAACCGGGTGACGGCCCAGGGATCCGACAGGAGTACGGAGGTGTCGACGATAAAAGTCTTGCGACCGGAACGTGAGGGGCGAGCCCCTTTCTTCTGGGCCGAGGCCGGGGCCGTGTGCTTCGCGGAAGCGGAAACGGAGCGTGCAGCAGTCACGGGGGGCTCCTTATGTGTTCGCACGGCACCCGCGCGAACGATCTCGCTGGACCGGTCCGTCCTTGTGGGCAGTTTGGATCAACCGCCCCGAGGGCCAGGTGCCGGCCCTCTCGCACTGAGTAGCTCAGTCACGGTCAGGACCTCCCGTACGAATCACACCGACGCGACTCGCATTTACGACGCTACCGCCGAATTCGCGACGGCGCTGCTGGACCGGCGCACGTGTCCGTGAATTTGTCGTTAACCACCACTGTCGTGGCGGATCCGGCGTGTGTGCGCCGCCGAGCGCTACAGTCGATGCCATGGCCGATGATCTGGAGAACCTGTCGTCGAAGGAACTGCACGACCGCGCGGTGAAGACGGCCGTGCGCCACGGCGACGTGAAGTTCCTGTGGGAACTGCTGAAGTCGATTCCGGCGGCCCAGGCCGAGGCGGGCGACCTCGGCGAGAGCTCGGCCGACATCAAATACGTGGTGCCGATGATCGACGACTACATCCACGCGGGCGACGGCAAGCTGGCCGACGTGCTGCGCCCCACCTACCTGGCTTACTTACGCAAGCACGAGTAGTCAGCGCCCGGTGATCGCCTTCACCACGCCGACGACGGCGCCGCGCGCGACATTGCCCTTGCTGAAGTGGTCGTCCCACAGCACGATTCGGCCGTCGCGCAGTTCGAAGGTGCCGCTCACCCAGAAGCCGATCCGCACCGGCCCGACGTGCAGGTAATCGGTGCGGTCGGTGAGCACGATGTCACCGTCTGCGGCGATGTGGTGTATGTCCGCGGAGAACCCGAGCTTCGGCCGATCCAAGCCGCGCAACACGGTGGCGACCCGGTTCTTGCCGCGCAGGGTCGGCAGCGAGGTGTTCTTCCAGACGATCGCGGGATCGAGGAGGTCGAGCGCCTCGTCGACCACGCCGAGTTCGAGCGCGCCGAAGAACTCACGGACGATGGTGACGGCGGGCTCCGGCAGCTGATCGGTCATGGGATGAGCCTAGGGTGCCGATCGCGGCGGGACCAGGGGTCCGTTCAGTTTCGCTGGTCGATCAGCACGGCGAGTCCGTCCAGGATGCGGTCGACGCCGAAACGCAGGGCGTCGTCCGGGCCGCCTTTCCCGGCGGGCGCGGCGGCTTCCTCGGCGAAGGCCGCGCCGACCGCCGGGTAGCGGCCCGCGGCGGCGGTCATCATCGCAGTGAACTGCTCGGTGAACTGCACTTCGCCCTCGCCGCTCATCGACGCGACCTGCTGGGCCAGATTGCGGGCGTGACCGTTGAGCAGGACGATCGTGTCGAGTTTTTCCGAACCCGTGAGGCCGGTGCCTGCCAACGCGATGAGCGCGGCCTCGGTCCACCCCATCTCATTGGGACCGAAGGGGCGCACGCCGAGGGTGAGCTCGATCGCCCACGGGTGCGCGAGGTAGCGCGCGAAGATCGCCGTACCCCAGTCCCGCAATCCCGAACGCCAATCCTGTTGCACATCTGCGGAATTCGGCGGCTCACCGATTGCCGCGTCGAGCATCAGCGCGGTCAGTTGCTCCTTGCCCGGCACGTACCGGTACAGCGACATCTTGGTGAACCCGAGCCGTTCGGCCAGCCGCTGCATCGAGAGCGCCGCCAGCCCCTCGGCATCGGCGAGCGCGATGGCCTCGGCGACGATCCCGTCGAGGGTGAGCGCGGGTTTGGGCCCGCGCTTGGGGCGCTGCGCGGTCCCCCACAGCAGCTCGACAGTGGTCGGCATCCGCTCATCCTTTCGTCTTGACGCGAAACTGTGTCTACCATACTCTGATCTGCATCCACCGGATACAGATTCCATCGGACACAGATCCCCAGGAGTTCCCCCATGCGTACTGTCCTCATCTCCGGCGCAAGCATCGCCGGGCCCGCCCTCGCCTACTGGCTGCACCGCTACGGCTTCTCCGTCACCGTCGTCGAACGCGCCCCCGCACTTCGAGCAGGCGGTCAGGCGGTGGATTTCAAGGGCAAGACCCACCTGAAAGTGCTCGAGCGAATGGGTATCCTCGACGAAGTCCGCGCCCGTCGCACCGGCACCACCGACATGGCGTTCGTCGACGACAACGGGCGCGAGCTCGGCCTGATGTCGGGTGAGTTCACCGGTGGCGACCTCGAGATCCTGCGCGGCGACCTGGCCGAGATCATGTACGACACAACCGCCGCCACCGTCGAATACCTCTTCGGCGACACCATCACCGACCTGCACGACACCGGCGACAGTGTGGCCGTGCGATTCGAGCACAACCCACCCCGCACCTTCGACCTCGTCCTCGGCGCCGACGGAATCCATTCGCGGGTACGGAAATTGGCGTTCGGCCCCGAAGCCGACTACGTGAAACACCTCGGCTACTACTACTGCGTCGCAGGTGCGAGCGACACGGCCACTCCCCGCGAACGCGCCACCGGCTACGCCCACAACACCCCCGGCAAACTAGCCATCGACGGCGGCCCGAAAGCCCAGCAGATGTACCTGTTCGCCGCCCCCGAGCTCGACTACCCCCGTAACGACCCCGCCGCCCAACGCCGCATCATCACCGAAACCTTCGCCGACATGACCTGGCACGCCCCCCGCATGCTCACCGACCTCGCCGACTTCGACGACATCCACCTCGACTCCATCAGCCAGGTCCGTATGAACGGCACCTACACCCGAGGCCGCACCGCCCTCATCGGCGACGCCGCCTACGGAAACACCCTGGCAGGCTTCGGAACCGGCCTCGCGATCGTCGGCGCCTACGTCCTGGCAGGCGAACTAGCTTGCGCCACAGGCGATCACGCCCAAGCATTCGCTAACTACGACCGAATCATGAAGCGCTACGCCAAAATAGCGGGCAACAGCAACGCAGGCCCCTTCCTCGCCCCGAAAACCGCCCGCGGCATCAAGGCCCGCAACTGGTTCCTCGGCTCCCGCCTCTTCACCCTCATGCTGAAATACGGCGACAAAGCCGCCAACGACATCGACCTCCTCGACTACCCAACCCTGCTCGAATCCACGCCGCAGGTGAACTGAGCTCTATCCACAACCCCGAAGTTATCCACAGAACCCCGAGGGGATAGACGGCAGCGAGCTCGCGAACTATTGATGTCGGTGGCTTGTGTCACACTCATCGATGATGAGCCGCCACACCACCTTCCGGTACTGCCTCGACCCCACAGTCGAGCAGTCCATCGTGCTCAAACGGCATGCCGGGGCAGCGCGGTTCGCGTTCAACCAAAGCCTGGCTTTCGTGAAAGCCGCGCTCACCACCCGCAAAAGCTGCCCCGACCACCGGGTGCCGTGGACCGGGTTCGACCTGATCAACACGTTCAACACCTGGAAGAAAACCGAAGCCGCAGGCCGAGTCTTCGCAGTCAGCACCAATGGGGACACCGAAGTGCAGGTCACCGGATTGGACTGGCGAACCCAGGTATGCCAGCAGGTTTTCGAGGAAGCCGCCGTCGACTGCGGTCGCTCTCTTACCGCGTTCTCGGACTCACGGACCGGTAAACGCGCGGGCAGACCAGTCAGATTCCCTCGCTTCAAGAAAAAGGACAAATCGGTTCCCTCTTTTCGGCTCCGCAACAGAATCGCGAAAACCGGCCGGGCGGGGATCCGAGTCGGTGACACCGAGTCCGCGCGGTCGGTGACGTTGCCCGGGATCGGTGCGATCAGGGTCCGTGAGGACACCCGCCGGTTGCGCCGCATGCTCGCCAAGGACCGGGCGAAAATCCTCCACACCACCGTGACCTTCCGTGCCTGTCAGTGGTGGATCAGCCTGACAGTCGAAGCCTCCGACCTGCACCCCAACCACCACCACCGACCACGTCAACCCGACGACGCCGACAGGTGGGTGGGGATCGATCGCGGATTGAGCGTCTTTGCGGTCGCCGCGACCAGCGACGGAACCGAGGTCGCCCGTATCGATACCATGCCGCGACCGTTGACTACCCGGCTGGCCGGGCAACGCCGTCTGGCGAAGTCGGTGTCACGCAAACAGAAAGGTTCACGCAACCGTCAGCGCGCAGTCGCCAAGTTGGGCCGTCATCATCACCGAATCGCCAACATTCGCCGCCATTTCGCGCATCAGGTCGCCAACCAGCTGGTCAAAACCCACGACCGGCTCGTGATCGAAGAGCTGAATGTGACAGGGATGCTCGGTAACCGCCGTTTGGCTCGTGCGATCAGCGATGCCGGATGGGCCGACTTCGCTCGCCTTTTGGTCTACAAACAGGGTTGGCGTGGTGGCACGGTGACTGTCGCGGATCGTTGGTATCCGTCGAGTAAACGGTGCTCGGCCTGCGGGGCAATCAACGCCGACTTGTCGTTGGCGGATCGAGTGTTCTTCTGTGGATGTGGTTTTCGTGTAGACCGTGACCGCAACGCGGCGATCAATCTTGCGCTGTGGCCGACAATGCAGCAGGACTTTTCACGATCCCCGGACCCCCGAGCAGGAGGCCGGGTTACAAATGTCCGCCGACGGGAAGGCGCTGACCGACACCCTGCGGGTGTCGGTGAAACCGTCCCGGTTGACGCGGGAACCGAAGTTCACGCCACACTTGTGGCGTGAACCGACGACGCCCGAGAAGGGCGGTATCTGAAACCACTTGGTTTTCAGACACGCTGTAAGAGGAGGTTGGCCGCAATGACCACCGCAGAGGTTCGTGGACCCATGAAGATGCCCGATTCGGCTTTCGCGATGTGGGAGCGCGGCGAGCTGGACGAGTATCTCCACGTCCCGGATGGCAGTCGCGTCGAAATCATCGGGGGGGAAGTAGTCGTGTCACCTTGTCCAAGGTTCGGCCACGGGCACGTGGTTCAGTCGATATCCCGGGCCGTATACGCCGCCGAACTCGCCGACGAATCGTTTCGTTGGCAGTTGGCGACCAATGTCGACCTGAGCCTGATCGAGATCCAAGACGGCTACGTGCCCGACCTGTTCCTCCTGGACCGGGAAACCCACGCGGCCCTACTCGCCGCCGACTCGCCACGCGTCTACCCAGCCCAACTGGCCCTCGCCGTCGAGGTGACATCCCCCTCCAACGCCGCCGACGACCGCCCACCCGGCCTGCGCCCACGCCGCCGCCGCACCAAATGGAACGGCTACGCGGCCTCGGGCGTCCCCTTCTACCTCCTCATAGACCGCGACCCCCAGGCCGGCTGCGCCACCCTGTTCTGGTCCCCCGATCGCACCGCAGGCACCTACGACAACCACCGCCAGTGGAAATTCGGCGAACCAATCGAACTGCCCGCTCCCTTCCACCGCACCCTCACCACCGACAGCTGGACGACATGGACCGAGGAGTGAAGGGTCGGCACAGAACAATCGCGGGCCCGACCGACCGCCACACTCGATAGACTCCTGACCATGTCAGCGATCTTCGATTGGGCGCGGCCGGACAACGTTCAGCCCGAGCCGATCACCCTCGATATCTGGCGCGAACTCCCCGAAGAGTTCTGCCGCCTGGTCGAGGTTGTCAACGGCGACGCTGTCCGCTGCGAGTCACCGACGCGGGCACATCAGAAAGCCGTCCATCGATTGCTCGCGATGTTCGAAGCCGCGGCCAAGGAATACATGTCCGAGGACCCGTCGTCCTGCCTCGACACCAATCATGATTTCGACGTGGTGCTCTGGGAAATACCTCGGGCCACGATCCGACGACCGGATATCGCACTGTTCGACTGCGTGCCATCCGAGGTACGACCGGTGCCTGCCCGCCACCTGAAAATCGCTGTCGAGGTCATCTCACCGAGCCATGTGAAGACCGACCGCCTCGAGAAGATGAGCGAATACGCCGCCGCGGGCATCCCCTGGTACTGGCTCGTCAGCATCACCGACGCCGATGTCAGTTCCATCGAGACCTACGCTCTCGACCACGGCGTAGGCCACTACCGCCTCGCCCGAATCTTGAAGCCCGGCACCGCGTTCGCCGTCGAACTGCCCATCCGAATCAACCTGGATTGGGACCAGCTGACCGACCTCGTGCTGTAGTCCACCGAAAGCCTCGGCGTCAGCTCGCGCTGCGACCGAACATCACGTCGACGAGGTCGGGCACCGTCGTGTCGAGGGCCTCGCTCAGGCCCATCAGCGTCGAGAACCTCGGGTTCGGCGGCTTCTTGGTCTTGCGATTGCCCATGCCGTTCTCGAGTAGTTGGTAGTAGTTCCGACTGATGCCCGCAGCGTCCGCCACCGCCTCCTGAGTGAGGCCTCTTGCCTCGCGCAGAGTCGCCAGGTGTTGCCCCAAAATCGCCATGAGCTGCTTCTCAACGGCGGACTCGGACATCTCAATGAGGTTTCCGAGGCATCGTGCTCGCGTCGACCATCTATAGATGGCATTATGTGCGCGTCTGGGAAAAGCCATCTATAGATGGCCTGTTGCTGGTGGGGGTGCGTGATCGTCGAACGGGGGCGGCGCCCGGGCGAGTCGCTGCTCCGCACCGTCCGGACGACGATCGTCGATCGGCTTGCCGCGAGCGTCTGAGCGAATCACCTGTGGGAGGGGCAAGAAATGACCGGTGACAATCCGATATTTCCGTACATAAATCTGGACCCGGCGGCACTCAACGCGGTGTTTCCGAACAATCAGAAAGTCATCGACGCGCTGTCGCGGACGCAGTCGATCGATCAGGCGCTGCGCGACAAGCTGGCGGGGACCGATCCCGACTACGTGAAGACCATCGACCAGTTCGACGGGCTCTCCCACCAGCAGATATACGAGGGCGTCCACGGCAAGGACGGTCAAGGTGGCATGAGTATCACCACCATCAACACCTTGCGCGAAACCTGGAGCGGCATCGACGCCGAGCTCACCCGGATCGCTACCACTCACCAGACGAGCGCCAATTCCCTACTAGCGCATGGCGAATGGGCAGGTGCGAGCGGTGATGCCGTGCGGGCCGGGATCACCGCGCTCAATACCTCGATCCAGCAGATGGCCCAGGTGTGCGAGGCGATGAAAACCCGCCTCGACATCGTCGGCCCCGCGGTGGAGGCGATCCGGATGGCCGTGCAGGCTCCGACCGCGCAGATCGTCGCCGCCAAACCCGACGACAACTACATCCAGGTCATCCCCGGCCTGACCAATCCCGTGGTGGCGACCGTCGACCGGCAAGCCCAGCGGCAAGCGGAACTGGACGCACAGGCGACCATGAACCGGATCTACACCCCGACGATCCCACCGACCGGTTCGGGTGTGCCGTCGTACTCGGTGGTGCCCGGCGGACCCGGCTCCGGCGGCAGCCCGGACGGTTCCGGGGGTGGCTCGCCCTCCGGCGGGTCGCCCAGCGCGGGTTCACCATCGGCAGGTAGCCCGACCGCCGAAACACCAACGGAGCCAGAGACGCCCGCGACCGAAGAACCGACCAGCCCCGCCGCGACCACGACCGACGACGATTCGTCCACTGCGGAGAGTCCCAGCACGACGCCGACGGATACCGAGGGCACGTCTCCCGCGAGCACCACGCCCGCGTCGACCACTCCCGCCGGCTCGACCCCGGCAGGCTCCGGCTCCCCGCTGGGCAGCACGGGTTCACCGCTCGGCAGCGGCGGTTCACCCGGCGGTCTCGGTTCACCCGGCGGTCTCGGTTCCCCCGGCGCGGCTCCCGGAGCAGGTGCGGCGGTACCAGGTCAGCCCCAATCACCCGGTGTCGGAGCAACTCTCGCATCTGGCGGGTCCGCGGCGGGATCGCGTGTCGGTGGTGCACCTGGTATGGGCATGATGCCCGGCGCCGGGGCAGGCGCGGGCCGCAAGCCCGGCGACGCCGACGACGAACACAGCTCCCCCGACTACCTACGCGGCGTTCAACCCGAATTGCTCGACACCACACACGTTCTCGCCGGCGTCATCGGCGACGATCCAACAGACGAGCTGAGCGAATCCGCACCGAACGTCACCGCATCAGCCCTCGCCGCACCCCCGGTTGCGTCGCTGCTCGATCAGCCGGCCGAAGCAGCGAGCGCACCGACCACCTCCGCACCCAGCCAGTCGTCGATCGAACCCACCGCGCCGACCCTGCCACCCGAAGTCGCGGCGCTGCTCGCCGAACACGGCACATCGGAGCCCACGTCCGCCGGGAACGAGCGCACCGCCCGATGACCAAACCCCCGACCTGGACCCTGACCTGCGACGAATTCGACTGGGTCTGGCGCCAAGAAACCCGTTTCGACGACGCCTACGACCACCCCGACCCCCTCGCCGTCCGTACCACCCCCACCACCGAAACCGACGCCGACAAACTGCGAACCGTCCTGCGCGAACGTTTTCCCCGAGGCGGTGACCGCGGCCTGTCCGCGGTGTTCACCATCTTGTCCAACGCCGACACCCGAGTAGCCAGTGTCAGCACTGTCGGCAACAGCGAGATCCGCAGCCACGGCGCAGCACTCGACGGCCTCGGTGTCGTTGCCGCACAACACTTCACCCCTAACGAAGGCGGCGGCGACGTCCGCCTCGCCCTCGTCTCCCGCGCGTTGGTGCCCGCCCATCTTTCAGCGATCCTGCCCAAAGCCGAACCAGGCGGCGCCGGCCCGATGCTCGGCTACACACCACGAGTCCGAGGCGAGGTATCCCAAACCCACTGGACCCGCGACGCGCAAGGCCGCCTCCCCGTCGACGAACGCATCCGAACGCTCATGCGCAAACGCCGCAGCGCCGAAGGCTATTTCGTCATCGAACGCGACCCAGGCACCCGCCCCATCCAATACCTGAGCTGGATCGACATCCCCCCAGGCCAATACGCGAGCGGCCGCTACCTCATCGAGGTCGACGACAACGACACCACCATCACCCCAGCCTCCCCCACAACCGTCGCCCGCGAAATCAGCAAACGCGGCCATTTCCACGCCCCGCCGAAAAGACAGGACGACCGATGACTATCGAAATCGACTACGGCCGAGCGCAGATCGAGGCGTTCACGCAGTCCGCGCGGGCAGGTGAGTTCAGTTTTGAACCGACTGCGGCGATGGCGGTTGTGTCGTTGTACGACAAGATGATTCAAGACTTAACAGCCGTTCGACGAAGCTTTGACAAGGCCCAAAATGTCAGTGGGTTCGGCGGATTCCCCTCATCTGTGGAGTTGCAGCATGGGTTCGCGACGAAGGCAACCGACGGTCACGGTGTGATCACTCAACTGATCGATGCGGCAATGCAGATGCAAGAGGGTCTTCTGCGCGCGGCGAACAAGCTTCAGGAGGCCGACACGCTGAACGGCCAACGCCTCGCAATGCTCCAGCCCGAAACCACCTAGGGGGGTATTGCCCATGCGGACCCACACAGCTCTAGCAGCGTCTCTGATCTGCGGCATGGCAATTGTCGGGTGTTCACCAACAACGCCCGCGCCGACTGGTGGCCCCACTGACACCGACTCCCCAGTTGCGATCGCTTCGCCAGTTTCACCTGCACCGAACCAGCCATCGGGCGCGCGTCAACCGGTTACGTTCGACCCCTGCGCCAGAATCGATGACGCCGTTCCCGCTGCGCTGGGCTTCGATCCGATGACGAGAAAACGAAGTGACTTCGTTTTCGATGACTACGCATTCATCGGCTGCGAATTCTCACGGAAGGGCGATGTCCGAGGTCAACAGCTGGATGTCGGCAATCTGACTGTCTCCTCGACGAACGTCAGCCTCGATGAGATGCGAGCCCGCAACTACGAAGGGGCCGGGCCCACGACTGTGAACGGAAAGGAAGCTTTGTTCCACCGCACACGTTCCGCCGAGTCCTGCTACATCGCGTTTCCAGGCCCTGACGCAACAATCGAAGTGCGCGTCGACAGCACTGCCGCCTTCACTACCTGGGTCGGCTGCGACCACATAGACGAAGCCGCCCGCACCGTCGAAGCCGCTCTACCAACGAAATAACAGAAAAGGGGAGGGAACATGGCAGGAATCTTCCAGGCCGACATAGACCTACTGAACAAAACCGTCCAATCACTACGCGGCTCGGAACAGGTACTCACCGACGCCATGAAAGCGATGTCCAAAGACGGCAACGCCGACATCGGCACCACCACACTCAACGAGTCCGCCGACAACTTCCAGCGCCGCTGGGAGTACGGCATCGAACGCATCTGCGAATCCGCCGCCTCCACCGCCGATGGCATAGCCCAATGCAGCACCGCGTACCAGGAACTCGACAGGACGATGGCGGGGATCATCGGCACCGCGGGCGACCAGCTCAACCCAGCGATTCCCACACCGGGGGTGACAGGACGATGACAGGGAACCCGTACCCGAATATCGGTTTCAACCCAGCCCCCGGCGACGCGACCCAGGTCGCCACCCTCGGAGCCAAGGTCAAGGCCGCCGCCGACGCCGTCACCGAAACCAACGCCCTGCTCAACCGCGTCCGCAACAACAACGACGATGTCTGGAAAGGCGACGCGGGCCAGGCCTTTCGCGACAACTACGACGCGACCCTGTCCCAAGACCTCGATCGCGCCCAGTCAGCCCTCCAAGGGGCATCCACCCTGATCACCACTTGGCACGCCGACCTCATCGGCTTCCAGGACGCCGCCAAAGGCCTGGAAACCGAAGCCGCCGCCGCCCGCGCCGAACACGCCACAGCCGTCACAGCCCTCCAACAGGCCAAAACCAACCCAGACCTCGGCCTAGCCAACCAAACCTTCACCGACTCAGCCCAATTGGCCGCCGCCCAGTCCCGCCTCGACGCGGCAAGCACGAAACTGAGCACCGCCGCCACCGCAGTCAACAACTGCCAATCCACCATCGACGCGATCATCGCCCGCGCCACCAGCCTCCAAACCAACCACACCGCGAAGGCCAGAGCCATCGCCACCGAACTCGACGCCGCCGCCAACTTCTCCCCGAGCGAACCGGACAAGAGCATCTGGGACACCATCGCGGACTGGTTCAAGGACAACCAAGAGGAGATCCACGATGCGCTCGCCGCAACTTCGGCGGTAACCGGACTGCTCGCACTTGTCACGCCGCCGCCCGTTAGCGCGGTATTAGGCTTGGTCGCCCTGGCAAGCGGGCTCGGAGCGCTCGGTATGAATGCGTTGAACCCCGAATATCAAGACACCGTAGGCGACATCATGAACGGCCAGTTCGACAAGGGAGCAATCGGGAGTATGGCTGCGACGCTTACCACCGATACGCTGTCGGTGCTTCCCGGCGCCGGTGGCGTCATCAAGGGAGGCAAGGCGCTGTTCTCCGAGGCCGACACCGCCCTATCGGTTGCTAATGCGGGCGCCGACGTCGCCGGATCGTCGACAAAATTCAGGCAGGTCATGGACGGATTCACAGATGGCGCGCAGAGCCCAGGAATTCTGTCGAACAAGATATTGGACCCGCTTGTGTCGAAAATACCGGATAGATTCGGCGGTTCCGAAATAACTGACGTTCTCGTGGATTTCAGCCGAGCAAGCCGACACGAGGAGAGCATCGGGACCACCGTCGGCGGAATCGAAATGATCAATCGCGCGGCCAAAGGTGGACTCGGTGCCGCAACCGGCACCTCGATGATTTCCGACTGGCTGCTCAATGGGTGAGCAATCGATCTCCGTCGCGATTCCCGAGGGCTACGCTGCCCTACCCTTGGCCGACATCGTCGAAAATGGCGAGCACCTCTATGAATTCGGCCCACAAACGACAGCGGGCACGCCGTCAATTGTTTCCGCTCTCACCGCACTGACCGGCACACTCGTGGACAACGGCACCAGGTATTGCGGAATCGGCGCTCACCGCCTCCCGGACGGTGACCCGTTGTACTCCTGCCTGACCGTCACAGTGCGAGATACAGTCGGCGGCCCACGCAATCCACGCCTGGTGTTGTCAGATCTCGTTCGATCAAGAAGCGCCGACGGCACTCTCGGGCTCTCCGCACTGGTCGAAACCGACACCCACCCGGTGCTGTTCACCGAGAAGGTCGGCTCCGCGATGCCGGGTCAGTCCGAGGAGAACCAGGCTCCCGCCGTGTACCAACTCCAAGCCGTTGTCCCGTCAGAGGACGGCAATTCGCTGGTCGCGATCGAATTCGCCACACCGGATACCGAACGCGGAATCGCCTGTCGCAAAATGATTTCCGATATGGCGCGATCGGTGAAGTTCGGACCACAGGTGACATCGAGCTTGAACCTGTGATGCATACCGAAAGCCCGGATCGGCTGCTTCCAAGAGCATGGGCTACCCCCGGAACCCTGTGGAGCCTGATTTGGACAACGCTGCGCTCGCTGACGGTTCTCGCCTGCGGCATTGCGTGCATGTTCGCGTGGTACCAGTCAGTCGTCCAGGCCGAATCGGCCTATCGCGCAGCAGAACGTGAATCCAGCAACCGTGCCGCGCTCTTCTTCTTTTTCGCGTTTCTTCCACTCACCATTACCGGCTTGGTCATGGTGCGTACATCGCTTCGCCGCGTGTGGGCAGCACGGCACCGCTGGCAGCTTTGGCACATCGAAACCCATCGTCCACAAATCCAGGAATGGGTTCATCTGATCAATGATCAGGGAACCATTACCGCCACCCTCGTCTTGCGGAAGTGGATCTCGCGCACCTTCGAGCCCGGTGATCAGGTCGTCTGGTTCGCCGGCCATCCGAACAAGGCCGGTCTGGTCGCGAAACCCGGGGGCGCACGTACCCGGCTGGCATACCGATCACTGTTCTACACAGCGCCTGCGTTCGGCAGTGCGGTCAAGTCGCGGGCAGAGCCGACCATGCTGTCCAAGCCCGAGCCGAGCGCGGCGCCAAGCGAATTCACCCTCGAACGGGACGGCGGTCAGACGGTCACGCGACCGCCGACCGGCCATCCCCAGAGCCCCCTTCACGGCGGACTCGACGACAACCGATTCCCCTCCCCCCGCAAACTTCGACGAACGCTCGCCTACCTGCTCGACATCGTTGCCCACGTGGCGATTGGCTCTGGCATCTATCTCGCCGTCACCCCGGCGCTACGACTCGCGATCAGCAACCAGGACTGGCACAACCTGCCGATCGATTGGTTCGCGGTGATCTGCTGCTCGGTGCTCGCCTCGTTCATCGACCGGGTAGTCCTCCAGGCGATCACTCACACCACAGTCGGTAAGGCCGTCTTCGGCCTGGTGATAATCGACCGCGATACCGGCCGCTATCCACGTTTTCGCTGGTTGCTGGCCTCCTGGTTGGTCAGCGGTCTCCTGGCGATTCAGCTTCCGTTCGCACTCATCGAACTCGGCGGCATCGCCCCGAAACGCCCCGAGCGGTACATGCTGCCCGCGGTCCGCCGTCGCGATGTGCGAGCCGGCGCGCCGAACGTCGAGACTCCGCCCACTGACACAACCACGAACCCCTCGGGTCCCGAATCTGAACAATCGTACGTCCAGAGACGCCGAGAGTCCGTCGGAGATGGCATCATCGGCCCTTCGACGTAGTGGTGACGCGGTCTCGAAAGGCTGGAATGCAATATTCTGAGAATCGAGCGGTAGCAGACCCATGGTTCGTTGAACCAAGAGGCTTCGTGCGCCGTCGCATACTCTCAATCTTGGTCGCATTAATTCTCACGATTCTTACCACTGGTATCAGCATTTCCATTCTGCGTAGCGGCGATCCCACCGCTGTTGGCGCTGCAAAGTATGTCGTACTTTTCGGGATCAGCACAGCACTGATGCTCGCACTTGCGCTCAGGCCTCAACAAGGACCGTTTTTCAAACGCACTCTCCGTCTCACCGAAGAGCATGGGCAGCCCGTGCTGATTGTGCCCGGATCCAGGGTTTACTTCTGGCTACCCCAAGCCATGTATCTGAGCTTCGCGATGATGTTTCTGCTCGCTTCATACGGATCCGCTACGTCGAACGAAGGCGTACACTGGCCCCTCTTCATCATATTCACCGCTCTCGGTTCAGTTTCAACTATTCCACTAGTTCTTGCCGCCACCGGTATGCTCCGACCCGAGAAGTTGGCCCTGTCTGCTGATTCAATCGTCCAACACGGCTGGAGCACACAGACCGCGCTCGCATGGGATGACATCAACCGACTTCATGCGTCGTTCAATCTGCAACCCGTGCAGCGGCTGCTCAATATCGCCGGACTCAGCTCCGCACAATGGATACACCGCTATAACCGCCCATTCTCCAAGTCTTCCGATAATCCGAGCCGACTGTGGAACTGGGACAAGCTATCGAATTCACATTGGATTGTTATCGAATGCCCAAGGCTCGCTGTCGACAGCATCACCCTGTACCGCTACCTTGATTTTTACATCGCGAATCCTGCGTTACGAGTAGAGCTCGGAACAGAATCCTCACTAGATCGCTGGCACTCCATCGAAGGTTCCAGCTGATCACCGTCGCGACTACTCTGTGAGTGCCGCGTGCCAGCGGTCGACCAGTGCGACAGAAGGCGCCAATTGACGATCGACATCTCCCCGCCGCCGGGACCGGCGAACAAGTTGGCAGCCACGCGTTCGGCCTACATCTCGATCACCCTGCGCTGGTGGCTGGTGTTCGTCGCGACGGTCGCGTGCGTGCCGATGATCTGGTTCATCCTCAGCGCCCCAGCGCCGAACAGCCAGATAAGCCGTGCGGCAGCGAATCTGGGTGTAGGCGTGGGGTTTCTCGTGCTGGTTTGTTGTGGACCTGTGGCACCTTTCGGAATGTGGATCGCCGAGCGACGACGGCGCGCGTTGCGCGAACCGTGGACCCGCTGGCAGGTCCAATACTGGTGTGGGAACAACGAATACATCACGCTGATCGACGAGCAGGGGCAAGCGGTCCGAACCCACAAGCTCAACACCTGGCCCGCCGTGCGCGGACAACTCTTCGACGAGTCGACCACACACGTCTGGTTCGCCGGCGATCCGCTGCGACGCGGGGTTCTCTCACGCCCCGGTGGCGCGGATCTGCGCTATTGCTGGGCGTCCATGCCGACAACCTTCGAAATCCGCGCCCACCTCGCAGAAGAAGGCGCCCCACAGCGCCGAGCGATGCCCGACCAGCACGAATATCCGGCGAACGTTCCGGCCAACGACGAACACGGACTTGCGCCAACCGAGTCTGTGGCCGCGAACGGGTTCACCGCGAAGCGGGTCGACGGCCACCTGCGGATGGTGCCGCCACCCGGCTCTCCCACCGTCGAGCTCCCACCCGACTTCGGCGGGTTCGACGACACCCGGTACCCGACCCCGCGAAAGCTCCGCCGCTGGCTGGCCTATCCGACCGATGTCGCGATTCACCTGGCTCTCGCCGCCGGAATCGCCCTCGCCATCGAGACCATGACGGCTCCCACACGCACGGGCGATCTCCCACCGGTGGACCCGCGGATCGCGATCGCGGCCTTCCTTGCCGTCTCGTTCCTCGATCGCGTTGTACTGCAAACGTTTTCCCACTCCACGGTAGGCAAGCTGATGTTCGACCTGGTGATCGTCGACCGCGACACCGGCCGCTATCCGCGATTCCGCTGGTTGCTCGGGGTGTGGGTGTACGGGGTCTTCGCCATCACCTTGATTCCACTCGAGGCCGCCGAACGACCTGAGCGATACTTGCTGCCTGCCGTGCGCCGTCCGGACATGAACGCTTTCTTGACAAATCCCGATCACAGCACGACCTCCGCGGCGCATGCACCAATGGCGATTCCCGTACTCGACTTCGATCGACCACTCGACGCCGACGAATACCACAGCATCGTGCGCGACGGCATCATCGAAAACAACGACCGCGGATAGGCTCCGCATCACCTCGTCGAGGCGTAGGGCTCGGCCAACCTTCGACGGAACTGCCTTACAAGTTCGATCGCCCTGCCTATGCGGCAGGATCAGCCGGCATACGGAGTAGATGTCCACCGATATCGGCGAGCAGTTCGAGCTTGCCACCGAGAGCAGCGACATAGGTAGCGATCGCTGCCACCGTGGCGACTTCTCCACGTTCGATCTGAGAAACCCGGCCTGGGCTGACACCCATGATTTCAGCCAGCCCGGCCTGGGTGAAATTCAGCCGCTTTCGCTCCTCGGCGAGCTGATAGCCCCACTGCTCAGCCATGATCGCACCGCGGCGACGTGCGGCTTCGTCCTCTCCCACACGCTTACGGTAGGCATCCCGATCCCACTTCTTGAAACCACTCATCGTTCGCCTTCCTCCTCGGCTCGTTCCTTCAGGTAAATCTCATAGAGCGTCTCGGCGTGCGGAATCGCCTGCTCGTACCACGACTTCCACCGCCCAGTCTTATCGCCACCGACCAAAAGAATGGCAGACCGCCACGGATCGAAAACGAACAGGATTCTGATCATCGTCTGACGGGGCCGTAGCTCTTTGAGGTTGGCGAGATTCGATCCGATGAGGGTGTCCACGAGTGGCCGCCCAAGGGTAGGGCCATGCTCAGCCAAAACATCTACTGCGGCTTCCACATGTTCGGCAGCCGCCGGATCTGTGCGTCGCAGATGGTCGATCCATGATGCGACCTCGTCGGTCTGATAGATGTCCCAATCCACCCTCCGACTATAGCAAATCCTATAGGTTGGGACCCTGCCGAGGAGGACCTGACGCTCGAATGCTTACCCCTTGACTTGGAGTGCACTCCAGGTTCTATCGTCGATGACATGAGCATTCGACTCGGTTATCAGATGCCCAACTTCAGCAACACCGCTTCGGTGCGGGAGCTGTTTCCCGCGGTGATCGCGCAGGCCAGGGAGGCCGAGGGGGCGGGGTTCGATGCCGCTTTCGTGATGGATCACTTCTATCAGTTGCCGGTGATCGGGGAGCCTGAGGAGCCGATGCTCGAGGCGTATTCGGCGCTGTCGGGGTTGGCTACCGCTACTGAGCGAATTCAGTTGTCGGCCTTGGTGACCGGGAATACCTATCGAAATCCGGCGCTGCTCGCCAAGACTGTCACCACCCTCGATGTGGTCAGTGGTGGGCGGGCGGTGCTCGGAATCGGGGCGGGGTGGTTCGAGCTGGAACATCAGCAGTACGGGTTCGAGTTCGGGACGTTCACCGAGCGGTTCGAGCGGCTCGAGGAAGCGTTGCAGGTCATCACGCCGATGCTGCGCGGGCAGCGTTCCACCTTCGACGGCAAGTGGTATCGCACCGAGAACGCGATGAACGAGCCGCGCATCCGCGACGACCTGCCGATTCTGCTCGGTGGTGGCGGTGAGAAGAAGACCTTCGGGCTGGCCGCCCGCTTCGCCGATCACCTCAACATCATCTGCAACGCTTCCGAACTGCCACGCAAACTCGATGCGCTGCACCAACGTTGCGACGAGGCAGGCCGCGATCCCGCCACTCTCGACACCAGCTTCCTCGCCTTCGTGATCGCCGACGAAGACGGTGACCGCGCCCGAAAACTGCAGTCCACCATGCTGTCCCGTCTCGGCATCGACCTGTCCACGATGACCGAAGCCGAACGCCTCGCCAGCCTCGCCGATCGCCAATTCGCCGGCACCCCAGCCGAAGTCGCCGAACAGATCCAAGCCCGCGTGCTCGACCATGGCATCGACGGCATCATCGTCAACATGGTCGCCAACGGCCACGAACCCGGCGTCGTCGACCAGATCGGCCGAACCCTGCGCCCTCTTGTTGCATAGACTAAGTTGAACTAAGTCCGGTAGAATCCGAAGTATGACCACGGTTAACATCCACGAAGCGAAGACACACCTGTCGAGGCTGCTCGAGCGGGTGTCCAAAGGCGAGCGGATCGTGATCTCCAAAGCAGGTCAGCCCATCGCCGACCTTGTGCCGCATCGAAGCGCCCCGGTTACCATCGGCGGACTGCGTGGCCAACTCACCTACGACGACTCGGCGTTCGATGTCGACGCAGACATTCAGCGGATGTTCTACGGAGACGACGCCGATGCTTCTGCTTGACAGCCAAACCGCACTGTGGACGCTCGATGGCAATCCTCGACTGGGAGCCGCCGCTCGTCAGTCGATTTCCACAACTGTGGAGGTCTATGTCTCTGCGGCGTCCGTGTGGGAGCTGACAATCAAGTCGATGCTCGGCAAGCTCAGCATTCCGGCTGCCTTCACCGAATTGTTGACCGCTCAGGGCCTGAGCGTTCTCGACGTCACCGGTGAACACGCGGAGGGCCTGCGCGAGTTCCCAGAACTGGCCAAGCACGATCCCTTCGACCAGTTGATCGTTTCTCAAGCGAACTACGAAGGGCTCCAACTCCTTACCGCCGACCACGTTCTACTCGACCTGAATCGCGACTTCATCACGGACTCGAGGAGGTAGCGAGCTCGGCCATCGGCGGCCCTTACCAGGACGCGAAGTGGTCTTCTCCTCGTTGGCGGATCTGCTGGCGGCGGCGGAAGAAGACTTCCTCGGGGGTGATGGTGGTGAGGGCTTCGGTGATGCGGCTCAGGCGGGTGTCGTAGCGGTTTTCGTGGATGTGGCGCTCGATGCCCGATTGCCATTCGGGGGAAAGGCGCGACCAGATCGCGGCGACGCGGGATTGGGCGGCCGGTTCGGATTCGGCGAGGAGTTGGAGCAGGGCGGGCCAGTAGGCGGCGTCGGTGGCGTGGGCGGGCAGGGCCGCTACCGAGTTCTCGTCGAGTTCGGTGAGGGTGGCGGCGATGTGGCGCCGGGCCGGTTCGCTCAGGCGGGCGGAGAGGGCGAACAGGCCGCGCCACGGGTCGGCTTCGACCCTGCCGTCCAGTGAGCGGACCAGCGCGTCCAGGATGCCGAAGTCGGCGAACTGCGGGTTGGTCGACAGTGCCCACAGGGCAACAGGATGGAGACGGCCGATCACGGTGAGCAGGGCGGCCGACGCGTTGCGATCCACCGCGGTCAGCAGGAATCGGCCGACTTCGTGGACGGAACCGCGACCGAACAGAATATCGCCGAGGGTGGCGGTGACCGCCGGATCGATCTTGCACAGCAGCGCCAGCATCGCGTGGTGCAGGGCAGGCGGACCGGCCAATACCGTTTGGAGCATCCCCGGTATCCGCTGGCGCGGGCCCGCGAGCAACTGCTCGACGATTCGGGTGAGGGTGTGCGCGGGGTAGGCGTAGGCGGCGGTGAAGATCAGTCCGGCGTCGTCGAGGACGTTGCGTTCCAGTTCCGCGATGATCCGTTCGTCGACCACCGACAGGAACCGGGCCGCGGTCACATAATCGCGTCGGCGCAGTAGTTCGTTGATGATCAGCGTGATCGGCTCCGGCTTGCCGTAGCGCATCAACACTTCGAACACGTTCGGGTCGAGGAAGGGGGCACCGTCGGCGGCGTAGATGGCGTCGACCATGCACAGGGCCTGGGCGCATTTCTCGGCGTGGCGAACGCCGATGGCGCCGAGGAACCTGGCCGCCAGTACCGGCGGCACCACCCGCTCGAACAGGTTGACGCCGAGCGCGACCGGGAAGATCGGCACGACCGGACTGACCCGCCGGAAGGTAGCGGCGTGCTCGGCGTGCAGGGCGCGCAGCATCTGCTCATGGATCGCCGACAGATGCACCGCACCGAGGCGGGCCAGCGGGGCGAGGTGTTGCGGCGGCACCTGCAGGGTCCGCGCGAGGACGACGAGTTGGGTCTGGGCTTCCAGTTCGGTTTCGATCATCGGTTCAGCTACCGAAAATGATTCTGCGCGTGACCTTGCGCAACGAAACGGGCATCGCGGTGAGTGCGGCGTCGATGGCTCTGCGCAACGCCCGCCCCTCATTGTCGCGCGCGGCGTGGAACAGTTCGATCAGCTCCCTGGCCTCTGCCTCGGACAGCATTTCGAACGCGTGCACCTCCCCGCCGACCGCACGCGCGAGCTCACGTCGATATTCCATACGGACTGACCATTCCGTATATCGTCCGCCCCGTTGGCAATTCCCCAGAACTTTGTGTGTTCCGACAATCACATTCCGCGACCCCTGTCGCCCCGACGCAGCACGTCGGCCCCTGTTGCCGCAAGCGCCGCCGGTCGAACTGCACCACAATTCCGCGACAAAAAACGGCAGTCCCGCAGGCTCCTAGGAACCAACGGGACTGCCGCACAAGAACTTCGGGCTCAGCCGAGCAGACGCCAGTCTTCGAGGCCCTGGTAGAGCGGGACGCTCTGGGCGAGGCGGGAGACGCGGGCGCGCAGGGTTTCGACGTCGGAGGTGCCGGCGAGGGTCGCGGCGATGATGTCGGCCACCTCGGTGAACTCGGTGTCGCCGAAGCCGCGGGTGGCCAGGGCCGCGGTGCCGATGCGCAGGCCGGAGGTGACCATCGGGGGGCGCGGGTCGAAGGGGACGGCGTTGCGGTTGACGGTGATGCCGACCTCGTGGAGGAGGTCTTCGCCCTGCTGGCCGTCGATCTCGGAGTTGCGCAGGTCGACCAGGACCAGGTGCACGTCGGTGCCGCCGGTGAGGACCGAGATGCCCTTGTCCTTGACGTCGGCGCCGGTGAGACGCTCGGCGAGGATGCGCGAACCCGCGAGGGTGCGCACCTGACGGTCGGCGAACTCCTCGGTGGCGGCGATCTTGAACGCGGCGGCCTTGGCGGCGATCACGTGCATGAGCGGGCCGCCCTGCTGACCGGGGAACACCGCGGAGTTGAGCTTCTTGGCGAATTCCTGCTTGGCCAGGATCAGGCCGGAGCGGGGGCCGCCGAGAGTCTTGTGCACAGTCGAGGAGACGACGTCGGCGTAGGGCACGGGCGAGGGGTGCAGCCCGGCGGCGACCAGGCCGGCGAAGTGGGCCATGTCGACCCACAGGTAGGCACCGACCTCGTCGGCGATCTCGCGGAAGCGGGCGAAGTCCTGGTGACGCGGGTAGGCGGACCAACCGGCGACGATCACCTTCGGCTTGGCCTTGAGGGCGATGTCGCGCACCTCGTCCATGTCGATGCGGTGGTCTTCCTTCGACACACCGTAGGAGTGCACGTCGTAGAGCTTGCCCGAGAAGTTCAGGCGCATGCCGTGGGTGAGGTGACCACCGTGCGCGAGGTCGAGGCCGAGCAGGGTCTCGCCCGGGTTCATCAGCGCCATCAGCACCGCGGCGTTGGCCTGCGCGCCGGAATGCGGCTGCACGTTGGCGAATTCGGCGCCGAAGAGCTCCTTGGCACGGTCGCGAGCCAGGGTCTCCACCACGTCGACGGCCTCGCAGCCACCGTAGTAGCGGCGGCCCGGGTAGCCCTCGGCGTACTTGTTCGTGAGGACGGAGCCCTGCGCCTGCAGGACCGCGCGCGGCACGAAGTTCTCCGAGGCGATCATCTCGAGGGTGTCGCGTTCGCGGGCGAGCTCGCCCGCCATCGCGGCGGCCAACTCGGGATCGAGCTCACCGAGAGACTGGGTATTCACCGAAGCGGTCGTCTGCGTCACGGACCTGAGTCTATTGCCGACCGTGTGCGCGCCGAGCACGGGGATACCGCAACACCTTCGCGGCCGCCACCCGGGAGACCGGGGTCACAGCCGGTCTGACCAGGTTCGATAGACGTCGAACACGTAACGACTCGTGCGTCGGTGACCGATGACACAGGTATGAACTTCGCACCGGTCACCCCGTTCGAAGCTTTTCTGATGGCGATTCAGCAGCTGATCTGCACCATGACCGGCGGCCAGAATTGCGTGATCTACACCTGATCCCTCTGACCTAAGGACCTCTCATGTTCGCTGTGACCCCCGCCGTCGCCCCGTCCAATCCGATCGAGGCGTTGCTGCTGCACCTGAGCTACCTGGTCTGCAATCTGATGAACCCTGGTGGTTGCGCCGTCATCCAGTAACGACACTCATCCGCCGGATCGCCCCCGGTGTGAGCGGCTCGTCGAGCAGACGCCCGAACCGCTCCACCCGATCCTGGGCGTCGGTCGCACCGTCGAGCCAGCCGCCGAGCAGCCGGTACCCCTCGACGTAGGTGCTGATGTAGGCCCGCCACAGCGGCGAGGACAGGAACCGCAGCGACTGCCGTGCCCGTTCCGGCGTCGCCAGAATCCACCGCTGCAGGAACAGGGCCACCTCGTCCTCGCTGCGATGCTGATCGTGCAGCAGCAGTGCGGCGTCCTGACGCACGTTCAGCAATTTCGCCGACGCGATCGAGAAGCGTTCGGCCCGCTCACCGTCGAAACGAAGGCCCAGGTCGGCGTAGATCTCCTGCGCCCACACACCCCAGCCGGGTCCGACGATCGACTGCAGGGCCAGGTCGGCGAGGCCCTCGGCCATCAGGCACTGCGGGGTGTTGACCAGGAACAGCGTCTGCTCGTCCTCGCCCGCCGCGACCAGTCCGGCTTCCTTGCGGCAGTGCTCCGTGTGATGGCCGGGGTAGGCCTCGTGCGCTATCAGCGCGGGCAGGTTGCCCATGTGCTGTTTGAGGTCGGAGTTGATCGCGACCGTCGAGGCGAAATTGCCGAGGTAGTAGTTGAAGCCGGACCACGGCTTGTCGCCGACGACCTCGTAGGTGACGTGCTCGTTGTCGGGCAGCGGATACCGGTCACGCACCCGCTCGCGTAGCGCGCTGGAGAACGCCTCCACGCAGACAGCGAGCCTTTCCGGGGGGATCTCGTCGCCGCGACGGAAGGCGGCGGCGCGTTCTGCGAGGGGTCCGTCGCCGCCGAGCACCTCGTCCATCTGGCGGTGCGCTTCGCGGTAGTCGTCGGGGTCACCGGGTGCGATGTCGACGTCGAAGTAGGCGCGGACCTCGTCGACGAAGCCGATCTGCTCGCCGGCGAATTTGCGGGCCGAGCACTCCATCGCCACGAGGTGGGCGTCGAGGAATTCGGTGCGCTGGGCCGAGAGGCCGGCATCGGGCAGGGCCGCGCGCAGGTCGACGGCGCGCCGGGCCAGGTCGGCGGGCTCGGGGACCGGCGCGTTCTCGACATCGCGACGCAGCTGCGGGTCGCCGGTATAGGCGTCGACGAAGCCGTCTTCCAGACGGTCGAAAGCCAAACCCAGGCGCAGGTATTCAGTGACAAGTGGATGGGACCCCATCCGACCGACATTACGTGGTCGGTCGGAAAATGGCGCCTTACCTCGGCATTGTTGCTAGTTACCGGCCGGTAGCCAAACCCCCCGTTGCGCGCGGACGGCGAGTACGGAGCACAATCTCGCTATGCGGTCAGAGTTATCCCGGATCTCACCAGACGGGCAGCCAAGCTGTGCGGATGCGCCCGGACGGAGGGTCGGGTAGGTGGCACGGATGAGTGAACCGAGCCCCTATGTGGAGTTCGATCGAAGCCAGTGGCGCACCCTGCGCAAGTCGACTCCCCTGGTGCTGACCGAGGACGAGCTCACCGGCCTGCGCGGTCTCGGCGAGCAGATCGACCTCGAGGAAGTCGCCGAGGTCTACCTGCCGTTGGCCAGGTTGATCCATCTGCAGGTCGCGGCGCGGCAGCGGCTGTTCGCCGCCACCGCCACCTTCCTCGGGGAGAAACATCCCGACAAGCAGGTGCCGTTCGTGATCGGTGTCGCGGGCAGCGTGGCGGTCGGCAAGTCGACCACGGCGCGCGTGCTGCAGGCGCTGCTGGCGCGGTGGGATCATCACCCCCGCGTCGACCTGGTGACCACCGACGGATTCCTTTATCCCACAGCCGAACTCACCCGCCGCGGGATCATGCACCGCAAGGGCTTTCCCGAGAGTTACGACCGTCGCAAGCTGCTGCGGTTCGTCACCGAGGTGAAGTCGGGCGCCGAAGAGGTGTGCGCGCCGGTGTATTCGCACAAGTCCTACGACATCGTGCCCGACGAGAAGCACTGTGTGCGCCAGCCCGACATCCTCATCGTCGAGGGCTTGAACGTGCTGCAGACCGGTCCGCGGCTGATGGTGTCGGACCTGTTCGACTTCTCCATCTACGTCGACGCCCGCATCGAGGACATCGAAAACTGGTACGTGCAGCGCTTTCTCGCGTTGCGCAAGACCGGCTTCGCCGACCCCGACGCCCACTTCCACCACTACGCGGCGTTCAGCGACGAGCAGGCCACCTCCGCCGCGCGCGACATCTGGAACTCCACCAACCGACCCAACCTGGTGGAGAACATCCTGCCGACCCGTCCGCGCGCAACCCTGGTGCTGCGCAAGGACTCCGACCACACGATCAACCGGTTGCGGTTGCGCAAGCTCTGATCAGCCTGCGCACCAACAGCTTTCGCGAGACGCCGCACTGAACTCCGCGAGGGATCGCCTACCCGGCGGCGGGGGTCGGCGCACCCAGCGAAACGACCTGCGTCGCCAATTCCTCACGGGCACCGCCCTTGTGCACCACCAACACCCCGTGTGGATTGCCGCGCGCGGCGGTGGGCTCACCGGCGACCACCTCGATCGCCGACTCCGGCGTGCGCGGCAGCATGTCGACCACCGGGTACTCCCCGACCGGCGCCCAGCCCTGCGCCGCCGACTGCAGTCGGTCGACCATGCTCGGCGCGTTGGTGATGTCAGGCCACTTGCGGGCGGCGATCGTGATCGAACCGTCGGCGCTCCAGCGCGGACTGTAGGCCGCCGAGCACTCGCCCGGCAGGGTGGGCAGCGCACGAACACCGTTGGTGGCGGCATCGATGGTCGCCACATTGCCGCTGCCGCAAGTTGCGCTGCGGGCCGTGGCGCCGGCGAGTACGAAGGTGTGTCCGTCGGGTCCGGCGGCGGCCGAGAGCCCCGCGTCGATGCCGGGCACGCGGCCAAGCGGCAGGATCGCTTCGGCGCCGATGGCGTAGAGGTGGCTCTTCTCCCACCACAGCCCGCGCGACTCGACCCTGGCCAGCAGCACGTATTCGTCGGTGGCCGCCACCAGTTCGGCGCCGTCCCAGCTACCGCCGGTCAGCGGGCTCGGCGAGTCCGGCAGGACGATCTCGCGTTCGGGGGCGGGCGGCTCGTTCCCGGCCAGGTCCATGATCATGATCTGCCCCGGCTCCCGCCACCAGGCAACCACCGACCCACGCAACCCCACGGCATCAGTGCACTCACACGGAATGCGCGTCACCGACCCGTCCCGCACGCCCAACGCGACGATCGTCTTGCTGCTGGACTCCACCGCGAACGCGAAGTGCCCGTCCCTGGTGAACGAGACCGGCCCCGACGAATAGCCGAAACCGCCCGGCGCGCGGACGGTTTCGGTGCCGCGCACCACCGCCAACTCGGTCTGGGTGCGATAGGCGAAAACAGCGCCCTTGGCGGCCTGTTCCTCGGCGGGCGTCAGCTGCGGCAGCGCCGGCTTGTCGACACCACCGCACCCGGCGACCGCCAGCACCGCACCGATCACCGCGATCCGCGCACGCCATCCGCTCGCCTTCATCGCAACTCCCACAGCTAGCACCCCTGCCTTGCCTGCCTGCAATTGTGTCGTCGGGCCGGTCCCGCGCAGAGCCTAGACCACGCAGTCGGCGCAGCCGTCCAAAACGCGCACGGCCGCGGGCCTACAACTTCCAGGCCGCGTCGAGCCTGGTCGCGACGTCGATATTGCGGACCGCCGCGATCTCGGGCTTGCGGATCTCCTGCGCGATATACCGGGCGACGAACCGGCGGATCTCGTGGTCGACGCTGGCCAGCACGCGCAGCAACTCGCCACGCTTGGAACTGCTGGCGACATTCACCCGCACATCGCCGGGACGCGGCTCGGCGATATCGATGACCACCCGCAACGGGTCGGCCGTGCGCGCGGTGAGGTGCAGGTGCACGGTGCCGTCGACACGGAAGCGGGAGCGGTCGACCGCCAGATCGAGCACCAGGTCCACGTGCAACGGGATGGTCAGTTCGAAGGAGATGAAGGCGTCGACGAAGCGCAGGATCCGCGGCTGCCCGAGCTCCACCTGCGCGGTGACCTTCGCCAGCCGCCCCGGGCCGACGCCGATCGGACCGAAATCGAAAGCGGCTCCGGTGAGTTGGCCGAACGCGTCGGCGATACGCTGCTCGGAGACGGCGTATTCCAGGAAACGCCTGCCGAATTCCTCATAGCTGATGTAAGACGGCTGTTCGGGTTGCACTGACCGCAGAGTACGCGACCCCTATGACATCAAACGCCGAAACGGCGGTGACGTGCGGCGTAATCCCTTAGTGCGCGCAGGAAGTCGACGCGGCGGAACTCCGGCCAGTACGCCTCGGTGAACCAGATCTCCGAATAGGCGCTCTGCCACAACAGGAAACCCGAAAGTCGCTGCTCACCAGAGGTTCTGATCACCAGATCCGGGTCGGGCTGGCCGGAGGTGTAGAGGTGCTGGCCGATGGCGTCGACGGTGATCGACTGCACCAGATCCTCACCCGACTCGCCCGAGGCGATCTCCTGGCGCACCAGCGAACGCACCGCGTCGGTGATCTCCTGACGACCGCCGTACCCCACCGCGACATTCACGTGCACGCCGTCGCGCCCACTCGTGCGCTCGGCGGCCACCTTCAGCCGCTTGGCGATCAGCTCGGGGAACCCTTCGAGCGAGCCGACGATCCGCACGCTCCAGTTCTGCTCGGGGGCGGACAGTTCCTCGACGACGTCGGTGATGACTTCGAACAGGGTCTCGAGTTCTTCGGGATCGCGGCGCAGGTTCTCGGTGGACAGCAGATAGACGGTGACCATCTCGATGCCCTGCTCCGAACACCAGCCGACCAGCTCGGCGATCTTCAGCGCGCCGATGCGATGACCGTGGCTGACATCGGTGAACCCGTTCTCGCGCGCCCAGCGGCGATTGCCGTCGCACATGACTGCGACATGGCGAGGGTGCTGCTTGTCTGCCAGGTGCTGCGACAGCCTGGCTTCGTAGATGCGGTACGGCAATCCACGCACCCGACCAAGAAACTCCACGCCCGCACCCTACTCCCCCGCCTCTCCGCGTATTTTTGGCCAGACTCAGGCGCGGGGTGGGTTGGCGACGCGGCAAGCTTTGCGGACGGGGTGGGTTAGCCCGTGCCCGGGGAGTTACCCATGTTCTTGCGAGATCTGTGGGTGTGGTTGTGGGCACTTTTGTGGTGTTGAGGTGGGGTATTGCCGTACGGTTCGTACGTAACCTACGGTACCGTAGGTTTAGTCCTGGGAGGTTTCGTGGAGGCGGTTGCGACTGGGGCCGGGGCGCACGTGAAGCCGCGGTTTCGTGGGTGGATTCATACGTGGGCTGTCGGGGTTTCCGCTGTTGCGGTGACGGTGCTCGTGGTGTTCGGGTTTCTCACGTCGTTGACGGCGGGGTTGTCGACGCTGCTCTATGGGGTGTCGGTGTGTGCGTTGTTCGGGGTGAGTGCGGTGTATCACCGGGTTACCTGGGCCAGTGTGAAGACTCGGGTGCGGATGAAGCGGGCGGATCATTCGATGATCTTTCTGTTCATCGCGGGCAGTTACACGCCGTTCGCGCTGCTCGGGTTGCCTGGCCGGACCGGGCAGACGTTGCTGGTGGTGGTGTGGGCGGGGGCCATCGCCGGGGTGGCGCTGAAGTTGTTGTGGCCGACCGCGCCCGCGTGGGTGGGGGTGCCGCTGTACCTGTTGCTGGGGTGGGCGATCGTGCCCGTGATTCCCGAGTTGCTGCACAACGTGGGTGTCGCGCCGCTCGTGTTGCTCGCGGTGGGCGGGGTGATCTACAGCGTGGGGGCGGTGCTGTACGCGACCAAGTGGCCCAATCCGTGGCCGGACTTCGGGCACCACGAGTTCTTCCACGCGATGACCGTGGTGGCGGCGCTGTGCCACTACATCGCGATCTGGCTGGTAGTGCTGGGATGAACGGCGCGGGCGCGCGGCACCGACCTGCGCGCCTTCTATGCTCAGTAGTTGTGTCACCCGTCAGCGCAGCTCGTGATGCCCGGGTGCCCTCGGGCACCGGGGTCGGACGTGCGCGGTGAACCGGCTGGTCCGGTGGGCGCTGCGGTCCTATTGGGGACTGGCGCTGGTGGTGATCTCCGCCAATATGGTCGGGGTCACCGCCATCTTCCTGGTCTGCTGGGCAGGCGGGGTTTTCAGCCGGGTCGGCGCCGATTGGGACGACGCGGCACCGCTGATCCTCATCTATCCGGTGGTCGCCCTGCTGGTCGGTGTCGGCATCGCGCTCTACGACCGACGCCGATACATGCGCTGGCTCGACGACAATCGCAAACCGACGCCCGAGGAAGCGCGAGTCCTGATCCGGCTGCCCGCCGCGATCACCGTGCGCGCGATCATCCTGTGGACACCGGGCGTCATCTTGACCGCGTGGCTGGTCGACAAGTTCACCGACTATCACAACCTCACCGTGCTGCTGGCCGGATTCACGCTCGGCGGGCTGGAAGCGGCGGGGGCGATCTACCTGATCCTGGACCGGCTGATCCGGCCCGCGGTCCCCATCATCGCCGCGGTGCTCGGACCTACCGTGCATCCGAGTTCGACCGTGCTGGTGCGCGTGCTCGTCACCTGGGCGGTGTCGAGCGCGCTGCCGGGGCTGATCATCATCGTCGTTCTCAGCGACCGCACCACCTCGGCGCACGACCGGGTGCGCGCGGCCTGGATGTTCTCGATCCTCGCGCTCGCCGTCGGCACTCTCGCCACCGCGCTGCTCGCCCGCTCGGTGGCCACCCCGATGCGCACGATGTATCGGGCGCTGGACCGCATCACCCGCGGCGAACTCGATGTGCGGGTGCCGGTCGGCAGCGCCAGCGAGATCGGGCGGCTGGAACATTCCGTCAACGAACTCGCCGCCACCCTGCGCGATCAGATGCACACCGAAGACGTCTTCGGCAGGCACGTCGGCTCCACCGTCGCCGAACGCGCGTTGTCGGGCAGCACCGACCTCACCGGCGATGTGCGCATCGTCTCGGCGCTGTTCGTCGACGTCACCGGGTCGGTGCAGCTGTCGGCGGAGATGGCGCCGGAAGAGTTCGTGCACAAGCTGAACCGGCTGCTCGCCACGGTCGTCGCGGCCACCGAGGACAACGGCGGCCTGGTGAACAAGTTCGCCGGCGACGCGGCGCTGTGCATCTTCGGCGCGCCGTCCGCCCTGCACGACAACGCCACCCCCGCCCTGCGCGCCGCCCGCCGCATCCGCGACGAAGTGGTCGCGACCGGGGAACTCGACGTCGGCATCGGGGTGGCGCGCGGGCAGGTGTTCGCCGGCGATGTGGGGGCCGACACCCGGCTCGAGTTCACCGTGATCGGCGACGCGGTCAACGAAGCCGCTCGGCTCACGACCGTCGCCAAAGAGGCACCGCGGCGCGTGCTGGTCAGCGATTCGGTGTGGCAGGCGGCTACGCCAGCCGAACGGTCGAAGTGGAAGCGCTACAAGGACTTACGCCTGCGCGGCATCCCCGGCCGAACCCGCACCTGGACCGATATCGCACCGGGTAGGTGACCAGCGGTTACCGCCGCAGTGATTCTGTCAGCGCGAGGGGATCAGTGACCGGGAGGTCGCAGACCGAGCCTCGACAGACGTAGGCGGCCGGTGCGCCGTCGACCAAGGGACGGTCGGTGAGCAGTGGTGCGGTGTTCGGTGGGGCCGCGAGGACGATCGAACCGCCGGGTGCCGCATCGCGGGCAGCGGCGAGGAGTTCCATTGCGGCGGAGGACTGTTCGGTGGCGGCGATCGCTACCTGGTACGGGCCGCGAACCGTAGCTTCGGCGACCGAGAGCCAGTTCCCCGCGGTGCGGGGTGCGCGGGCCAGCAGGATCGCGCCGAGGGAGAGGGTCCGGTCGGCGAGTTCCCGGTAGCGGACGGCGCGTTCGGGGTCGGCGACCGCCGAGGCGGTGAGCAGGGCCTCGGCGAGGGCGGACGCGCCGGAAGGGGTGGCGCCGTCGACGGGGTCGCGGGGGCGCGCGACCAGGGTTTCGGCGTCGTCGGCGGTGTCGAACCAGCTGCCGGGGCGTTCGGGGTCGGCGAAGTGGTCGATTGTGTTGTCCAGCAACAACTGTGCGGCGGCGAGCCAGTCGGGTTCGCCGGTGGCCTGGTAGAGGGCGAGTAGGCCGGTGGCGAACCAGGCGTAGTCCTCGAGGACGCCGGGCGGGGTGCCCGCGGCGCCGTCGAGGGAGGCGCGGCGCAGCCTGCCGTCGACGAGATGGACGTCGAGCAGGTAGCGGGCACAGCGCACGGCGGCGGCGACCCACGACGGTTCTTCCAGTGCCGCACCGGATTCCGCGAGCGCGGTGATGGCCATCCCGTTCCAAGCGGTGACCACTTTGTCGTCACGGGCGGGCTGTGGGCGCTTGGTGCGGATCTCGAACAGCTGGGCGCGCAGTCGATCGAAGCGCGAAGACTGTTCGGCGTCGACGGGATCGCTGTGCCGGGTGAGCACGGAGGTGCCCTGTTCGAAGTTGCCCGCGGTGGTGACACCGAAAGCGTCTGCGGCCCACATACCTTCGAGGGGGCCGAGTTCGCCGATCAGCTCGGCGGGCGTCCACACATAGGTGGCGCCCTCGACGCCGGGACCACCCGGTTCGACGTGGGTGTCCGCGTCGAGCGCCGATGCGAAACCGCCCTCAGCGGTCCCGAGGTCGCCCAGCAGGAATTCGACCGTCTCCCTAGTCACCCTGTGCGACAACGACTCCAACGGCGTCGCGGGCGCTCGACGCGAGAGGTGGGCGTACGCGCGCAGCAGCAGCGCGTTGTCATAGAGCATCTTCTCGAAGTGCGGCACGAGCCACCCCGCGTCGACCGAGTAGCGCGAGAATCCGCCACGTAGCTGGTCATAGATCCCGCCGCGCGCCATCGCCTCGGCCGTGCGCTCGACGAGATCGAACACCGCCTGGTCCCCGGTGCGCTCCCAATGCCGAAGCAGCCCTTCCAACATCGCCGACGGCGGAAACTTCGGCGCCCCACCGAACCCACCGTGCACCGGGTCCTCGTCCTTGGCAATCGCTAGCACGGCCTGGTCGAGAAGCTCAGGGCCGATAGCGAATTCGGCATCGGGCAGCCCCGAAGCCTGCGCCCGCAACGCCTCGGTCACCTGCCCCGCGGCCTTGTCCACGTCCTCGCGCCGATTGCGCCAGGTATCGGTCACCGCGGTGAGCAACTGCGTGAACGACGGCATGCCCCCACGCGGCTGCTTCGGGTAGTACGTCCCGCAGTAGAACGGTGCACCGTCGGGCGTGAGAAAACACGTCATCGGCCAGCCGCCCTGCCCGGTCATGGCCACCGTGGCATTCATGTACACCGCATCCAGATCAGGCCGCTCCTCCCGATCCACCTTCACACACACGAAGTCGGCATTCATCTGCTCGGCCGTGGCCAGGTCCTCGAAGGATTCGTGAGCCATGACGTGACACCAGTGACATGACGCGTACCCGATCGACAGCAGGATCGGCACATTCCGCTCGGCGGCCTCGGCCAGCGCCTCGGCATCCCACTCCCGCCAATGCACGGGGTTGTCGGCGTGTTGACGCAAATAGGGCGAGGTAGCACCGGCCAATCGGTTCACAGTTCCACCCTGCCACACGTGCCGTGCACCGTCCGCGACCCCGCCCGACGACCTGTCGTTCGATCAGCCGAGATCCCAGCCTCCGACACTGGTCTTTCCGGCTGAAATCAACACGATCGCAACGGTGTTCGGCCAACTCCCCTGGCCGTATATCTATAAGTCGGATCAAGCGTCCCGCGTGATTCGCTCGGCCTTAGGGGAGTGCATTGTTCGTGCAAGCGGAAACCGGCGAGAACCCGGCATCCGCGACGACACGCCGAGCAGTTGTCGCAACGGCTTGTGCCGCGGTCGCGGTCGCGCAAATGGCGACCACCATCTATCTGCCGAGCATGCCCGCGCTGGGCGCCGATATCGGTGCCGGTGACGGCGTCCTGCAGTTGTCGGTGGCCGTGTTCGTGGTGTTCGCCGCGCTGCCGGTGGTCGCGTGGGGCAGAGCGGCGGAGCGGTTCGGGCGGGTGCCCGCCTTCGTCGCGGCCGGGCTGTTGTTCGTCCTCGCCAGCGCCGGTCTGGCACTGATCACGAACGCGCCGGAGCTGCTCGGGCTGCGCGTTGTCCAGGCGGTCGGCGCGGGCGGCATCGCGGTCGTCGGGCGGATGATGATCAAGGACCTGTTCACCGGCGCCGAGCTCGCGCGCCAACTCGCGCTGTTGTCGATGGCGTTCGTGGTCGCGCTCGGCGGCGGTCAGGTGATCGGCGGCATCGTCACCTCGACGGTCGGGTGGCGGTACGGATTCGTCGTGCTCGCCGTGCTCGCCGCGGTGCCGGTCGCCTTCGCCCTTCGCATCTCACTGCCCCGGCGCGAACCCGGCCCGAAGGACAAAGGCACAGCTCGGCGCCTTTTCACCGACCGGGTCTTCGTGGTGAGCGCGGTCGCGGGCGGTATCGGATTCGCCGTCATCGTGATGATCCAGCAGAAGTCCGCGTTCATCTTCACCGACCGTTTCTCCCTCTCGCCCTGGGTGTTCGGCCTGTTCGGCGTGCTCTACGGCGCGGCCTACCTCGGTGGCGCGACCTACGTGCGACAGCGCGTGCGACAGGTCGGCGCGCGCGCCATGATGCGCCAGGGCGCCTGGATCATGTTCGCGGGCTGCGCGCTCATCACCGTCGTATGGGCCATCGAGCTGCCACGGGCGATCGCGCTGCCGATCTTCCTCGCCGGATACGTCACGACGACGTTCGGCCAGGCGACGCTGTTCCCCAACAGCGCCGCGCACGCCGTCAGCCATCTCGCCGCCGGGGCCGCGATCGCCGTCTCGTGGTGCGCGCTGATCCAGCAGGGCCTCGCGGGCATCGCCTCGCTGGCCGGCCCCACGCTGTCCGGGCTGCTGGCCTGGTCCATCGCTATCACCGTGCTCGCCGCTGTCAATGTGCTCGTCGTAGCAAAGGAATGAACGCCAATGGCCAACCAATTCGCGAATATCCGCAGGCAATTGCAACTGAGCAACACATTCTGGGACGACAGCACCGCGCACGGCCTTGTCGACATCATCGCCGACGACATGCGCGACGGAACAGTGCATTCCCGCGACGGTAGAACGATCGTCAACTTCTCGTCCTATTCCTACCTCGGCCTTGACAGCGATGCGCGCATCATCGAGGGCGCCCATCGTGGACTCGACGTCGCCGCGACGATCAATTCTTCGATTTCCCGCATGCGAATCCGGCTCGGCCTGCTGGAAGAAGCCGAACAACGCCTGACCCGGACCTTCGACGCGCACGCGGTGACAGTGTCGTCGTGCGCAGCGGCCGCCTGGGCGACCTTGCCGCTGCTCGCCTCCGGTGAGCTCACCGACGGGCACCCGCCGCTGGTGGTCTTCGACAAGAACGCGCACTTCTGCCTGAACGCGATGAAGCCGCTGGTCGCGGACGAGACCGAGCTGGTGACGATCGAGCACAATGACATCGCGACCTTGGAAGAATTGTGCCGCACGCATTCTCACGTGGCCTACGTCGCCGACGGTGTTTACAGCACCGGCGGTGGCGCACCGCTCGCCGAGCTGCACCGCCTCCAGGATCGATACGGCTTGTTCCTGTATTTCGATGAGGCACACGGCATTTCGACACTGGGTCGTCACGGTCGTGGGTTCGTCCTCGGAGCCTACGAAGGCTGGCGTGAGCGGACCCTCGTGATCGCCTCGCTCAACAAAGGTTTCGGCGCCAGCGGCGGCGTGATCTTCTTCGGCGCGGCCGACGACGCCACCCGCCTACCCACCCTCCTGCGCACGAGCGGCCCGTTGATGTGGTCGCAGCGCGTCAACACCGCCGGACTCGGTGCGATCATCGCCGCGTGTGACCTCCACGACGACGGCACCGTCGACCGACTACAGATCGCCCTCCAGGAACGGGTCCGCCTGTTCGACTCGCTCGTCGACACCGACCTCGCCGGTGACGGATTGCCCATCCGGTTCGTGAGCATCGGCCGCGAGGACGTCACAGTCGCCGTGGCGCGCGACATGCTCGACGCCGGTTTCTACACCTCACCGGTGTTCTTCCCGATCATCCGCCGCGGCAGCGCGGGCCTGCGCCTGATGTTGCGCGCCGATCTCGCGCCCGACACGATCCGCCGCTTCGCCGACACCCTGAGCGCGAGCCTCGCCGCCCATCAGGACCGGGAGGAACAACCAGCATGACCGCCGTCATCGAGAACACCATCGGATTCGAAGCCCAACGCGCCCTGCTGCGCGACCACAACGCCGAGATCGTGGCACCGCGCCGGCGCCATGGAGACGCGAAACTGCCTGTGCGCGAACGGGTCAACCGCATCCTCGACCCGGGCACACCGTTCCTGGAAATCGGCAGGCTCGCCGCGCACGGGGTCTACGACACCGATCTGCCCGCCGCCGCGCTGATCGTCGGGATCGGCACCATCCACGGCAGGCCGTGCATGGTGTTCGCCAACGATCCGCACGTCAAGGGCGGAACCTTCTATCCGCTCACGATCAAGAAGCACCTGCGCGGGCAGAAACTGGCCAGGCAGTACCGGCTGCCGTGCGTGTATCTGGCGGACTCGGGCGGGATCTACCTGCCGTTGCAGGAGGAGATCTTCCCCGACGAGGAACACCTCGGGAAGATGTTCCGCAATATCGCGGAGATGTCGGCGCTCGGGCTGCCGCAGATCTCGGCAGTGCTCGGCATCTGCACGGCGGGCGGCGCCTACATCCCCGCGATGAGTGACGAGACGGTGATGGTCGCCGACCTCAGCACCGTCTTCCTCGGCGGTCCACAGCTAGTGGAAGCCGCTACGGGCGTGGTGGTCGACGCGCAGACTCTCGGCGGTGCCGATCTGCACGTGCGCGACACCGCGGTGGCCGACCATCTCGCGGCGAACGAACTGGAAGCGTTGGCGATTGTGCGCGACATCGTGTCCCGCACCCCCGGTGACCGCGTGCATCCGCCCGCGTTCGAGGCGCTCGAGCCCGCCGACGATCCGGCGCGACTCCCGGATCTGATTCCGGCTACCACCAAGAAGGAGATGGACGTCCGCGCGATTCTGCGCTGCGTGGTCGACGCCGCCTCGTGGGTCGAGTACCGCAAGGACTACGGCATCACGATCGTGTGCGCGACCGCCCGGATCGCCGGTTACGAGGTCGGGATCATCGCGAATCAGGGCGTGATCTTCCCCGACAGCGCGCTCAAGGCCACCAACTTCATCCAGATCTGCGAGCAGCGCCGCGTCCCACTGTTGTTCGTGCACAACGTGAGTGGGTTCATGGTCGGCGAGGAGTACGAGCGGGCCGGGATCGCCAAACACGGCGCGAAGATGGTGAACGCGGTCTCGTGCGCCACGGTTCCGAAGATCTCGCTTGTCATCGGCGGCAGTTTCGGTGCCGCCAATTTCGCGATGTCGGGGCGGTCGATGGGCGGCCAGTTCATGGCGATGTGGCCGAACGCCCGTTCCACCGGGGTCGGTGGTGAGCAGGCCGCGGCGGTGATGGCGATCCTCAAGCGTGACCGGTTGCGCCGCGAAGGCAAAGAGCTCAGCGAAGCCGAGGAGGCCGCGATCAAGCAGCCGATCATCGACAGTTTCGAACGCCAATCGCTGCCGACCTACATCGCGGCACGCATGTGGATCGATGCCGTGGTCGAACCGGAGGACACCCGGTCGTGGTTGGCGCGGTGCCTGTCGCTGGCCCACGAGCGCTGGGATCGGCCGCAACCCGCTGGTGCGAAGTTCGGGGTGTTCCGGCTGTGATCTCGCGACTGCTCATCGCGAACCGGGGCGAGATCGCCGCCCGGATCGCCCGTACCTGCGATCGGCTCGGCATCGAGTACGTGACGGTGAGTGTCGCGGCGGATCGGGCGCTCACCTATCACGCCTCGGCGGTGACGACCGTGTCGCTGCCCGAGCGCGACGGCCGGGCCGCGGCAGCCACCGGTGCCGATACTTCGCCCGGCTCTGATCGCCCGGAAACCGCAACCGCGGGCGGCTACCTCGATATCGACGCACTGATTCGTGCGGCGTCCGAAACCGGTTGTGATGCCGTGCATCCCGGCTACGGATTCCTTTCCGAGAACGCCGATTTCGCGCGTGCGGTACGTGCGGCCGGATTGGTGTTCGTCGGCCCGAGTTCGCGGGTGATCGAGACGATGGCCGACAAGTCCTCCGCGCGCCAGGTCATGGCCGAGGCCGGTGTGCCCGTGCTGCCCGGCACCGTGCGGGCGAGCGAAGAACTCGACGCGCTGGTCGGCGTGGCAGCCACCATCGGGTACCCGCTGATCGTCAAGCCCGCGGGCGGCGGTGGCGGCAAGGGCATGTCGGTGGTGCGTTCGGCCGCAGGACTGCGCGAGGCGCTGGCGTCTGCTTCCCGCACCGCGACAGCGGCTTTCGCCGACGGGCGCCTGCATCTGGAGCGATACGTAGAGCGCGCACGCCATATCGAGGTGCAGGTGTTCGGTGACGAATTCGGTGGCGCAGTGCACCTTTTCGACCGCGACTGCTCGTTGCAACGGCGGCATCAGAAGGTGATCGAGGAGGCGCCTGCCCCGCGAATTCCCGATGCGGTGCGCGCGGCGATGTTCGAGGCCGCGGTGCAGGGGACGAAGGCGCTGCAGTACGTGGGCGCGGGTACTTTCGAGTTCCTGCTGGTAGGTGCCGAGTTCTTCTTCATCGAGATGAACACGCGGTTGCAGGTGGAGCACACCGTCACCGAGGAGATCACCGGCGTCGACCTGGTGGAGTGGCAGTTGCGGGTCGCCGCGGGCGAACCACTGCCCGCCGACCAGGCCGATATCGCGTATTCGGGTGCTTCGGTGCAGGTTCGGATGTACGCCGAGGACCCGTTCCGGTCGTTCCTGCCGTGCCCTGGCGAACTCGAGGTGACCCACTGGCCGGATGTTCGCGTCGAACGCGCCTTCGACCGCTACCTCGATGTCACCGGCGGGTTCGATCCGATGATCGCCAAACTCGTCGCGACCGGTGCCACCCGCGACGAGGCGCTCACCGTCGCCCGCCGGGCCTGCGAAGACCTGCGCCTGCAAGGTATTTCGACCAACCTCGGTTTCGTCGCCCGTGTCCTGGCCGCCCCGATCGTCGCGGCGGTCGAGCACGACACCGCCTACCTCGACCGGATCGATCCGGTCGTCGAGTTCGCCGATCCCGACGAGCTGAGTGCCCTCGCGGTGGCCGCCGCGCACACCGCGCCAGACCGCGCGACACCGTGGTCGACCGGTGCTCCCGGTGGCGATCGGGCCTGGCTCGACCCCGTCGGCCGCGATCTCGGCAGCCTGGACCTGTCCGTCGACGGACGCGCGTTCACCGTGTGGGTCAGCGGTTACGACGGCGATGCAGTGCTCGTCCGCGCAGACGTCGCGCCGAAGATCGAGACGGGGGTCGCAGCCCGGCGAACCACCCGCGACACGATCACGGTCGGCTCGATCCCGTGTGTCGTGCGACGCGCGGGCGAAGGCTGGATATGCCAGGTGGCCGGGGTTTCCCGGCAGGTGCGCTACGCCGAATACCGCTCACTCGGCACCACCGCGTCGGATCCCGAGATCCGCTCGCCCATGCCGGGCACCCTCGTGCGGCTCCACGTCGAATCGGGCAACCCGGTCGAGAAGGGACAGCTGCTCGGCGTGGTCGAGGCCATGAAGCTCGAACACGAACTGACCGCCACCCATGCGGGGATCGTCACCGTGAGCGCGGCCGAGGGTGCCGTGGTCACCACAGCTCAATCATTGTTTCTCATCGAAGAGAGGGGCGCCGCGCTGTGATGCGGACACGCCGACTAGCGACAGTTCTGATAGCGGCCACGGCCATTCTGGTGTCCGCGTGCAGCGGAACCGACACTGCCGCACGCGAATCGGCACAACCGGTGAGCGGCGGCTCGCTGACCTGGGGGGTGGAAACCGAGCCGACCACCCTCAACCCGCACCTCAACGGGCAGAGCAACACCCACTTGATGTTGCGCAACGTGTTCGAGTCGCTGTTGTCGCGCACCGCCGAGGGCGATTTCGTGCCGTGGCTGGCCACCGGCCACGAGATCTCGTCCGACGGGCTCACCTACACATTCCCGCTGCGCGACGGCGTGAAGTTCACCGACGGCAATCCGCTCACCGCGAGCGCCGTGGTCCGCAACTTCACCACCATGCAGGACGTGTCCTATTCCGGCGGCTGGTCCGCCGGGCCGCTGTCGCACCTGGCCGCGGTGACCGCCCGCGACGAGCGCACCGTGGTGTTCACCCTGAAGGACTCATACGCGCCGTTCCTCGACTTCGCCGCCGGATTCCCCGTCATCTCCCCGGCCGCGTGGGACAAACCGCAGCTCAAGGCGGGTGGGCCCGAGATCGCAGGTACCGGTCCGTTCATCCTCGACCGCTATGTGAAGGGGCAGGAACTGCACTTCCGCAAGAACCCCGACTACAACTGGGCGCCGCAGAACGCGAAGCATCAGGGCCCGGCCCACCTCGACGAGGTGACCTACCGTTTCCTGCCCGAGTCGTCGGTGCGCACCGGCGCGCTCACCTCCGGCCAGGTCGACCTCATCGAGGGCGTCTCCGGTAACGACGCCTCCCTGTTCCGGGACAACCCCGACTTCACGTATTCGACCGGGCTGAACAACGGCAGCCCGTACACGCTGTACTGGAACTCGACCTTCGGACCCACCACCGATGTGCGAATACGCAAGGCGATCAACAACTCCGTCGACGTGAACGCGGTGCTGCAGTCGATCTATCGCGGCGAGCGCACCCGCGGCTGGGGTATTGCCTCCAGCGTCGACACACTGTTCTACGACAAGAGCATCGAAGGCACCTACGGCGCCGACAAGGCCGCAGCGAACCGGTTGCTCGACGAAGCCGGTTGGACTGCAAAGGATTCCGACGGTTTCCGGACCAAGGACGGCCAGCGACTGACCGTCGAACTGGTGCAGGCCCAGTCGACGGTGCGTGATCAACGTGAGGTGCTGTTGCAGGCGGTGCAGGCACAGGCCAAGCAGAACGCGGGCATCGATCTGAAGCTGTCCTACGTCGACCTCGGTACCTACGCCGAGCTCCGAAAGAAGAACGCCTTCGGCTCGATCGCCAACTCCGACACCATCACCGGCGGCATCGACATCGAGAACCACTGGTACCCGCCGACGCCGCTGGGCACGTTGAACTACAGCCGCGCCACCGATCCCGAACTGTCCACCTGGCTGCGCAACGCCGCCTCGACCACCGACACCGCCGAGCGGGCGAAGCAGTACGCGCAGTTGCAGCGGTTCGCCCTCGTCGACAAGGCCTACGGGCTGCCGCTCTACATTCCCGAGAACCAGATCGCAACGGCGGCCCACGTGTACGGCGCGGGATACCGTCCGTACAAGCAACTTCCGGAGAACGCGTACGACATCTGGGTCGATCGTGGATAGCGCATTCGGATCGGCGCCGCGGCGATGACGGCGGAAGCGATCGCACCGGACATCGTGACCGCCGCCACGGACGACAGTGCTCGCACCGGTACAGCCAAACGCATTGCGCTGCGGTTGATCACGGGTTTCGGGGTGCTGTGGGGTGCGACCACGCTGTCGTTCCTCGGTGTGCGGCTGGCGCCGGGCGATACGGTCGACGTGTTGCTCGGTGAGCAGCCACGCACCCCGGAGGTCGAGGCGGCCATCCGCGCCGAATGGGGTCTCGACAGTCCGGCCGTCGTCCAGTACGCGCGCTACCTGTGGAATGTGGTGCAGGGGGATTTCGGGCGTTCCTATGTGCTGCAGCGGCCGGTGTCGGAAGTCATCGGCTCACAGGCCGGGCCCACCTTGGCGTTGACCGGAGCCGCGTTGCTGGTGGCACTGGTGTTCGCGGTCGTCGTCGCGACGACCACAGCACAGCGGCGTCGATCGCGAGCCATCGCGAATGCTGTTGAACTGGCCCTCGTTTCGACGCCCGCGTTCTGGCTCGGCATCGTGTTGCTTTCGGTGTTCAGCTTCCAGCTGAAGATCTTTCCGGTGGCGGCGAACAAGGGGCTGTCGGCCCTGGTCCTGCCCGCACTCGCGCTCGGCCTGTCGCTGGGCGCGGTGATCTCGCAGGTGCTGCGCGACGGGTTGGAGCGGGCGCTCGACGAACCGTTCGCGGTGACGGTGCGGTCGTGGTCGGTGAGCGAGAGTGCATTGCGACTGCGCCACGGACTGCGTCACGCCGCCCTGCCCGCGGTGACCCTGACCGGCTGGTTGGTCGGCGGGTTGCTCGGCGGGGCGGTGATCATCGAAGAGGTTTTCGGGCGACCGGGACTCGGTCGGGTGACCGTCGAAGCTGTTCTCGCACAGGATCTTCCTGTTGTCCTGGCCGTGGCGATCCTGTCGGCGTTCGTCTACGTCGTGATCAGTACGTCGGTCGATCTGCTCTACCTCTGGCTCGATCCCCGGCTGCGTCGCGACTCAGGTACCGAAGGACAACGATGACCGACATCGGCATCCGCACAACATCTGTACGCTCACTGCCTGGCTTCCGGCGAGGAGTGGTGCTATGACGATCGCAGATCTTCCGCGCGCGGCCGTCGACCGTATCAGCCTGCGCGCGAGGGCTTTCGCCGTAACACCGGGTGTAGCCGTGGCAGCACTGACGGTGGGACTGGTCGCGATCGCGGTAGTCGCTCCAACTCTGCTGACCGACGCCGACCCGCTCGCCGCCGAGCCCCTTGCCGCCCAACTCCCGCCGAGTGCGCGGCATTGGTTCGGCACCGACCACCTGGGGCGTGACGTACTCACCCGAGTGATCCACGGCGCGCGCTACTCGCTGCTCATCGGCATCACCGCCGTCGCGATCGCCGTGGTGGCGGGCACCGCGCTCGGCTTGCTGTCCGGGTTGACGCGCGGGCCACTCGACGAGCTGATCACCCGGTTCCTCGACGTGGTCTCGGCATTCCCCGACCTGCTGCTCGCACTGGTCCTGATCTCGTTCACCGGCCCCGGCACCACGAACCTGATCTTCGCGCTCGGCATCGCCTCGATCCCCCGGTTCGCCAGGGTGGTGCGTGCGCAGACCCTCGTCGTGCAGGGGTCCGGATATGTCGAACAGGCACGAACTTTCGGACTCACCAGGGCGACGCTGGTCCGACGGCACGTTCTGCCGCACGCGGTCGCGCAGGTCCCGATCCTGGCCACCATCGGCCTCGGCACCGCCATTCTCGGGGCGGCCGGGCTGAGCTTCCTCGGGATGGGCCCGCAACCGCCGGAACCGGAATGGGGCGCGATGCTCGCCGAGGGACGCAACTACCTGCGCAATGCCTGGTGGATCGCCGTGCTGCCCGGGGTGGCGGTGACCGCCACGGTCATCGCGGTCAGCTCGCTCGGCAGGCACTGGCAGCGACACTACGACGGAAGGCCATCGGCATGAGCCTGATCGCGGTCGAGAATCTGCGGGTCGGGTTCGCGGGGAAGGAAGTGGTGCACGGCATCGATCTGCGGATCGAGCCCGGCGAGGCTGTCGCCCTCGTCGGCGAATCCGGGTCGGGCAAGTCGGTGACGGCACGCGCGCTGGTGGGTCTGGTGGGGTCGGGTGCCGCAGTGCGCACCGACCGTCTCGAACTCTTCGGACAGGACGCGCGCGGTCATCGTGAGCGGCAGTGGCGGCGAATCCGGGGCTCCGACATCGGCTTCGTGCTCCAGGACGCGTTGGTCTCCCTCGACCCGCTGCGCTCGATCGGCAGCCAACTCGCCGAAGCCCAACGCGCGCTGACCGAACTGCGCGGCAAGACGCTCACCGCACGCAGCGTGCGACTGCTCACCGACGTCGGCGTCCCCGAACCCGAACGGCGGCTGCGCCAATATCCCCACGAGCTGTCCGGTGGGCTGCGCCAGCGCGTATTGATCGCGACCGCGCTCGCAGGTGATCCGCGTCTGATCATCGCCGACGAGCCGACCACCGCACTCGATGTGACTGTGCAGCAACAGATCCTGGAACTACTGCGCGCCCGCAAAGCCGAGGGCACGGCGTTGCTGTTGATCAGCCATGACCTGGCAGTGGTCGCCGAGGTGGCCGACCGCGTGCTGGTGATGCGGGACGGGGAGGTCGTCGAGCAGGGCAGCACCCATGACGTACTGACCCGGCCGAGGCATCCGTACACCGAGAAGCTACTCGCGGCCGTACCCTCGGCGGCGTCACGCGGGTCGAGGCTGTCGCCGTCCGAACCGGCACGGCCGACGGCGACAGCCGAAGCACCGCAGCGGGAGTCGCCACAATCGCCCGACGATTCGACGCCCGCTGAGGCATTTGTGCGTCCACCGCTGCCGCCGCGCGTGGTGGACAGCACCAGGGTCGTGCTCTCGGTTCGCAACCTGCGCAAGACCTATGGCTCCGGAGCAGCGGCTCGCACGGTGGTCGACAACGTCGACTTCGACCTGTTCGCCGGCGAAACCCTCGGCATAGTCGGCGAATCGGGTTCGGGTAAGACCACGACGGTCCGACTCGCACTGCGGCTCATCACACCGTCCTCGGGTCAGGTCGTCGTCGACGGCGAACCGTGGAGTGAGCTCTCGGACACGGAATTACGGCCACTCCGTGGGGCCGCGCAATTGATCGCCCAGGACTCACTCAGCTCCTTCGACCCCCGCTACACCGTGGAGCGCGTCATCGGCGAAAGCCTCGATACCGTCGATATCCGCGGCAGCGCCCGAGCACGCCGGGTCCGGGAAATCCTCGACGCGGTCGGCCTCGCTCGCGATCTTCTCCCCCGCCACCCCCGCACCCTCTCCGGCGGCCAACGCCAACGCGTCGCCATCGCCCGAGCCCTGGCTCCCAACCCCGCCCTGCTGGTAGCTGACGAGCCGCTGTCGGCCCTCGATGTCTCCGTCCAAGCCCAAATCCTGGACCTGCTCGCCGAACTGCGAGCCGACTTCGGCACCGCCCTGCTACTCATCTCCCACGACCTCGGCGTAGTGCACCACCTGGCCGACCGCGTCCTGGTGATGAAGGACGGGCGGATCGTCGAATCCGGTGAGGCGGACACGGTGCTGCGCTCGCCCCGCCACGACTACACCCGCCGGCTCGTCGCCTCGGTCCCCCGTTTGCCCGCGGCCGCCGATCGACAATGAGGTCTGGCCGAAAGCCCTGGTCCGAATATTGTTCATATTGTGCGGTTATGGTCGCGCGCCGATTAGGTAAATCAATGTTTCATTTCCAATCACGGCGGTCCGAAATCGGGTAAATGTGACGAATGAGAACTGCCACTGCCCTGCGGGCTACCGTCGCCTGCGGTGCCGCCATCACCCTCGCACTGCTGCCCGCCTGCGGCTCACCGCCCGAAGGCAAGGACGCCGCCGCCTCCGGCAACACCTACGGATCCGCGGACGCGAAGTTCCGGGCCTGCATGGTGACCGACGCGGGCGGTGTCGACGACAAGTCGTTCAACGAATCCGGCTGGGGTGGTGTGAAGGCGGCGATCGACGCCAATCCCGCCATCTCCGGTAGCTACCGGCAGTCCAACAGCAGCGCCGACTACGAGCCCAACCTGCGGGCCTCGGCCGACGACGAGAAGTGCGGCCTGGTGATCGGGGTCGGCGGGCTGATGGCCGACGCGGTCACCGCGGTGGCCAAGGAGAATCCCGAGAAGCGATTCGCGATCGTCGACTCCCATGTCGACCTGCCGAATGTGTACTCGATGGAATTCAACGCGGCCCAGTCTTCTTATCTGGCAGGCTATTTGGCGGCAGGCACCACCAAGACCGGAAAGGTCGCCACCTGGGGCGGCATGCAGATTCCCGCGGTCACCATTTTCATGGACGGATTCGCCGCCGGGGTCGCCGAGTACAACAAGGTGCACAACACCACCACCGCGGTCCTCGGCTGGGACACGGTGGCCCAAAAGGGTTCGTTCACCGGCAATTTCGATGACACGAGCGCGGGCCGCTCGCTCACCGAGAACTTCCTCGCCCAGGGCGCCGACGTGGTGCACCCGGTCGCGGGCCCGGTCGGTCTCGGTGGCGCCTCTGCCATCAAGGACAAGGGCAACGCGACCATGATCTGGGTGGATTCCGATGGCTACCAGGCGGTTCCGGAGTACAAGCAGATCATGCTGTCGTCGTCGATGAAGGACATCTCCTCGGCGATCCAGGTCGCGATCAACAACGCCGTCGCCGGCGGCGCGAAAGACGGCCGCTACGTGGGCACCCTGAACAACAAGGGCGTGGCGCTGGCGCCGTTCCACGATTTCGACAGCAAGGTTCCCGACGCGCTGAAGCAGGAGCTGTCGAAGCTGGCCGCCGATATCGTCGCGGGCACCGTGGTGGTCGCCTCCCCCGCAGCCCCGAAGTAGTGCGTCTCGAATTACGTGGCCTGACAAAGAAGTTCGGTGACTTCGTCGCCGACGACGCCATCGATCTGGTGGTGGCGCCGGGCCAGATCCACGCTGTTCTCGGTGAGAACGGCGCGGGCAAATCCACGCTGATGAACATGCTGTACGGGATTCTGGAACCCACCGACGGGCAGATCCTGATCGATGGCTCGCCGGTGCGGTTTCGATCGCCCGGTGACGCCATCGCGGCGGGTATCGGCATGGTGCACCAGCATTTCAAGCTGGTCGGCCCGTTCAGCGTCGCCGACAATGTCCAGTTGGGTCGCGAGCACGCCAAGGCCGGGATTCTCGACCGTGCCGCGGCCCGGCGGGCGGTGCAGGAGGTGTCGCAGCGGTTCGGGCTCGCCCTCGACCCGGACGCGCTCTGTGAGAACCTGCCGGTCGGGGTGCAGCAGCGGGTGGAGATCGTCAAAGCACTGTCGGGTCATACCGAATTGCTGATTCTCGACGAACCCACGGCGGTGCTCACCCCGCCCGAGGTCGCCGAATTGCTGGCGATCATGCGCAAACTCGCGGATTCGGGGATGTCGATCATCTTCATCAGCCACAAGCTGAAGGAGGTGAAAACGGTCGCCGACACCATCACGGTGATCCGGCGCGGCAAGGTGGTCGCCGAGGCCTCCCCCAGCGACAGCGAAGCGGAACTGGCTGCCGCCATGGTGGGGCGCGAGGTGACGCTCACCGTCGACAAGACACCCGCCTCACCGGGAGCGACGGCCTTGGAGATCAAAGATCTCACCGTGCTCGACGATCGCGGCCTTCCGGTCCTGGACGGGCTGAATCTGACGGTGCGCGCCGGGGAGATCGTGGGGCTGGCCGGAGTGGAAGGCAACGGTCAGACCGAATTGGCGCGCGCCGTCCTCGGCACGGTCGCACCGGCGAGCGGGTCGATCGACATGCTCGGCACCGGGATCACGGGCTGGCACCCCGCCCGGCGCATCGCGGCCGGACTCGGTTACATCCCGGAGGATCGGGCGCGCGACGGTGTGGTCGGTGACTTCACTGTCGCCGAGAACATCGTGCTCAACCAGTATCGGGAGGCGCCGCTGTCCCATCGCGGAGTGGTCGATGACAAGGCGGTGCGCGAGGTGGCGGCAAAAGCCATCTCGGAGTTCGACATTCGCACGCAGGGACCGACCGAACACGTCTCGGCACTGTCAGGCGGAAATCAGCAGAAGGTGGTCATCGCGCGCGAATTCTCCCGGCCCCGAAAGGTTCTCGTGGCCGCGCAACCGACTCGCGGCGTCGATATCGGCGCCATCGAGTTCATCCATGCCCGGCTGGTCGCCGAACGCGACGCCGGTACGGCTGTCCTGCTCATCTCGGCGGAACTGGACGAGATTCTGGCCCTGTCCGATCGGGTTGCGGTGATCTTCAACGGCCGGATCGTGGGCGAAGTGACACCTGACCGTCCTCGGTCCGAGGTGGGCCAGCTCATGATCGGCCATCTGCCTTCTCCGGAGAACGTGTGAACACTACAACCGAGACCAAGACGGAACGAAAAGGGTTCGGCCCCACCTTCGTTCGCTATCTGACCGAAGCCAACAGCGTGATGGTGACGGTCTATTCGCTGGTGCTCGCGTTCGCCATCGGCGCGGTGCTCATCATCGTCTCCGATCCCGGCGTGCGCGACACCTGGAGCTACCTGTTCGCGCGGCCGGGCGACGCCCTCAGCGCCTCCTGGTACGCCGTTTCCACCGCGTATCAGGACCTGTTCGAAGGCTCGATCCTGGACTTCGGACGCCTGCAACTGTTCTTCGCCGGCGATGCCACCTTGGCGCAGGTGTTGCGGCCCATCTCGGAAACGCTGACCTACGCCACCCCGCTGATCTTCACCGGATTGGCTGTGGGGCTGGCATTTCGGGCCGGGCTGTTCAATATCGGTACGCAAGGGCAGTTCGTGTTCGGCATGCTCGGGGCGCTGATCGTGGGCTTCGCGGTGGATCTTCCGTTCGTGGTGCATCTGCCGCTGGCACTGTTGGCCGGTGCTCTCGCGGGTGGTCTGTTCGGCGCGATTCCCGGTTATCTCAAGGCGAGAACCGGTGCGCACGAGGTCATCTCGTCGATCATGCTGAACAATATCGCCGCCTATTTTCTGATCTGGGCGCTGGGCACCACGTTCATCGGGTCGGTCACTTCGCAGGAGCTGGTGTCGAAGCCGGTCGACGAGTCGGCGCGGTTGCCGCAATTGCTCGGGTGGGCCGGATCGGGGCTTCGGGTGAGTCTCGCTCTGCTGATCGGCCTCGCTTTGGCGGGCGCTACTTGGTGGTTGCTCAGCAAGTCCACCTTCGGTTTTCGCATTCGCGCGGTCGGTGCCAATGACCGTGCCGCGCAGACGGCGGGCATGGATATCGGGCGCACCTTCACCACCACCATGGGTGTGGCCGGGGCGCTCGCGGGGCTCGGTGGCGCGGCTATCGCGCTCGGGTTGAGCCCGTACACGCTGAACCCGGGCACCGCGGTCGAGTACGGGTTCGACGGGATCACTGTGGCGCTGCTCGGGCGCGCGCATCCCGGCGGAATTGTCGCCGCTGCTTTGCTTTTCGGTGCGTTGAAGTCCGGCACATTGCACATGCAGCCCGCCATCCCGGTGGAGATGTCGACTCTGCTGCAAGCGGTGATCGTGCTGTTCGTCGCAGCGCCCGCCCTGGTCAAAACGCTGTTGCGGCTGCGAACGCCGCGCGGCGGACTCAATACTCTGGAAGCGAGGGGCTGGTGAGTACACAGGCTCAGGTTGCGGTGCCCGACAAGGTCTCTCGGCGCTACACCTCGGCGGGTTACGGCCTGATCGGCCTGGCCGTCGCGCTGGGCGGGCTCGGCCTGCTGCTGATCGATTCAGGGCGAACCACCACCTACCGGCTGGACCAGACCGTCGACAGCAGTTGGACGGTCGGAACGCTCCCGGTCGTGGTGACGCTGAGTGTGCTTGCCGCACTGGCCGGTATCGCGCTACTGGTACTGCCGGACGCGCTCCTGCCGCGGTTCGGTGGGGTAGCGATCGGTGGCGGGGCCGCCTCACTCGTGATCGCCGCGCTATCGTGGACCGTCACTCCCGGCGTGGGGTTCCCCATCGAATTCGTCTTGGCGACAACCCTTTTCCTGTCGCTGCCGTTCATCTTCGGCGCCCTGTCCGGTGTCGTCGCGGAACGCTCCGGTGTGATCAACCTCGGGATCGAGGGCCAGTTCCTCACCGGCGCGTTCACCGCGGCACTGCTGGCATCGGTCAGCGGCAACGCCTACGTCGGCATGCTGGCGGCCACCATCAGCGGTGTCTGCTCGACGCTGCTCCTGGCCTGGCTGGCGACCCGATTCCAGGTCAACCAGGTCGTCACCGGCATCATCCTCAACCTGCTCGCACTCGGGTTGACCGGCTTCCTCTACGAGCGGCTGATGCGCGCCGACGGCTCCCTCAACCAGCCCGCAGGCGTGCAGAAACTCGGCGACTCGCTCGGCTTCCTGCCCGACATCCCGATCCTGGGGCCGGTGCTGTTCGACCAGAACGTCTTCGTCTACGTGGCGCTGGCCTGCGTTTTCGCGGTCTCCTTCCTGCTGTTCCGCACCCGCTGGGGCCTGCGCACGCGCGCCGTCGGCGAACACCCCGCCGCCGCCGATGCCGCGGGCATCAACGTCAACCGGTTGCGGTTCTGGAACGTCACAGTCGCGGGCGCGCTGTCCGGTTTCGGTGGTGCGTTCTTCACCATCGCCAACAATGTGTCGTTCAGCAAGAACATGACCGCGGGCCTCGGCTTCGTGGCCCTTGCCGTGATGATCGTCGGCCGCTGGCACCCCTTCGGCGTCCTCACCGCGGCCCTGCTCTTCGGCTTCTCCAGCGCCCTACAACGCTTCCTCAACACCATGCCCGGCAACCCGATCCCCACCGAGTTCCTCGGCATGCTCCCCTACATCGTCACCTTGGTGATGGTCGCCGGCTTCATCGGCCGAGCCGTAGCACCCGCCGCAGACGGAATCCCCTACACACCTGGGGACAAATAGCGCGGCGGCACGATCGGCGGCACGTCGATATCCTCGGGAAGGTGAGCATCAACCTCCATTCGGAGATTCGCGGGCCGGTGCGGATGCCGACCGCGTGGACCCGGCCGGGGCATATCGGGTACGTCGGGCCGGATCTGCGACCCGATACGCACGCGCCGCCGGTCGCGATGCTCACCGTGGGGCTGGACGGGCCGCTGATCGTGCACACCTCGCGCGGGCTGATTCGCACCGGCAGCTCGTTCGCGCCCGCTCGGACCGCGCACCGTGTCGTCGCCACCGAAGGGTGGATTCTGGTGTTGTTCATCGACCCGTCGAGCGCGCCTGCCACCATGATCGCCGACGAGATGACGGACGCGGCAGGAACTTTCGGCCTTCGGCACCGCCGTGAGCGTGAACTCGTCGAACTGTGCGGCGAACCCGTCGTCGACCCCGAACGCATCTACCAGCGAGCCATCGCAGGCCCGCCCCTGCCTACCGACCCCCGGATCGCCCGGCTCACCGCCACCATCCGCGACCAGCCCTCCGACGCCCTGCGCGCCGACCAGATCGCCGCGAACCTGGGCCTGTCCACCGGCCACTTCCTACACCTGTTCACCCAGCACTGCGGCACCACCTTCCGCGGCTACCAACGCTGGAACCGCATGGTCTCCGCGATCACCAACGCCGTCAACGGCCACGACCTCACCCGCTCCGCCATCGACGCCGGCTTCGCCACCCCTTCCCACTTCAGCGAATCCTTCCGAGCCATGATCGGCCTGCCCGCCACCAAAATGCTCGGCGCAGGCATCCACTTCGACCTCGGCCCCCGCATCATCGCGCCCAGTTGAGATCAGAGGGCGATAACGCTCACCGCCCAGTGTCGTCGCCGATCCGGTCCTCCGAGCCGAAGAACTCCTCCGCTTCCTGTCGCATCGACGCGCAATCCACCCGAGGCAGCGCTCGGTGGCGCGCGACCATTTCGTCCGCGCTGTACCGCTGCGCGCGTTCTGGTGGCTCCATGCGGAAAGTGTATGGAGCTGCTGCTGGCTGACGAAACTGCTGTTCAGCGGGAGGATGTGGGGCATGATGGGGAGGGGGATCGTTGTCGAGTTCGTCTAGTTAGGAAGAGCCGGGATGGTGCAGCTCACGCTTTCCGCGCAGCGGGCTGCGTTGGAGCGGGAGTGGGCGTTGCGGGTGCCCGGTGGGGGTGAGATTTCGGGGGGTGGTTCAGGGTCGGGGGTGCGGGACGAGGTGGCGCAGAGTTGGTTGCGGTCGTTGCGGACGGTGGATCCGGGGCGTGATCACGCGCCGGTCAGTGAGACCGATATCGGGCCGCGGTGGGCGGAGTCGCCGTTGCGGGGGCCGGTGACGGAGTTGAAAGAGCAGTTGCACAGTGTGGCCGATGACGCGGGGTATGTCGCGGCGGTGACCGATGCTTCGGGGACGATTCTGTGGACTTATGGCGGGCCGGTGATGCAGCGGCGGGCCGAGCAGGTGAACTTCGCGCCGGGTGGGCGGTGGGACGAGGCGCATATGGGGACCAACGCGTTGTCGTTGGCGTTGCGGACCGATCAGCCGCACACGGTGTTCTCGGCCGAGCATCTGGTGGCGGCGCTGCACGGGTGGGTCTGTTATTGCGCGCCGATCAGGGCGGCCGATGGGACGCTGCTCGGGGTGCTCGATTTATCGACCACCTGGAAACGCTCGCATCCGCTGGCCATGGCGACCGTGCGCACGATGACCAGCGCGATCGAAGCGAAGCTGCACGCCGCCATGCCCGCGCCGGCCGGGATGCGGCTGACCTGTCTCGGCACCGGGCGGTTGACACGCGATGGCCAGCAGATCCGGTTGCGGCCGCGGCAACTCGAGATCCTGACCCTGCTCGCGCTCGACGACGACGGCTACAACCATGAGCGCCTGCACTACGCGGTCTACGGCGATCGCGCAGTCGGGGCGAGCACACTGAAGTCGGAGATGTCGTACCTGCGGCGCGCAACCGGCGGTGAGATCACCAGTCGCATATACCGATTCACCACTCCTCTGTCCTGTGACGCGGTGGACATGTTGCACGCCTTGAAAAAGGGCGATGTCGATACCGCCGTACGCCTGTATCACGGTCCGCTGCTTCCGGATTCGGATACACCGGGCATCAGCCAATGGCGCGACTACCTCGAAGTCGCCATGCGCAACGCCGTCCTGAACAGCCCGAACGCGAATCATGCACTGGCATACGGCGAAACAGCGCCGGACGATATCGCCGTCCACGAACACGCGCTAGCTCTACTCCCCGCCCGCGACGCACGCCGCGCCGTCGCCACGGCACGCCTGCACAGCGCCCTCCGGGCATAGCCATTCCTACGGTCCTCGCAACACATCCAGCCTGATCGGTCAGGCTTCAACGTTTCATCAACCCATTGGGCGGATAGTGATGGGCGTCACGCTTCACCGGACACAGCGAGGAGCCACCGCACATGATCTACGCCAAGCCGGGCACCGAGGGCAGCATCGTCAGCTACGCGCCGAGGTACGACAACTTCATCGACGGCAAGTGGGTTCCGCCCGTAGAAGGCCGCTATTTCGAGAACACCTCCCCGGTCGACGGGCAGACGTTCTGCGAGATCGCCCGCTCGAGTGCCGCCGATGTGGAACTGGCCCTCGACGCCGCCCACCGCGCCGCCCCGGCCTGGGGTGAGACCTCCCCTGCCGAGCGCGCCAACATCTTGAACAAGATCGCCGATCGGATCGAGGCCAACCTCGAGGCCCTCGCCGTCGCCGAGACCTGGGACAACGGCAAGCCGGTCCGCGAGACCCTGGCGGCCGATCTTCCCCTCGCCGTCGACCACTTCCGCTACTTCGCGGGCGTGCTGCGCGCGCAGGAAGGCGGCATCAGCGAGGTCGACAAGGACACCATCGCCTACCACTTCCACGAGCCGCTCGGCGTTGTCGCACAGATCATTCCGTGGAACTTCCCGATCCTGATGGCCACCTGGAAGCTCGCACCCGCCCTCGCCGCGGGAAATGCGGTGGTGCTCAAGCCCGCTGAGCAGACCCCGGCTTCGATCATGAAGGTCATCGAACTCGTCGCGGATCTGCTGCCGCCGGGAGTTCTCAACGTGGTCAACGGTTTCGGCGTCGAAGCCGGTAAGCCGCTCGCCTCGAGCCCGCGCGTTGCCAAGGTCGCGTTCACCGGTGAAACCACTACCGGCCGCTTGATCATGCAGTACGCCAGCGAGAACATCATTCCGGTCACCCTCGAACTGGGTGGCAAGAGCCCCAACATCTTCCTGGCCGACGTGATGGCCGCAGACGACGACTACCTCGACAAGGCCATCGAGGGCTTCGTGATGTTCGCCCTCAACCAGGGTGAGGTCTGTACCTGTCCGTCGCGCGCGCTGATCGCGTCGTCGATCTACGACGAGTTCATGGCCCGCTGCGTGGAACGCACCAAGGCCATCATCAGTGGCAATCCCCTCGACGAGGCGACCATGATCGGCGCCCAGGCCAGCAACGACCAGTTCGAGAAGATCCTGTCCTACATCGACATCGGCAAGAAGGAAGGCGCCGAAGTCCTCACCGGCGGCGCGGTCCGCAGCGTCGACGGGCTGGCCGACGGCTTCTACATCGAGCCGACGATCTTCAAGGGCACCAACGACATGCGCGTGTTCCAGGAGGAGATCTTCGGCCCGGTCGTCGCGGTCACCACCTTCGACGACACCGCGGAAGCTCTCTCGATCGCCAACGACACCCTCTACGGTCTCGGCGCCGGCGTGTGGACGCGCGATATGAACACCGCCTACCGACTCGGTCGCGGCATCAAGGCCGGTCGGGTGTGGACGAACTGCTATCACGCCTATCCCGCGCACGCCGCGTTCGGCGGGTACAAGAAGTCCGGCATCGGCCGCGAGAACCACAAGATGATGCTCGATCACTACCAGCAGACCAAGAACATCCTGGTCAGCTACTCGCCGAACAAGCTCGGCTTCTTCTGATGGTGCAGCGCGTCGACCTCACCGAGAAGGCGGCGGCGCTGCTGCGGGACTTGACCGGGCAACACGGCCCGGTCATGTTCCACCAGTCCGGCGGCTGCTGCGACGGCAGCTCGCCGATGTGCTACCCGCGCGGCGAATTCCGGGTGGGCGGCTCCGACGTGCTGCTGGGCTACCTACCCGGCGAGACGCCGTTCTGGATGAGTGCGGACCAGTTCGAATACTGGAAACACACCCATCTCACCGTCGACGTGGTGCCCGGTCGCGGCGGCGGGTTCTCCCTGGAAGCCCCCGAGGGCGTGCGGTTCCTGATCCGTTCACGCCTGTTCACCGACGAGGAAACCGCGGCGCTGGACCCGGCGCCGCTGCCCACCGGCAACACCGCGCACTAGGTGATCTGAAACACGCGTAATCAGATCATTTCGGCAGGTCAGCAGTGCTGGATACGCACCGCTGACCTGTCCGATCCACGGCCGTAACAGTCGTCAACCATTCTTCAACCCTCGACCATCACCGTTGCGGCCGAACGCGCATTTCGTTTGTTGATGAGGAGCACCACGTGAGTACAGAAGCCAGCCCCGCCACCGGCGAGGGCGCACCAGTCGACGACTACCTCGCCAAACGAACTCTGCGCAAGGGAACAGCAGGGTGGGTGCTGCTGGCCGGCCTCGGCGTGAGCTACGTGATCTCCGGCGACTTCTCCGGCTGGAACTTCGGTCTCGCCGAAGGCGGTTTCGGTGGTCTGCTGATCGCCACGGTCGTGATCGCGGCGATGTATCTGGCCATGGTGCTCGGCATGGCCGAGATGTCCTCGGCACTGCCCGCGGCGGGCGGCGGCTACACCTTCGCCCGGCGCGCGCTCGGACCATGGGGCGGATTCGCCACCGGCACAGCCATTCTCATCGAATACGCGATCGCACCCGCCGCGATCGCCACCTTCATCGGCGCCTATGTGGAATCGCTGAACCTGTTCGGGATCACCGACGGCTGGTGGGTGTATCTGGCGGTGTACGCGCTGTTCATCGGTATCCACCTGACCGGTGCGGGTGAGGCGCTCAAGGCGATGTTCGTGATCACCGGGATCGCGCTGGTCGGCCTGGTGATCTTCGCGTTCGCGGCCGTCGGCAAGTTCGACGCGGCCAACCTGACCAATATCGCCGCCGACCCCGCGGCCACCGGTTCGTCGGCGTTCCTGCCGTTCGGTTACCTGGGCATCTGGGCCGCGATCCCGTTCGCGATCTGGTTCTTCCTGGCCGTGGAAGGCGTGCCGCTGGCCGCGGAGGAAGCCAGCGAGCCGGAAAAGAACGTGCCAAAGGGCATCATCGTGGCGATGCTGGTGCTGTGTGTCACCGGCGCGGTCGTGCTGTTCCTGGTGACCGGCGCGCTCGGCGCCCAGGCCGCGTCTTCCTCGGGAAACCCGCTGGTAGAAGCGCTGGGTGACAGCTCGATGGCCAAGGTAGTCAACTACATCGGCCTGGCCGGTCTGGTCGCCAGCTTCTTCTCCATCATCTACGCCTACTCCCGCCAGACCTTCGCCCTCTCGCGCGCCGGCTACCTGCCCACGGTCCTGTCGATCACCAACTCGCGCAAGGCGCCGGTGCTGGCGCTGATCGTGCCCGGCGTCATCGGCTTCGCCCTCTCGCTCACCGGCAAGGGCGCGATGCTGCTGAACATGGCCGTGTTCGGCGCGGCGGTGAGCTACGTGCTGATGATGGTGTCGCACATCGTGCTTCGCAAGCGTGAACCGAACATGCCGCGCCCGTACCGCACGCCCGGCGGCATCATCACCACCGGATTCGCGCTGGTCATCGCGGCGGCCTCGGTGGCGGCGACCTTCCTGGTCGACCCGACCGCTGCGCTGTGGACGCTGGGTGTGTTCGTGGCCTTCATGGCCTACTTCGGGCTCTACAGTCGCAAGCACCTGGTCGCCAAATCGCCGGACGAGGAGTTCGCGGCGATCGCCAAGGCGGAATCGGAACTGGAGTAGTCGTCGCCCGGCAGCGGCACCGTTCGCTGCCGGGTTTCGACCGGCCGATGAAATCTAGCGAAAGGGATGACCGTGTACCGCAGCACAATCGGCGTCACGACCTACACCTTCGACGGCTTGATCGAGCTGATGGCGAAAGCCACGCCGCTGCGCAGCGGCGACGAACTCGCGGGATGCGCGGCCGAGACCGACGCCGAACGTGCTGCGGCGCAATGGGCTTTGGCCGAGGTGCCGCTGACCACGTTCCTCAACGACGTGCTGGTGCCGTACGAAACCGATGAGGTCACCCGGCTGATCATCGACAGCCATGATCGGGTGGCGTTCGCGCCGATCTCGCATCTGACGGTCGGTGGGCTGCGCGACTGGCTGCTCGCGGTCGCCGCTACCGAGGATTCGGCGGTGACATTGGCCGCGGTGTCGCCGGGGCTGACGCCGGAAATGGTGGCCGCGGTCAGCAAGATCATGCGCAATCAGGATCTGATCGCGGTGGCCAAGGCTACCGAGGTGACGGCGGGATTCCGCACCACCATCGGATTACCCGGCCGGTTGAGCACCCGATTGCAGCCCAATCATCCGACCGACGATCCGCGCGGGATCGCCGCCGCCACCTTGGACGGCCTGCTGCTCGGCTGCGGTGACGCGGTGATCGGAATCAACCCCGCCACGGATTCACCGCAGGCCACCTCGGATCTACTGCACCTGCTCGACGAGGTGCGCTTGCGCTTCGACATTCCCACCCAGTCGTGCGTGCTCTCCCACGTCACCACGACCATCGGATTGATCGAAGCGGGCGCGCCGGTGGACCTGGTATTCCAGTCCGTCGCGGGTACCGAGGGCGCGAATACCGGCTTCGGCGTGAATATTTCGCTGCTGCGCGAAGGGAACGAAGCCGGGCGCTCGCTCGGTCGCGGGACGGTCGGCGACAACGTGATGTACCTGGAAACCGGGCAGGGATCGGCGTTGAGCGCGAATGCCCATCTGGGCGTGGGTGATCGGCCGGTGGACCAGCAGACACTCGAAACGCGCGCTTACGCCGTCGCGAGGGATCTGCAACCGCTGCTGGTGAATACGGTCGTCGGTTTCATCGGACCCGAATACCTCTACGACGGGAAACAGATCATCCGCGCCGGGCTCGAAGACCACTTCTGCGGCAAGCTGCTCGGCCTGCCGATGGGGGTGGACGTCTGCTACACCAACCACGCCGAGGCCGACCAGGATGACATGGACACCCTGCTCACCCTGTTGGGCGCGGCCGGTTGCGCGTTCGTCATCGCAGTGCCCGGGGCCGACGACGTAATGCTCGGCTACCAGAGCCTGTCGTTTCACGACGCGCTCTATGCCCGGCAGGTCCTGAACCTGCGCCCCGCACCGGAATTCGAGGCGTGGTTGTCGAGCCTCGGCATGCTCGACGCGAACGGCCGTGTGCGACAGGTAGAACCGCTGTCGTCGCCATTGCGCGCCCTGACTGCCACCCGATGATGATCACGCACCAACCAGAACACACTGCGGCCCAACCTTTTCCACACGACTGGAAACCAGCCGACGACGCTGACACCAGCACCTCAACCGACGATGCCGACACTGTCAGCATCTCGACTATCGAACCCGGAGAGGCGAAGATGCCGAATGTGGATGGCGTAGCGGCGCCGCACGATCCAGCGACTCCCCCGCCCGCCGAGAGCGCGATCCAGTCCGGCACGGGTCGGCCATCGGAATCCGAGGTAGTCCAGGACTTCTGGCGCGACCTGCGCGGCAGCACGCAAGCCCGGATCGGGCTCGGCCGCACCGGTGACGCGCTACCGACGACTGATGTCCTCGCTTTGCGCGCCGCCCATGCCGCAGCTCGCGATGCCGTGCATCTGCCTCTGGATGTCGCGACGTTCACCGAGCAGATCGCGGCAGTCGGACTCGGCGCCTCGGTCACCGTCGCCAGCCGGGCGGCCGACCGTGCCGAATACCTGCGCCGCCCCGACCTCGGCCGACTGCCACACGACCTGACAGCAGTCCCGAACACCGGCGCCGATATCGGTTTCGTCCTGGCCGATGGCCTGTCCCCGTTGGCGCTGGCCGAACACGCCGCCGGCCTATTGGACGCTCTCGCAACAGAACTCGGCGACAGCTATACCCTCGCCCCGCCGGTCATCGCCACCCAGGCAAGAGTCGCACTCGGCGACCACATCGCCGAAGCCATGGGCGTGCGCACCGTCCTGGTCATCATCGGCGAGCGCCCCGGCCTCTCGGTCGCCGACAGTCTCGGCATCTACCTCACCCACCTCCCGCGCCCCGGCCGCGCCGACGCCGAACGCAACTGCATCTCCAACATCCACCCACCCGACGGCCTCACCTACGCCGACGCCGCCCGCGTGGTGGCGGGCCTGGTCGCGGGCGCGCGGGCACTAGGGCGCTCCGGTGTCGACCTCAAAGACACCTCCCGCGCGCTGACCGGCCCCGACACCCCGACCATCACGCCGTGACCGTGAACTGACCCAGACACCAGAGCGGTTCGACATGAACCGAAGCCGATCGCTCCCTAGAGTGAACCCATGATCCGCACCGCCGCCCTCGCCCACGTCCGCGACCGCAGGCTGATTCAGACGCGCCCCGAAGGCAAAGAGGTCTTCTACATGGCGGGCGGCAAGATCGACCCCGGCGAGACCCCTTTACAGGCGCTACATCGCGAGATCGAGGAAGAACTCGGCGTCGGCCTTGCCAGTGTCGCCGAGCTCGGAATCTTCGAGGCGGAGGCCTACGGGCACGCGAGGAACACCGGTCTGCACATGACCTGTTTCCGTGCCGAACTCACCGGCGAACCCCACGCCACCGGCGAAATCGCCGAATTCCGCTACTTCACCGGCAGCGAGTACGAGGCCATGGAACACGTCGCACCAGGCTCGATGATGGTCTTCCGCCGCCTGCACGAACTCGACCTCATCGATTGGTGACGAGTCAACCAACCGATTCTCTTACGCACGGCTGATGGTTGCCGAGGCGTCGGTTTGATAAAGCGCGAAACACTACCGCGACCTGCGACGATGCCTTAGTTGTGAACATGCCCGTAACCACCGCGCCCATGACCGCATCGGAGCGTCGCGCCGCGTTGCGCCGTCTCATCGCCCTGTTCGGTCTGATGAACACGATGATCGAACTCAACGCCAGCGGAGCGCCGCGGTCGGTGGCCGAGCATGCCACCGCCGCGCGCGACCTGGTCGGCGAACTCGTCGCCGATCTCGCCGCAGCGCGCTAACTACTCGTCTTCGGTTCGGCATCCTCGGCCGCGATCACGCCGGGCTCGGTGCCCTCGTCGGCCTTCTGGTCCGGTTCGGGGTGCTCGGGTTCGAAGGTTTCGGGTAGGCCCTTGAGGTGTTTGTTCATCGAGCGGACCAGCAGCACGGTGCCTGCCAGCAGGATCAGGATGACCAGCAGGCCGAGCGGGGAGGCCTTGCCGAATTCGGGGCCGGTGGGTTGCTGTGCGAGGTAGACCAACATCACCGGTCAGCGTCCTCGATGCCGGCGAACAGGTCGGTCTCCGGGATAGCGGTGGACACTCTGGTCTTGGCCAATTCGAACTCCTCGGTCGGCCACAGCCGCTGTTGCATCTCCAACGGGATCGCGAAGAACGCGCCGTTGGGATCGATCTGAGTCGCGTGGGCGCGCAGGGCGTCGTCACGCTGGGGGAAGTATTTCGAGCATTCGACCTGGGTGGTGATCCGGCCCCACATGTCCTCGCGGCCGAACTCACGCATCCGGTCCAGCCATTCCTGCAGGGGGAAGGGCTCGCCGTTGGCCTCGTATTCCGCGGCGAACGCGGCGAGCCGCTTCACCGAGAAACCGTGGTCGTAGTAGATCTTGGACACCGTCCACGGCGGCCCGGCATCCGGGAACGCCTCGGGATCACCGGCGGCCTCGTAGGCGGCCATCGACACCTCGTGGCAGCGAATGTGGTCGGGGTGCGGGTAGCCGCCGTTCTCGTCATAGGTCGTCATGACCTGCGGTTTGAACTCGCGGATCACTCGAACCAGCGCCTCGGTCGACTCCTCGAGCGGAACCAGCGCGAAGCAACCCTCGGGCAGCGGGGGCAGCGGGTCGCCCTCGGGCAGGCCCGAGTCGATGAAACCCAGCCAGTGCTGACGCACCCCCAGCGCGGCGGCCGCGGCGGCCATCTCCTCGCGGCGGACATCCAGAATGCGGTCGAGGACGCCGGGGGTATCCATCGCCGGATTGAGAATGCTGCCGCGTTCCCCACCCGTCAACGTCACGACCAGCACTTCGGCACCCTCGTCGGCGTAGCGCGCCATCGTCGCGGCGCCTTTGCTCGATTCGTCGTCGGGGTGGGCGTGCACTGCCATGAGGCGAAGGCCACTCACTTCTCGTTCACCGTCGCTCTCGCTCGCGGGTGTCAGATGTCGTTACCTATAGTTCCATCCGACCCCCTGTTTGTTCCGACCACCCCCGGGAGCGCGAAACCGATGACCGAACCCGCCCCCGACTCGGCTGCCGCAGCAGCGCGACACGCCGATCGATACGGTACGAAACCACCCGTGCGTCGCCTGTGGGTGCTGGTTTTGCTCGGGGTCGGCGTCGTCGCGGCCGGGTTCGCGGTCGCCTATCTGGGTTTCCAGAAATACGGCCCGAAGGCGGTCGAGACCGAGCAGCTCGGCTATGTAGTCGTCGACGATTCGACCCTGGAGATGCGGGTCAAGGTCACCCGCGACAACCCCCAGCAGGCCGTGGTCTGCTTCGTCAGGGCGATGGATCGCGACGGGGCCGAGGTCGGGCGACGCGAAGTTCTAGTGCCCGGCTCGGATTCGACCAGCATCCAGATCAGCACTACGGTCAAGTCATCAGCACGCGCTTCGGCGGGCGATATCTATGGTTGCAGCGACCAGATTCCGGGCTACCTTCGACCCGAAAAGCCCGCCTGACTAGCCTGACCTGCATATTTGTGAGACATGCTAAAATGGTCTGATACACGGTTCCGGGGTTCGGAGCCGTGTTTGCTGCATTGGCGGCCAGCGGTGCTGTTTGCGGGTATCGGGTTCACCCCCAGGATCGCTCCAGCCGTCGGGCTGGTGCATGCCCTCCTCCGGGAGGGATAGCGCCGGTTTCAGGGAATCCCGGTGCGCCGGGAACAACTACTAGGGAGTGATCGAGATGACCGAGAATGTGACCTGGCTTACCCAGGAGTCGCACGACAGGCTCAAGGGCGAGCTCGACTCGCTCATTGCCAATCGTCCGGTCATTGCCGCCGAGATCAACGAGCGCCGCGAAGAAGGCGACCTCAAGGAGAACGGTGGCTACCACGCCGCGCGCGAAGAGCAGGGTCAGCAGGAGGCGCGCATCCGCCAGCTGCAGGAACTGCTGAACAACGCCAAGGTCGGCGTCGCCCCCACCAAATCCGGTGTGGCACTGCCGGGTTCGGTCGTCACGGTCTACTACGACGGCGACGAGGGCGATACCGAGACCTTCCTGATCGCGACGCGCGAAGAGGGCTTGGGCGCCACCGGCCTCGAGGCCTACTCGCCGAATTCGCCGCTGGGCGGCGCGCTGATCGATGCCAAGGTGGGCGAGACCCGCGAGTACACACTCCCCAATGGCAACACCATGAAGGTCACGCTGGTCAGCGCGGAGCCGTACCACAGCTGAGCGCGCTGAAGATCTAGAACCCGAACGCAAGCGGCCGCACCCGATACTCGGATGCGGCCGCTTCGTCATGTTCGGGCGTCCTTACTCAGCTCGAGCCCTGCTCAGCTCAGCGCCTGCTCGACGTCGGCGAGTAGATCGCTGATGTCCTCGATACCGACCGAGAGGCGGACGAGGTCGGCGGGAACTTCCAGAGCCGAACCCTCGGTGCTCGCGTGCGTCATCGCGCCGGGGTGTTCGATGAGCGATTCGACGCCGCCCAGCGATTCGGCCAGGGTGAAGATTTCCGTGCGCGAGCAGAACTTCAGCGCCGCTTCCCGGCCACCGACCAGGCGCACCGAGATCATGCCGCCGCTGCGACGCATCTGCTTCTGCGCGATCTCGTAACCGGGGTGCGTGGGCAGGCCCGGGTAGATGACCTGCGAGATGGCCGGGTGGTTGGTCAGGAAGTTCGCGATGACCTCGGCGTTGTCGCAGTGCCTCTCCATGCGCACGGCCAGGGTCTTGATGCCGCGCATGGTGAGGAAGGCGTCGAACGGGCCGGGGACCGCGCCCGCGCCGTTCTGCAGGAACGCGAAGTCGGAGTCGAGGTCGGCGCTGTTGGTGATCAGCGCGCCGCCGACGACGTCGGAGTGGCCGCCGATGTACTTGGTGGTCGAGTGCAGCACCACGTCGGCGCCGAGCAGCAGCGGCTGCTGCAGGTACGGGGTGGCGAAGGTGTTGTCCACGACCAGCTTCGCGTCGGCCTCGTGGGCGATATCGGCCAGCGCGGGGATGTCACCGATGCTCAGCAGTGGGTTGGTGGGGGTTTCGATCCACACCAGCTTGGTGTTGGGGCGGATGGCCGCGCGGACCGCGTCGAGGTCGGCGATGTGGGCGGGCGAGTGCTCGATGCCCCACTGGCTGAAGACCTTGTCGATGAGCCGGAAGGTGCCGCCGTAGGCGTCGTCGGGGATCACGATGTGGTCGCCGGGGCGCAGCATGGCGCGCAGCGCACAGTCGGTCGCGGCCATGCCCGAGGCGAAGGCGCGCCCGTAACTGCCCGATTCGAGGGCGGCGAGGTTGGCTTCCAGTGCCGTGCGGGTGGGATTGCCGGTGCGTGCGTACTCGTAGCCACCGCGCATGCCGCCGACGCCGTCCTGGGCGAAGGTCGAGCTCGCGTAGATGGGCACGTTGACCGCACCGGTCTGAGGATCGGGTTCGTATCCGGCGTGCACGGCCCTGGTGGAGAATCCCAGCTCACTCATTGCCCCAGACTAGTTGGCTCGCTTCGCGTGCTTTCGTAGGGGTATTGGCATGGTCGAAGTGTCGGATTCGGGCGTGGTACTGCGGTTAAGCTCACGCCATGGTCACTGTCGAAGAGTTGTTCGCCATCGATCCGCTGCTCTCGTCCGAGGAGCGCGAAATCCGCGACACGGTGGCGCGATTCGGCGAACGCAGGCTGCGACCGCACCTGGCCGACTGGTTCGAACAGGGCACCTTCCCGGCCCGTGAGATCGCGCCGGAACTGGGCAAGCTCGGACTGCTCGGCATGCACCTCGAGGGCTACGGCTGCGCGGGCGCGTCGGCCACGGCGTACGGACTCGCGTGTCAGGAGCTCGAAGCCATCGACTCCGGGGTGCGCAGCATGGTGTCGGTGCAGGGCTCGCTGGCGATGGCGGCCATCCACTTCTTCGGGTCCGAGGAGCAGAAGCAGCAGTATCTGCCCGCGATGGCGGCCGGCGAGGTGATCGGGTGCTTCGGACTCACCGAACCCGACTTCGGGTCCAACCCCGGCGGGATGCGCACGCGGGCGCGCCGCGACGGTGACGACTGGGTGCTGAACGGGTCCAAGATGTGGATCACCAACGGGTCGGTGGCCGATGTGGCCGTCGTCTGGGCCTACGCCGACGAGCCCGGCACGGATAAGCCACGAGTACGCGGTTTCCTTGTCCCTTCCGGCACACCGGGTTTCACCACGCGCGAGATCCACCGCAAGCTCTCGCTGCGCGCATCCATCACCGCCGCACTCGATTTCGACGACGTGCGCCTGCCTGCCGATGCGGTGCTACCCGAATCACGTGGGCTCAGTTCACCACTGGCCTGTTTGAGCGAGGCGCGGTTCGGCATCATCTTCGGCGCACTCGGCGCCGCCCGCGACTGCCTGACCGCGGCGATCGACTACTCCCGCACTCGCGAGGTCTTCGACAAGCCCCTTGCCGGTTACCAACTCACCCAGGCCAAGCTGGCCGATATGGCACTCGAGCTCGGCAAGGGACAGCTGCTCGCGCTGCACCTGGGCCGATTGAAGGATCGGCACGAGATCACCGGCGAGCAGATCAGCGCGGGCAAGCTGAACAGCACCCGCGAAGCCATAAAGATCGCGCGCGAATGCCGAACCATCTTGGGCGCCAACGGAATCACCCTCGACTATCCCGTCCTGCGGCACGCCAACAACTTGGAGTCCGTGCTGACCTACGAGGGCACCGCCGAGGTGCACCAGCTGGTGATCGGCAAGGCACTCACCGACGCCAACGCGTTCCGGTAGGTCAGGTCCCGGCCGGTCGCGGCCTGATCATGCCGCTCGCGAAGGCCGCGGCCAGCATCACGACCACCACCGTGAGCACGGTCAGCGCGATCGGCACGGTGATCGCTGCCGGAATCCCGATCACGGTCAGCCCGGCGACACTGCCGCAACCCCAAATGATCGCGGCGGCAAGGCGTCCGAGCAGCGGTGCGTAAGGCGAGCGATGCCAGGCGTCGACGATCTTCGTCTGTGCTGAATACCCTGCGCTGGCAGCGATAACCGGACTCATGCCGACCAGTTGAACGGCCGGGTCGGTGACCTGCACTGCGGATCCTCTCGCTCGCCGATCCAGTTTGCCGAAAGTTGTCTCGGATCGGTTATACCCACTCAGAGTCCATCGGGCGCCCGGTTCGCGCAACTGGAGAAGTCTCGATCAGATCTCGTCGGCTAGGTCGTCGGCAGGGGAAGTTCCAGGTTCTCGCGGTAGGTGCCGCCCAGATAGTCGGTGTCGAGCAGATTTCTGCGACGCAGCTCCGGCAGCAGACCGTTGACGACGAAATCGCGGGTGCGCTCCTCGGTGAGACCGCCGAGGGAGATCACGTCGAGCACATTCGCGCGATAGCGCTCCTCGATGGCGTCGGCCAACTGTTCGGGCGTGCCCGCCGCGGCCCAGTGGCCGGTGTCCTTGGCGGCGATGACGAGTTCGCGCAGAGTGGCGCCGGACGCGGCGAGCTTGCCGAAGATCTCGACTCGGCCGCGTCGGCGATGCACCGAGTCCGGTTGCGGCAACAGGGTTTCCGGGATCGGCTTGTCGAGTGGCAGCTCGGACAGGTCGAGGCCGCCGCCCAGCATGTCGGCCAGCTGACGGCGGCCCGCCTCGAAATCGGTGGCCTCGGCCGCCTCGCGCACCAACCTGCGGGCTTCTTCCTCCGTCGCGCCGTAGGTGGCGTGAAAGGAACTGAAGATGAGCGGAAGACCGTCGGACCTGCCCAATTCGGTTGCGCGAGTGCGGATCTTCTTCGTATAGGTGATCGCGTCCTCGAGCGTCGGCAGCGAGGTGAACACCACCTCCGCGAAACGCGCGCCGAGTTCGACGCCACCGGCGGATTGGCCGGCCTGGAACTGCACCGGCCTGCCCTGCGGCAGCGGCGGGATGTTCAGCGGGCCCCGTACCGAGAAATACTGTCCGGCGAAGTCGATCGGGCGCACCAGGGATTCGTCGAGGACCGCGCCCTCGCTGCCGTCCGGCCGCAGCGCACCCGGCTGCCAGCTGTCGAACAGCGCGTTGACCACCTCGATGGATTCCGTGGCGCGGGCGTAGCGCTGCTCGGGACTCGGGAGGTCGTGGTCGCTGTAGTTCTGCTCGCCCACCGAGGAGGTCACCGCGTTCCAGGCCGCGCGGCCGTTGCTGAGGTGGTCGAGCGTGCCGAAGAGCCGGGACGTTCGCTGCCCATGTTCGACAGTCCAGCAGGGCGCTCGGATCGCGACCATGGTTGCGCTCAACGGAATTCGATCGAGCGTATTAGATGTTGCGTCATATTCGCTCGGCGGCGTCATTGATCTTGAAACAAGATAATTTCAACTTTGCTGGGCAGATTGCTATCATATTGCAATGTTTGCGCCAGGTCCGGCGTTGCTCGAACTTTCGGCGCAACGACAAATACAGCAGTTGAGTACCGAGTTCGGTGTGCCCGCGGCAGCTGTCGCCGCGGTGGTGCCCGCACTGTCTGCTCAGTTGGATCAGCACGCCGCGGCGGTGCGTGACATTCTCGACCTCGGTGTCGACAATTCGGCTCGGGTTCCCCACGTTATTCTGCTCGCCGGTTATGTGCGCGGGCTTCTCGACCATTTCGCCGAGAGCGCCGACGGATTCATCGCGGGCGCACCGGATAACTGGCTCACCGCCGACTGGTTGCAGTTACGTCTTGCCGCGGTGTGCGCCGAGTAGAACGGCGGCGGCGCCCCGCCACCCGAAGGTAACGGTGCGCCGGCGCCGGTTGGTCATCGAGCTGTTTCGCCTCCCCAGCCGGGCTCGCTCGCACCGGGGGTGACCCGCTGGGTCGCGCTCGGCGCCACCTGCGAGCCCTGACGCGCGGCGTCCTCACGGCCACGCTGGTAGGCCTCGGCATGCCCCTTCATCGCGGGCATCTCCGATTCCAGATTGCCCAGCCAGCCGTTCCAGCGCTGTTCCATCGGCCGGACCAGGCCGCCACCGACGCCGACCACCAGGATGCCGCCGATGGTGGCGAGCACGGCGATCAGGATCGGGGTGGTCACCGAGGTCGCGACGCCGATCTGGTTCAGCGCGGCGATGATGCCGATACTCCAGATGAACACCGCCGCGATCCGGCCGAGCATGGTCCCGTAGGACAGCCCACCGAGCACATTGGAGACCAGTTCGCTCACCGCGTGGGCGATGGCCGCCGCGATCACCACGATCACGATCGCGACCGCGGCCTTGGGCAGCCAGGCCACGATGCTGGTGAGCAACGCGCTCACCGGGTTCGGCCCGAACACCGCGAAACCGACCTGCAGCGCGATCAGCAGAATCGCGTAATAGGCGATCTTGGCGAGAATGCCGGAAGCATCATATTTACTGCGGGACAGCATTTTCCGCAGTTCGCCGCGTTCGACCAGTTTGTCGAATCCGACGCGCTCGAGCACCGCCTTCACGATCTTGGCGACCACCTTCGCGATGATCCAGCCGACGAGAAGTATGGCGATGAATGCCACTGCTTTGGGGACGAACTGCGCGACCGAACTCCACGCGTCGGTCAAGCCCTGCTGGAAATCTATCGCAATGACGGAGGTATCCACGGCCTTTCCTTTCGCTCATACCGATCAGTGCGGCTGAATTGCCGAAGCACCTGTTTTTGGTGGTTACCCAGGCAATCCTCATTGAATCCGCCGAGTAGCGACGAATTCGCTCACGGCCGGTCAGCGGCACAGTGATGCATCGGGTCTTGCGCTCGTCGCGCGCTCGAGCCACTGTAAGTAAGTGGTTACTTACAGCGAGTCACCCACGTCGCGGGAGCGGATCATGACCGAGGCACTGCGCCTGTTCGGGGAACAGGGCTTCGCCAAGACCTCCGTCGCGCAGATCGAGCGGGCGGCGGGACTGTCCGGTGGGTCAGGAGCGCTGTATCGGCACTTCAAGTCCAAGGACGAGCTGCTGGTACAGGCGGTGGACGCGCGGCTGGCCGATCGGGGCGAGTGGGCACAGCTCCTGGAACCCACGTTTTCGATCGCGGCGGCGCTCGATGCGATCGCGCCGTCCGGCAGCACCGTCGACAAGATCGTCGCGCTGTGCGGGATCGGCCTGGCACGCCTTGACCACGATCGCGATGTCACCCGAATTCTGTTGCGGGACAACTCGATCCCCGCTCCCCTGCTGGAGGTTTTCCGGCAGCAGGAGTACGTGGTGGTGATGTGGGCGGTCACCCGTGGGCTGGTCGAGCTCGCCGGGGACCGGGCAGGCGAGCAGGACTGGGACGCCACCGCGGCGGTACTGGTCGGCGCGATGGCCCATTTCTGGATGATGCGCGACATCTTCGACGGCGACCACCCGGCCGACGTCGACACCGATCGATACCTGCGAGCCACCGCAGAGATGATCGCCGCCCGGCTCGACTGGGCGGATTCCGAAGGAGAGGACCCAAGATGAATACACCCATCACCGTGGTCGGGGGCGGAATTGCCGGTCTCACGGCCGCGATCGCAGTGGCTGAAACCGGAGTTCCGGTACGGCTTTTCGAGGCGCATCAGACGCTGGGCGGGCGGGGACGGGCGACACCGCCGCCGCACGTGGCGCACGAGGGGGCGCACGTGTTCTACGCCGACGGCCCGCATTACACCTGGCTGAAGGAGCGCGGCTTCGTTTCCGGACTCGGCTGGCCGGGGCTCGCAGATGCCACGAAACTCGGGTTCCGTACCGACGGCGTGATCCGGCGGGTGCCACCGCTCGGGATGTTGCGGGCGCAGTCACGCAAATGGTTGCAGGCACCGGTCGACGTCGACTTCCACACCTGGGCCACCGAGCGCTGGGGTGAGCGCACCGCCACCCACCTCGCCAATGCGATCAGCGTGGCCACCTACGACGCAAACACCGGCAGGCTCTCCGCCGCCTTCGTCTGGGGATTGTTCCAGCGCGTACTCGGCCCCGTGGTGCCAGCGGTGCGCTGGGTGCGCGGCGGCTGGCAGCAGACGATGGATCGCATGGTCGACCGTGCGACCGAACTCGGCGTCGATATCGAAACCGGTTCGCGGATCACCGAATTGCCCACCGGTGGACCGGTCATCGTCGCCACCGACCTCGACTCCGCTCGGCGCCTGCTCGGCGACGACACCCTGCGGGGCACCAGCGGCTTCGCGGCTCTTCTCGACCTCGGCGTCACCAAGGACCGCCGAGACCGCAGCATTGTCTTCGATCTCGACGAGGGCGGTTTCCACGAGAGCTACACCATGCAGGACGACACCATCGCTCCCGCAGGCGAATCCCTCTACCAACTCCAGATGCCGCTGCGCGACAACGAGTCTCGTGACGATGCCCATCGGCGTCTGGAACTCTTCGCCGATGCCACCATCCCGGACTGGCGCGCACGCAACACATTCCGTCGCACGTCCACCGCCAAAGGCCGCACCGGCGCGCTGGATCTGCCAGGAACCACGTGGCGTGACCGGCCCGCCATCGATCGCGGTGACGGCATCTACCTGGTGGGCGATATGGTCGCCGCGCCCGGCATGCGCGGTGAGATCTCCATCAACAGTGCGATCACCGCTGCCGCATCGGCTGTGCGCGCAGTCTCCAGTACTCGCGCGAACACCGCCTAGGACCTTGGGTCCGATCGACGTTTCGCGGCATCGATCGGACCCAGGCTTGTCAAAATTCGGTTGCGCCGCGGTTCGCTCGATTCCTAGAGTTCGTTTTCATGTCGTGCCACTTTTTCATTCGCCTCCGCCACAACCGGGCTCTGGCCCGCTAGCGGACGCGGATAACTTCATCGGCGTCCACCGGCGCGCCAAGGGCCCTTCGAGCCTCCAACAACTCGAAGACCCGAAGGGGCAACTGCCGTGGCGCAGGATTTCGCACACCGAAACTACTCACACACTCAGCGCAAGGTCACCGGTAAAGGTGGCGGGCGCACCGCACGTGATCACGCGAGAAGGACTCTCTCCCAAAACTTTCTGGTGGATCGTGGCGCCGTCGACTCGATGGTGACCGTGGCCGATCCGACGGGGATCGTCCTCGAACCCGGTGCGGGCGAAGGCATTCTGACACGTGCCCTTGCTCGACGGGGTGCGCAGGTCACCGCGTACGAGATCGATCCGCTGCTCGCGGCCAAGCTCTCGGCGCAGACTCGTTCCGAGGGCGGAATACGTGTTGTCCGTGGTGATTTCACCAAGGCCAAGGCTCCCCGCGAGCCCTTCGCCGTCGTCGGGAACATCCCGTTCTCCGCGACGGCCGACATCGTGGACTGGTGCCTGACCGCACCGGCACTGACGTCGGCGACCCTGCTCACCCAACGCGAATACGCCCGCAAACGCACCGGCGACTACGGGCGCTGGAGTCTCCTGACCGCGACAACCTGGCCGTGGTTCACCTGGGAACTCCACGGGCAGGTGCCACGCACCAGCTTCCGTCCGATTCCGTCGGTCGACTCAGCGATCGTGCGGATCGCGCGTCGAGCGGAACCCCTTGTCTCCCATCGTGATTCCTACACAGAACTCGTGCGGACCGCCTTCTCGGGAATAGGCGGCACAGTCCGCGCTTCCTTGCGCACCCGCTACCACGGCGCGGACGAAGCCCTGGCAGCGGCGGGTATCGCCGACGACACCGTGGTCGCCTACGTTCACCCGGATCAGTGGGTGGACGTGCACTCGATGCTCACGCGATGATCGAGAGCCGGTGCTGTCTGCTGTTTCGAGACAGCACCGCCTCTGTGTTCCGAGGCAGCCGCGGGCTTCGGGCCCGCGACGAACTCGCCGGACGAGTCGACCAGTCCGGCGGGAAGTCGCGTCTTCGGTGTTATCAGGGAATGACGACCGGTCCAGTGAGGGGTGCCGGGTCGGCGGCCCAGCGGTGGCCGACCTCGCGCGGGCTGACGCCTTCGTCGGTCCAGGCGGTCAGTAGCTGTGCGACCTTGTTGTGCATGGTGGTGCGGAGGCGGTCGAAGGAGGTGTCGGGGGTGTCGTCGACTTCGCCGAGGAGCAGCCACCAGGCCCAGGCCACCGCGCCCGCGTTGGCGACGAAGTCGGGCAGGACCGGGATGCCGCGGGCGGCGAGCATGGCTTCGGCTTCGGGGGTGGTGGCGGCGTTGGCGGCTTCGACGATGACGCGGGCCCGGATGTCGTAGGAGTTGTCCGGGGTGATCGCGTACGAAATCGCCGCAGGCACAAGGATATCGACGTCGGCGGCGATGATGGCGTTGCGCGGCTGCTGCTCGATGCCCTCGGGCAGGCGGGAGCGGTCGATCTCGCCGTAGCCGTCGCGCAGATCCAGCAGGGCCGGGATGTCGAGGCCGTCGGCGCAGTACAGGGTGCCCGCGGCGTCGGCGACGGTGGTGATCTTCATGCCTGCCTCGTGCAGGTAGTAGGCCGCCGCTCCGCCCATCGTGCCGACGCCCTGGATCGCGGCCGTCGTCTGGGCAGGTGCCTGGCCCCACTGCACCGCCGTGGCGAGGCAGGCGTGCGCGACGCCGTAACCGCCGATGACGTCACCGAGCAGGAAACCGCCGTCGACGGCGGCGTTGAGTCCGTTGCGGACCCGCTCCAAAGTGGCTGCCGGGTCGGCGGCGCGGCGGATCGCGGCGTGGTAACTCTGGCCGAGGTCGAGCTTTTCGAAGACCTCGTCGATCAGGTGCTGTGGAACGCCGAGGTCTTCTGCGGTCACCCAGTGCGCGTCGAGCCACGGGCGCATCGCCTCGCAGAATCGCTCGAGCACTTCCACGGCGCGCGGGTCCTTGGGGTCGAAGTCGATGCCGCCCTTGGCACCGCCGATCGGCAGGTCGAAGGTGGCGGTCTTGTTGGCCATGCCACGCGCGAGGTCCTCGACCTCGGTCAAGGAACAACCGGCTCGCATCCGGGTGCCGCCGGTGGCCAGGCCACCGCGCAGGGTGTGGACGACGAGGTAGCCGACCGCATCGGTGGCCGAATCCGTCCAGTGCAGACGCATATATGGTTCGCAACGACGAGTAGTGGGTACTCCCGAAACAGCCTGCGATGTGCTCGGACCCGGGTTCAGCATCGTCATGGTGCCCACCTCCTCGTTCATGGCCGTAGCGGACCTCGTCGTCCCTGGTAGCACCAGACTGCGGCACCCTCTGACCGCGCGTCTATTTACGGTTCGTTCACGGCACCCTTCACCATTGCTGCACATTCCTTACCCTCGATGGCATGGACCTGTCACTGGCCCGCCTGCGAATGCTGCGCGAACTACACCGGCGCGGGACGATCACGGCCGCCGCGGCGGCCCTGCACTACACCGCGTCGGCGGTCTCCCAACAGCTCGCGCAACTCGAACGCGACGCGGGCACTCGGCTGTTCGAACGACGCGGGCGTCGAGTGCAACTCACCGACCTCGGGATCGTGCTCGCCGAACACGCCGAGGAGATCCTGGCCGCCGTCGAACGCGCGACCCAAGCGCTTGAGGAAGCGGGCGGCTCGGTGACCACGACGATCACCGCCGGAGTGTGGGCATCGGTGGCCGCGGGCCTGCTCCCCGACGCACTCAACACCCTCGCCGCCTCACACCCCGGCATTCTGGTGCGCACCACCGAACTCGCCCCGGAGTCGACCGCCGCCGCGGTCCGCGACGGTGCCCTCGACCTGTCGTTCGTGCTCGACTACTCGAACTACCCGATGACCTGGGACCGCGGCCTGGAACGAGCGATCATCGGCGTCGAACGCATCCACGCCGCCGTCCCCGCGGGCGCGGTCCCCGCAGCAAGCGTGACCCTCGCCGAACTCTCCGAACACCCTTGGATCATCGCCCCCGCCCGCTCCCACTTCGGCCACGCGGCCCGCCTGGCCTTCCAATCCGCAGGCCTGCGTCCCCGCATCGACCACGAGTTGGAGGAACAGGCCACCGCCATGGCCATGGTCGCCGCCGGCCTCGGCGTCACCCTGGTGTCGGACCTCGGCCTGGCCCTACGCCCACCCGGCGTAGACATCGTCACCCTCACCGACCCCCTCGCCCGCACAGTCTCGTTGGCCTACCGCACCAACTCAGCAGGCCGATCCGCCCTGCTCCTGGTAGTAGACGCCATCCGCACCGCCGCAGCAGCCAAGGGCCTGGCCACCGAATTCCGCACCCCGGTACCTCAGACCGCTACGCAGGAAACCGAGTAGCTCACCGCACCACCGAAATCGCAACGGCGACAAAACAATCGAGCGGCCCCACAAAAATCGTGGAGCCGCTCGACCCTGTTCAGCGAGAACATGGGTAACTCACCGGGAACCGGCTGACCCAACCGCCCCCGAAGTCTGGCCGCGTCGAATGCCTCGCGGCACCCGAGTCCGGCCAAAAGACGCGGGGAGGCGGATCAGCTCAGCCGTTCGATGATCAGGGCCATGCCCTGGCCGCCGCCGACGCACATGGTTTCCACGCCGAACTGCTTGTCGTAGGTCTGCAGGTTGTTCAGCAGGGTGGTGGTGATGCGGGCGCCGGTCATGCCGAAGGGGTGGCCGACGGCGATCGCGCCGCCGGAGACGTTGAGCTTGTCCTCGTCGATCTTCAGTTCGCGGGCCGAGCCGAGGACCTGGACGGCGAAGGCCTCGTTGATCTCGAACAGGTCGATGTCGGAGATCGACTTGCCCGCCAGTGCGAGGGCGCGCTTGACGGCTTCGACCGGGCCCAGGCCCATGATCTCGGGCGACAGACCCGAGACGCCGGTGGAGACGATGCGGGCCAGCGGGGTCAGGCCCAGTTCCTTGGCCTTGGTGTCGCTCATGATGACCAGTGCGGCGGCGCCGTCGTTGAGGGCGCAGCAGTTACCGGCGGTGACGGTGCCGTCGGGGCGGAAGACCGGCTTGAGCTGGCTGACAGCTTCGTAGGTGACGCCGGCGCGCGGGCCGTCGTCCTTGCTGACGATCGAGCCGTCGGGCAGGGTCACCGGGGTGATCTCGCGCTCGAAGAAACCGGCCTTGATGGCCTCTTCGGCACGGTTCTGCGAGCGCACGCCCCAGCGGTCCTGGTCTTCGCGGGAGATGCCGGTCAGCGACGCGACGTTCTCCGCGGTCTGGCCCATCGCGATGTAGGCGTCGGGGAGCAGGCCGTCCTGGCGCGGGTCGTGCCACACACCGGCGCCACCCTTGGCGGCCTCGGCGGTGCGGGCCTCGGCCTCGGCGAATTCGGGGTTCTTGGTGTCGGGCCAGCTGTCGGCCGAACCCTTGGCGTAGCGCGAGACGGTCTCCACACCGGCGGAGATGAACACGTCGCCCTCGCCCGCCTTGATCGCGTGGAAGGCCATCCGGGTGGTCTGCAGCGACGACGCACAGTAACGCTGCACGGTGGTGCCTGGGACGACGTCGAGGCCGAGCTGGACCGCCACGTTGCGGCCGATGCCGAAGCCGCCCTCACCGGCGGGGGAACCGGTGCCGAGGATGAGGTCGTCGATCTGCGTCGGGTCCAGCGAGGGCACCTTGGCCAGCGCGGCACGCACCATCTGCGCGGTCAGGTCGTCCGGGCGCATGCCGGCCAGTGACCCCTTGACGGCACGGCCGATGGGGGAACGGGCGGTGGAGACGATGACGGCCTCGGGCATGAGGACTCCTTTTCGCGTGGATTGATGTGAACGGCTGTTTACATGCCGGTCGTCTTCGAATCTACGTCTCCAGTTGACCCACGGGAAGAGCAGGGCGGTCGCGCACCTGGGCGATCAACACGGGAAGCAGCTGCGCGGCGGCCAATTCGTAGCCGGCCGCGGACGGATGAAAACCATCGGTGGCGAACAGGATCTCGGGCGAGGCCCGGAACTCGGACGCGACCAGCGGTGAACCCATCGGCACCGCGATACCGCCCGCGATGGTGGTCGCGACCGTCTGCGCCTTGGCCAGGCGCACACTCCAGTTGGCGACGATCGTGCGCAGCGGCTGCTGGATCGCGGTGACCGTGCCCAGGTTCGGGCAGGTGCCGACCACCACCAGCGCGTCGGCCTCACGCAGTCGCGAGACCGCGGCGGCGAGCCTGCGCGCGGAGGCCCGGATGGAGTGCTTCTTGGTGATGTCGTTGGCCCCGACGAGGATAACCGCGGCGTCCGGCGGTGGTCCCGCGACGAACATCGCGTCGACCTGTCCGGCCAGGCCTTTCGAGGTGGCACCGGAGATTGCCTTGGTACTCAAGCGGATTCGCATGCCGGTGGCGTCGGCCAGGCCACGTGCCACTCGCACACCCGGTACATCGGCGGCGCCGAGACAGCCGAGTCCGGCCGCGGTGGAGTCGCCGAAGATCATCAGGTGCAGGTCGAAGGGTGTGGTCTTGCGCCACGGTTCGGGGATGGTGGCACCCGGCGCGTACACGCCGTCGGCCTCGGGTGGCTTGGAGGTATCGCGCCCGATCACCGCGCGCGCCGCGCCTGCCTGCGTCATCAGCAATCGATACGTCGCCCAGGAGACCGTTCCGGCGCTCGATCCGGCGAGCACCGTGGTCGCTCCGGTGACAACAGCGGTACGCCAACTGATCCGAGGTGCGCTCACATTCGAAAATTCTACGACGCTGTTCCGCCTCTCCGAGCCTCTGGACTGTTCCGCCTCTCCGCGCCTCATAGCCAGACTCAGGTGCCCGGGAGCACCGCGCGCGGCTGGGGGTTCGAGTGGGGGCTGAGTTGGCCCGTGCCCGGTGAGTTACCCATGTACTCGCGAGATCATGGGTTCTGCAACGATGGGGCTATGCGCATCGCGGATCATGTCGTTGACCTCATCGGCAACACCCCCCTTGTTCGGCTGAACTCGGTGGTCGGCCCCAACGCGGGCCTGGTGGCCGCGAAGGTCGAATACCTGAACCCCGGCGGCAGTTCCAAGGACCGGATCGCCGTCAAGATGATCGACGCGGCCGAGCAGGACGGACTGCTGAAGCCCGGCGGCACGATTGTCGAGCCGACCTCGGGTAATACCGGCGTGGGCCTGGCGCTGGTCGCCCAGCAGCGCGGGTACAAGTGCGTGTTCGTCTGCCCGGACAAGGTCAGCGAGGACAAGCGCAACGTGTTGCGTGCCTACGGCGCCGAGGTCGTGGTGTGCCCGACCGCCGTGCCGCCGGAGCACCCCGACAGCTACTACAACGTCTCCGACCGCCTGGTCCGCGAGATCGAGGGCGCCTGGAAGCCCAACCAGTACTCGAACCCGGGCGGCCCCGACAGCCACTACGAGACCACCGGTCCCGAGATCTGGGCCGACACCGAGGGCAAGATCACCCACTTCGTCGCGGGCGTCGGCACCGGCGGCACCATCTCCGGCACCGGCCGCTACCTCAAAGAGGTATCCGGCGGCAAGGTCAAGATCATCGGCGCCGATCCCGAGGGTTCGGTGTACTCCGGCGGCACCGGTCGCCCGTACCTGGTCGAGGGTGTCGGCGAGGACTTCTGGCCGAGCGCCTACGACGCGTCGATCCCCGACGAGATCATCGCGGTCTCCGACGCGGACTCCTTCGAGATGACCCGTCGTCTGGCCCGCGAGGAAGGCCTGCTGGTCGGTGGTTCCTGCGGCATGGCCGTGGTCGCCGCGATCGAGGTCGCCCGCCGCGATCCCGACGCCGTGGTGGTCGTGCTGCTGCCCGACGGTGGCCGCGGCTACCTGTCAAAGATCTTCAACGACAAGTGGATGAGCTCCTACGGCTTCCTCCAGACGCCCCTGGAAGCGGGCCCGGAACCGCTGGTCGGCGACGTGCTGCGCGGCAAGTCCGGCGCCCTGCCCGACCTGGTGCACACCCACCCGTCGGAAACCCTGCGCGACGCCATCGAGATCCTGCGCGAATACGGCGTCTCCCAGATGCCCGTCGTCGGCGCCGAACCCCCGGTCATGGCCGGTGAAGTAGCGGGCAGCGTCACCGAACGCGACCTGCTCTCCGCCGTTTTCGAAGGCCGCGCCAACCTCACCGACTCGGTCGCCCAGCACATGAGCCCGTCGTTCCCCCTGATCGGCGCGGGCGAACCCCTCTCCACCGCGACCAAGGCCCTGTCGGATTCCGATGCCCTGATGGTCGTCGAAGACGGCAAGCCCGTCGGCGTCATCACCCGACACGATCTGCTCGGCTTCCTGAGCACCGGCTCGATCGGCCACTGAGGAACGTACAACCACAAAGCGGCTCCCCACATCGTGGGGAGCCGCTTTTGTTGTTGACCGACTGACTCAGTCGCGCTGGAAGTAGCTCAGCAGGCGAAGGATCTCGACGTAGAGCCAGACCAGGGTGATGGTGAGGCCGAGAGCCACACCCCACGCGGCCTTCTCGGGGGCCTGGGCGCGGATCAGCTGGTCGGCGGAGTCGAAGTCCAGCAGGAAGCTGAACGCGGCGATGGCGATGCAGACCAGGCTGAACACGATGGCGAGCGGGCCGCCGTCGCGCAGGCCGAAGCCGCCGTCGGTGAAGAAGCTCGCGATCAGGTTGCCGACCATCAGCACCAGCACACCGACCATCGCACCGATCAGCATGCGGGTGAAGCGCGGAGTGACGCGGATGGCGCCGGTCTTGTAGACGACGAGCATGCCGAAGAACACGCCGAACGTGCCGAGTACCGCCTGGCCGATCAGGGCGCTACCGCCGACACCGCCGAAGGTGACGTCGGTGAACATCAGCGACAGCGCGCCGAGGAACAGGCCCTCGAAGGCCGCGTAGGACAGCACGATGGCCGGGTTGTCCATCTTGCGACCGAAGGTCGCGATGAGGACCAGAACTAGGCCGATGATGCCGCCGCCGATGACGAACAGCGGTGCCAGCGACGGGTTCGCCGTGGACAGCGCGTAAGAGGCGATCGCCGAGACGGTGAGCACCGCGAGGGTGATGCCCGTCTTGGTGACCACGTCGTCGATGGTCATCGCGCGGGTGGCGGGGGCCTGCTGGAATTGCTGGCCGTACTGCTGCCCGTATTCGCCGTACTGCTGGTTACCGAGTTGACCTGCGCCGGCTACGCCCGAACCGAAGTTCGCGTAACCGCCGACACCCTCCTGGCGAGGAAGGTTCTTGAACACCGGATTCGATGAGGTACGCACCGTGCGCCTTTCTTGGAGTTACGAGTAGCTGTGAAGCTCCAACTGCCCTGTTCAACGCGCCACGATCGGACAAAGTTCCCAGCGATCCGGTCTCTGCCCACATCGCCGCCCGTTCGGACAAATCGGACTCTACCGCTTTCGGGTCGCCCTATCGTTGTACGTCGCGCAGACCACGGACAGACCGCGTCACCGTGAACTTCTGGTTCCGGCCGATCACATCGGTGCGCCCGACCATTCGCTCCACCACGCCGCGGTAGTTCAGGTGCGAGTTGTACACGGTCCACAGCTCGCCGCCGGGGCGGAGCACGCGCCCGGTCTCGACGAACATCTTGATCGCCGAACCGGTGTGCACGGCCGCGCCGACATGGAACGGCGGATTGCACAGCACCAGGTCGGCGCTGTTGTCGGCGGCCGAGGACATGGCGTCGTCGCGCACCACCGTCACCCGGTCGGCGACCCCGTTGGCCTCGGCGGTGGCCCTGGCCGAGGCGACGGCGGCGGCGGACTGGTCGGTGCCGACCACCCGGATGTGCGGGCGCGATTTGGCCAGTGCGACCGCGAGAATGCCGGTGCCGCAACCGAGATCGACGGCGTCGCGCGCGTCGGGCTTCATCCGGTCCATGTGTTCGAGCAGGAAGCGGGTGCCGATATCGAGTCGCGAACCGGAGAACGCCGCACCGAACGCGACGACATCGCCGTCGATCTCGATGACGTGCTCGCTCACCGGAAACCGGGGCTCGCCCACCGGCAGCGGCTCGCTGACCATGAGCACGCGCGACTTCTGCCTGCCCCGGCCCGCCCTGACCCGCGCGAAGGATTCGGCGAGCACTTCGTTCATGGCCGGGGTGAGGTATTTGTCGCGACCGCCCGCGAACACCACCACATCGTCGGCGGCGTAGCGGGCGATGGTCTCGGCGATCTCGCCCACGCCCGACAGCATGCGCGGCAACCGCATCAGGACCACGCGCGCGCCGGCGAGCAGGTCGGCGTCGAGCGGGTGGGTGGTGTAGCGGTCGGTGAGCCCGAGGGTTTTGGCATTGGCCGCCAGCGCCGATTCGCCGGTGATCAGGTCCTGATGCACGCGCAGGCCGGTGAGTCCGTGTTGCGCGGCGACGCCGAGGGTGAGCGCGCCGTAGGCGTCGCCGATCACCGCAACCTCACCGCTACCCGCGGCCGCGAGGGCGTCGGCGGCGGTGTCGAGGATCAGTCGGTCGGCGGCATCGACGGCATAGAGGTTCGGCGCCTCCACATCCGGATACCGGCGCAGTCGGTCGAATACGTCCTCAACACTGTCCACCCGGCAAGTGTGCTAGATCGTTGCCCCAGCGTCACATCCGGGCCCGGTATCGATCGGCGGGTCGGCGAACAAAGAGGCGTCGTGGGATGTATTTCGCTGAGCACTAACGGGTTCCATCGATTTGCGCCATCCTTGCAGATTGCGTGACGTTCGCGGAATTCACGAATTCGACTGTTCCCCAATACTTTGTCGGCGACCCTCGATCGATACCGGCCACGGCCGATCGCCGCAGGTGGCGCTAACTGCAGATCTGGTACGCGTTCACCGAAAATCCCTACCGCGACCTGCGCGCATCGACCGGAACAGCGCTCATTTCCCGGCCGCCAGCAAACTTTCCGTAGCCCGAACACACCCCGCTCTCCTTCGCCCACCACGCCGCCGTCTCTGCGTAGCATCAGCCTCATGCGCAACGCCCTCGTGTTCGTGCTGATCGCCACAACCGCGGTTTCGGTGTCCAGCTGCGGCACCGATACCACACCGGTCGCGACGCCGTCGACGACGACGAGCACCACCAGCACCTTCGCCGACGCCACCGGCGAGGTGCCCACCGACGCGGGACCGAAGTCCGGCGCGGCTTCCCCCGGCGCGGCGTTGACGGTCAGCGATATCCGGATCGGCCGTCAGCCCGGTTTCGACCGGGTGGTCTTCGCACTCGGCGGGACCGGGTCTCCCGGCTGGCAGGTCTCCTACACCGACAGCGCGGTGCAGGACGGCAGCGGCAAGACCGTCGACGTGGCGGGCCGCGCGATTCTCGAGGTGCGCATCCTCGGGTCCGCGTATCCGTTCGATTCGACCGTTCCCCCGTTCGCCGGGCCGGATCCGGTGACCGATCCGGGCGCGCCCGCCATCACCGGGGTCTACAAGAAGCTGGTCTACGAGGGCGTCACCCAGTCGTTCATCGGCATCGACGCTGATCAGCCGCCCTTCGCCGTCACCACGCTGGCCGATCCCCCGCGCCTGGTCGTCGATATCGCCACCCAGTAGTTCCTACCCCTACCGGGTATCACGACGACACTCGCTAGACTGGCCGTCGTGATGGAGAAGCGTCCCGCGCGCGCACCCGGCATCGCCAGGGCGCTCGCCGTGTTGACGCTGCTGGCCGGGATCATCGCCATGCACTCCGCGGTCTTCGGCACCGCACACGCGACCGACGGTGCGCACGGCCCGCAAGCTTCGGCCGTCGGGGTGGACCCAGTCACCCACCTGGATCGCGCCCACCCGATCGACACTGCGCACCACCCAGACGCCATGGCCGTCGAAGCGGCCCCCACCCACACCACCGAGCACTTCCCGACCCTCATCGCCGAAACTCCACCCGACTCGACGCTCACACTCCCCATCGCCGCCCCTGCCGACCCGCACACCGGCTGCGGCGCGGCGGGCTGCGATGAGCACACCGCCGTCCACGGCTGCGTTTTCATCCTCGCCGCACTCGCCATCGCACTGACCCTGGTCCTGCTCTACCGCCTCGGCGACGCCGCCGAAGCCGCCCGGCGCACCCCCAGAATCTGGCGTGGCAGCCGTGCGCGCCCACCACCGTGGACCGTTCTCACCCTGTCCCAACTGGCGATTCTGCGGATCTGACAGGCGCGGCACCGCTTGTGCCCCGCCGGTTTCGACACCTCACCCGAATCCCCAGGAGGATCACCATGTCCATCAGCCGTACCCATGTTCTCGTCGCCGCGCTCGCCACCGTCTTGCTCGCGGCAGGTTGTAGCGACGACAGCACCACCACCCACACCACCGAGCACTCGACCACCACCACGACCAGTGCGGCCGCCAGCACCGACTTCAACGATGCCGACGTGAGCTTTCTACAGATGATGTACCCGCATCACGCACAGGCCGTCGAGATGTCGAAGATGGTGCCGAGCCACACCCAGAACCAGCAGCTCATCGCCCTTGCCGCCCAGATCGAGCAGGCACAGGCGCCGGAAATGCAGCAGATCACCGACCTGCTCACCGGTTTCGGCAAACCCGCGCCGAGCGCGACCGAAGGCCACGGCGGGCACGACATGCCCGGCATGATGACCGGCGCGCAGATGTCGAGCCTGGATGCCGCGAACGGCGCCGATTTCGACAAGCAGTGGCTGGAGATGATGATCTCCCACCACGAGGGTGCGGTCGGGATGGCACAGGCCGAGCTGAACAGCGGCGTGAACCCGGAATCGCGTCAGCTCGCGACGAAGATCATCGCTGATCAGGAGACCGAAATCGCCACCATGCGTGGGATGCTCGGACAGAACTGATCGGGTGCGGCGCCGGGGCGAACCCTCCGGCGCCGCGTCTCGTTTCGTCATCGAAATCGCCACCGCCACCTGACGTCACCCGGAACCAGACAGTACGGTCGATATGTTCGGCTCCGGCCCAACCGGTGCCTGCAATTTCGAGGCAGGAGAGAGAAATGCGAGTACTGGAACGGCTGGGGCTCGGGACCGCGCTCGCGGCCACCGCGACCGGCGTGATCTTCATCGGCGCCTGCTCCAAGCAGGTGCCGGGTACCGCCGAGGTCAACCAGGGCGAGCTCGCCTCGTACACCTCCGAGGTGGCGGCGTCGTCGGCGGCGGCATCGTCTTCGCGGGCGGCCAAGATCGAGAAGGCCAACGACACCGCGTGCGACGGCCTTCGCTCGGCCAACAAGACCTCGGTCGGCTCGTTCAACGCCTACATCGAGGCCTCCAACGATCAGGCGCCCGATGCCGATGCCAAGGCCACCGAGGCGGTCACCACCCTGCGCAACAGCGCCACTGGCCTCGATCGCCAGATCACCGGCGATGTGGTTCCCGATCTGTCCGGGCCGCTGCGCGACTACATCGCCAAGACCAACACCCTCGCCGACACCCTCGAACGCCGGGTGCCCACCGACGAACTCAACGGTGTGATCGATACTTTCAACGACTCCAAGGACATCGCCATCGACGTGTGCAGGCCCTACGGCAGCTGATCACCGCGGAGATCTCTGGGCTCCACGGCGCCGGTCGCGTACGCTCGAATCAACCGGATAGGACCAGTAGGGACCGGTCGGCCTACCAGAAAAAGGAGCCACTGGCGATGCCCGCACCGCTGCGCGACAGCGCAGTGCCCAAACACGAACAGCTGCGCGCGATTCTGCTGCAGAAGTGCACGCGCGAGCTACAGCCGGGCGATCTGCTGACCAGCGAGCGCAATCTGATGCAGGACTACGGCGTCAGCCGGATCACCGTGCGTGAGGCGGTGGGCCAACTGGTCAACGAAGGGTATCTGGTCCGGGTGCGCGGCAAGGGCACCTTCGTGGCGCACCGGCCGGTGCAATCGCGGCTGCACCTGGCCTCGTTCACCGAGGAGATGCGCGCGCTCGGCCATCATCCGACCACGCTGGTCCTGGTTGCGGAGGAGGCGGTCGCGCCAGAGGCCACCGCCCGTTCGCTGCGGCTGCCGCAGGGCGCGCTCGCCTATCACGTGCGACGGTTGCGGCTGGCCGACGACGATCCGGTCAGCGTCGACGACGCCTGGTTCAACCCGGAACTGGTGCCCGGCCTGATCTCGCACAACCTCACCGGGTCGATCTACCGAACCACCGCCGACCGCTACGGCAGGCCGATCGAACGCGCGGTGCAGACCGTCGACGCCCAGGCCGCCGAGGCAGGCGTCGCGGCGCTGCTCGGCATCAAGAAGGGCGCTCCCGTACTGCATTTCGACCGGGTGTCGTTCAGTGCGGAGCTGCCGATCGAGCACACGGCCAGCTGGTATCGCTGCGATCGCTATCGGGTGCAGATGGAAGTGGGTCAGCGGCCCCAGGCCTGACGCACCCGATCCGGTGTGAAGCATGCATATTTCAGTTAACGTCTCCAGTGCTATCACAGCGAAGCGCTCGGAGGTATCACCCCATGTCCATCCGTAAATCCACCACTCGGGCCGGTCTTTTGGCCCTGCTCGCCGCCGGAACCCTGCTCGGCTCCGGCACCGCCAATGCGATCGGCGGCGCCGATTGGGACCTGTTCGGATCCGGTTCGGTCGAACTCGGCCCGCCCACCGGCAGCTCGATGGGCTCGGTCGATGTCGGCAGCGGCACCGGCTCCTTCGACGCCGACTTCGGCTCGGGCGGACCCTCGACCGGTTCGGCGGCGTTGCCCATCTTCGGCCGCTGACCCACCCCCGGTCCGCCACGACCGACACGTCAGGTCACGGCGGACCGGGTTCGGTCACGGTCGGGGACTTTTGTGCCACAGCCTGTTTCGGTTCGCCGATTGCGGGCAAGCGGTGATTGTGGGTGCCCACCGGTATCCACAGTCCCGACACCGAACAAGGTGAGCTCTAATGATTCTTCTCGGCGCAGTCCTACTCATAGCCGGACTCGTTTTCGGCATCCCGCTTCTCAATACGGTGGGAGTCATCCTGCTCGTCGTCGGCGTGGCGCTGGCATTGATCGGTGGCCTAGGGCGCCCGGTCGGCGGCCGTCGGCACTACTACTGATCATGCGTAGAATCCGCAGAACAAGAGGAAGCACCATGTCGAGCAATACACCTCGCATCGTTTCGATCGTCGTTCTGGTGTGGTTGCTGATCGGCATTCTCGCCGCAGGCCAGCGTGGTTACTACACCGAACGCGACCAGAATTGCGCGACACTGGGCACCATCGCGGTCACGATCATCGCGGGCCCGCTCAACTACGCGGGCGTCAATCCGCAGGTCGACAACTGCGAACTGCCGCAGCCCAGCTGACCCGAACCGCCGTGGCCGAAATCTTCGGCCACGGCGGTCAATTCGGCAGTCGCGGCCACTGCTTTCCGCTGTCGGCGAGCGTGGCCGGATCCGTGCTGGTCATCACGCCGCCCCGCGTGCGCAGCAGCGCCGATTCCGACCAGTCCTCCCCTGTGCCTTCCAGTTCCGCCAAACCGACCACGATCACCAAACCGGTGATCACCAGCGACACCGTCGCGATCAACGGCAGCAGCAACTGCACCGGCGTGACTCCGTCGACCTCGGCCATCGCGTCACCGTGGTGCACCCGCATCGCCGCCATCGCCGTGTAGTGCATGCCGCACACCGCGATTCCCATCACCAGCGCGGCACTGATCGTCATCAGCAGCCCGCGCACGTGCAGCATGAACCACAGTGCCGCGGTAGCCGCGACCACCGCGATCACCAGCGACAGCGCGGCCAACGCCGGGTCGTATTCGATGACGACCTGCGCGCGCATCGCCCACATTCCCAGGTAGTGCATGGCGGCAACGCCGAGTCCGGTGATCGCGCCGCCGAACGGCAGCGTCACCCACTCGTTGCCGCCCCCGGTGACGATGGTCAGCCCGATCAGCACCACCACGATCGCGATCACCGCGCTGAGCAGCGTCAACGGCACGTCGTAGCGGACCGGCATCCGGTCGATACTGAACCCGAGCATGGCGGTGAAGTGCATGACCCAGATCGCCGCACCGCCCAGCGCGACGGCCGCGGCGATGAGCCAGCCGAGCGGCGTCGACGAGGACTTGGCGTGCACCGCGCACCGTAGACCCAATACCGAGCCGATGAACGACAGCCCGAAGGCCAGTACCGGATTCATCCAGCCATTGTTGAAATGCTCGATATGCAGCACGCGCGTCCCCTGACCTACACATTTCGATTGGATCAGAGACTAAACCAGAGGTGCGACTTCTACACGATGTCGGTGAATTCGATCGAATTCTTTCGGTGCGAAATCCTCAGCATCGCGAAATACATACCGGTCGGCATTTGAATCGAGTCATTCATTTTGCGAACGAGCACGAATCAAATCGGCCAATCGGTCGAGGGATTCCTGATTGCGTGCCGCGAAAAGAAGATCTTGGGCGGGGCCTGGGATGAGCCGCGCGGGCCCGCGGACGGCCCGCTCGACCATCCGGATCGTGGCGTGCCCGGCAGGCTGTTCGACCACGGTGAGGGTGATCCACGCCGACCCGATCGACCACAGCCGCGCCTCCAGCTCCAGCCGGTGCGGCGCGTCGATCGTGCGCACCACCGTCGTGTCGCTGATCAGCACCGGCCACAGCCCGAATCGGTAGTGGATGCGGCTGCCGACGGCGGGCCAGTCCGCGTCGACCTCGCCGATGTGCGAGGCACCGACCACCCAGCTCGCGTAGAGCCAGCCGTCGGCCAGCGTCGCGAACGCCCGCTCGGCAGGCACCGGCACGGTCACCTCGGCTGTGAGCACGTCTGAATACCTCGTCCGTCGCGGGATTACCGACTACCCCAGCGTAATTCGTGTGGGCGAGCACCGCCGGACAGGTTTGCGGCGTACAACGCCCGCGGCACGCCGAACCCGCGACGATGCGGGAAAATTGCTGTCGGCCGTTTCGACGTGGGAAACTTCCGCAATGTCCACGGAAGAAACACGGGCCGGTTACCTGCCGGACCCCGCCGATCCGGCGGCCGAACGCACCCTGTTCGGTCACCCCATCGGTTTGACGAACTTGTTCGGCGTCGAGCTGTGGGAGCGTTTCTCCTTCTACGGCATGCTCACGATCCTCGGCTACTACCTGTACTACTCCACCACCGAGGGCGGCCTGGGCATCGCGCAGAGCACCGCGCTCGGCATCGTCGGCGCCTACGGCGGCCTGGTGTACCTGTCCACGGTGCTCGGCGGATGGATTGCCGACCGGGTGCTGGGGATGGAGCGGACCGTCTTCTACGGCGGTGTCGTGGTCGTGGCCGGTCACATCGCGCTGGCGGTGTTGCCCGGGATGGTCGGGGTCGGCGTCGGTCTGGTGCTCGTGGCGCTTGGCAGTGGCGCGTTGAAGGCGAACGCGTCGTCGCTGCTCGGCACGCTGTACTCGCCGACCGACGCCCGCGTCGACGGCGGATTCACGCTGTTCTATCTCGGCATCAACATCGGCGCGTTCTGCGGCCCGCTGCTGACGGGTCTGCTGCAGCGCGAATGGGGTTTCCACGTCGGCTTCGGCGCCGCGGCCGTCGGCATGGCGCTCGGCCTGACCCAGTACGTGATCTTCCGCCGCAATCTGGGCACCCACGGACGCGAGGTGCCCAACCCGATCACTCGCCGCGAGCTGACCCCGGTGCTGATCGGGGTGGCCGTCGCCGCCGTCGTGGTAGCCGTCGCCGTCGCGCTCGAGCTGATCACCCTGGAGAACCTCTCCGACGTCACCACCGCCGTCATCGTGGTCGCCTCCATCGTCTATTTCGCGGTGATGCTGCGCAGCGCCAAGGTGTCGCCGATCGAGCGAACCCGAGTGGTCGCGTTCATCCCGCTGTTCATCGCCAACGCGGTGTTCTGGTCGCTGTTCCAGCAGATGTTCACCATGCTCGCGGTGTATTCCGACGAGCGCGTCGACTGGCGCATCTTCGGCTGGGAGGCGCCGGCGAGCTGGATCGGTTCGGTCGAGCCGGTGTGGATCATCGCGCTCTCGCCGCTGTTCGCGCTGATGTGGACCAAACTGGGCAACCGCGCGCCGAGTACGCCGATCAAGTTCGCGCTCGGCGTGATCGGCATGGGCGTGGCGTTCTGGTTGTTCGCGCTGCTGAGCGGTTTCGAGGGCAAGACCGTCCCGGTGCTCGCGGTCTTCGCCATTCTCGGCGGCTTCGCGATCTCGGAACTGCTGCTCTCGCCGATCGGTCTCGCGGTGACCACCCATCTCGCGCCCGCCGCGTTCCGTTCGCAGATGATGGCGCTGTATTTCTTCTCGGTCGGTATCGGCACGTCGATGGCGGGCACGCTGGCCCGCTTCTACAGCCCCGACAGCGAAGCCGCCTACTTCGGGTTCAGCGGTGGCGCCGCCATCGCGGCGGGCCTCGTCGTGGTCGCCTGCGCGCCCTGGATCAAGCGCCACATGCAGGGCGTGCACTGACCCAATTTACGGGTAACCCCCGATTACGTTTTTCGCAGCAGAAGGAGAAATACCGTGCCGACACCGCAGGACGCTCCAGGGGTGGGTCGATCGCCCCGCCGAGGGGGCGGGCTGTTCCGCACCAAATCGGTGGAACAGTCGATTCTCGATACCGATGAACCCGATTCCAAACTTCGCAAAGATCTGACCGCCTGGGATCTCACGATCTTCGGTGTCGCCGTCGTCGTCGGCGCCGGTATTTTCACCCTCACCGCGCGCACCGCGGGCAATGTGGCGGGCCCCTCGGTGTCGCTGGCTTTCGTTTTCGCCGCGATCGCGTGTGGTCTCACCGCGGTCTGTTATGCGGAATTCGCCTCGACCGTGCCGGTGGCCGGTAGTGCCTACACCTATTCCTATGCCACCTTCGGTGAATTGGTGGCGTGGATCATCGGCTGGGACCTCATCCTGGAATTCACCCTTGCCGCGTCGGTGGTCGCGAAGGGGTGGTCACAGTATCTGGGCACGGTATTCGGATTCGATTCGGCCACAGCCCAATTGGGCTCGGTCACGTTCGACTGGGGTGCGGTGCTGTTGCTCGCCGTGCTCACCGTGCTGCTCGCGCTCGGGACCAAGATGTCCTCGCGAGTGTCGGCGGTAGCGGTCGCGATCAAGCTGGCCGTCATCGCCCTGGTGCTCGTGCTCGGCATCACCTACTTCAAGGCCTCGAACCTGAGCCCCTACATCCCGCCGTCGGAGGCCAGCGACGGCGGTGACAGCGGCCTGCACCAGTCGCTGTTCTCTTTCGTCACCGGCGCCGGTGACAGCAACTTCGGCTGGTACGGCCTACTCGCCGCGGCCAGCCTGGTGTTCTTCGCGTTCATCGGTTTCGACGTGGTCGCCACCGCCGCCGAGGAGACCAAGAACCCGCAGAAGGCCGTCCCGCGCGGCATCCTCGGCTCGCTGCTGATCGTCACCGTGCTCTACGTGGCGGTGACGCTGGTGCTCACCGGCATGGTCCCCTACACCGAACTGGCGGGCGAGAATGCCACGCTGGCAACGGCATTCGAGATCCACGGCGTGGACTGGGCCAAGAACGTCATCTCCATCGGCGCGCTGGCCGGTCTGACCACCGTGGTGATGGTGCTGTTCCTCGGCCAGACCCGGGTGGGGTTCGCGATGGCCCGCGACGGCTTGCTGCCGCGCTGGTTGTCCCACACCGGCAAGCGCGGCACCCCGGTGCGGCTGACCGTCATCGTCGGCGTGGTCTGCATGGTGCTGGCCGGTTTCGTCGACTTCGGCACCCTGGAAGAAATGGTGAACATCGGTACCCTGTTCGCCTTCGTCCTGGTCTCGATCGGCGTGATCATCCTGCGCCGCACCCGTCCCGACCTGCCCCGCGGCTTCCGCGTCCCCCTGGTCCCCCTCATCCCCATCCTGGCCGTCGCGGCCTGCCTGTGGCTGATGGTGAACCTCTCGGTGGAAACCTGGCTGCGCTTCCTGCTCTGGATGGCACTGGGCTTCGTCGTCTACTTCGCCTACGGCCGCCGCCACTCCATCCTCGGCAAATCCGCCGCGAAGCAAGACTGACCAGCCCCTTCGATGACATGATCGGTCCCGGCGTGGTCTGTTCCGACACGCCGGGCCGACCTTGTAGGCCAACACGATTCCGGTACACCCGTACGATTCGCTACGCTGTCCGGGACGCCCCTATAGCCCAATTGGCAGAGGCAGCGGACTTAAAATCCGCACAGTCAGGGTTCGAGTCCCTGTGGGGGCACTCATTCGTCGCAGGTAGATGGGTCGCGGTGCAGGTCACCGCGCAAATCCGAAGTCGCTATCCTGGCGCACACGCGGTTGGTCGATCCGCACTCGCTCCCGAGTTCCAGCTTTCGACGGAGTAGTACCGGAGCCCGCTGGCAAAATGCCGCACATGGACACGGACCTCGCCGCGCTGACTGCTCCTGAACTGCTCAGACTCTGGGCTGACAGCATGACGGAACTCCAAGCGCGCGGCCTGCTCCGGACCAGCAACAACCCCGTGGGAGACCTCGCCGAGGCAATCGCACACGAGCACTTCGGCGGTGAGCGAGGGTCTTTCAGCCAGAAGGGCTGGGACATTCGTACAGCGGCAGGTGAGCGGATCCAGGTCAAAGGAATGCGACGTACGCCCGGCAGCAAGCGCACCGCGCTGAGCGCCATCCGCGACACCGACTACGACACCGTGCTCGTGATCATTTTTGATGCGAACTACGAATTGGTCGAGGCATTTTCGATGACCCGTGAGAATGTGGAAGCTGCTTTCACGCACAGCAGCCACGTCAACGGAATCATCCCACGCATCACGCAGAAGCTCCTGACCGGCGAACTGGTCACCCATGTGGACCTCCGGGATGCCTACCGCCGAATCAGCTTCCCACGCCGGTTGACGGGTGGGAGCTAGCCATACGCTTCGTACTTCCGGCTGGGTGGGCGTGGATGATGCTCGGTCGTAAGTCGGTGCGGTGCGCTTGGATCGGGCCATGGTCACGGTGCTCGGGGCAGCTGAATTTCGACCGGATCCGGTGTCGGCCGCGTCCGTTGACGTGGAAGTTGGGGACGACGATCCGACTGCGTTGTTCGCCTCGCTCGGGGTCGAGTTGCCGCCGCTGACACCAGCGAGCAGGACCGTCACTGGCGGCACGGTGTGGACGTGCGCGGTCGAGCCCGGGTATCCGGCCACCGATTTGTGGCAGCGGGTTCGTGGGGTATACGAGCGCACCGGACTATGGCCGCTGTTGCTGGGGAGCATCGATGAATGTTTGACTGCTGCGGACAACCAACGGATCGCCGCGGCAGCCGCGCAGGACGGACGAGATGGCTGGAACGCGCCAGGGTCGCGGGGCCACGCGACGCCGAGGGACCGCGCGACGCCCATGACCCGGAGCTTCACAGCGCTCACGTGCTGACCGAAGAGGATCGCGACTACGACGGATTCGACTGGGCTGACGCATGGATCGCCATTGACGAATATGACGAAGCCGATCGACGTCGCGGTGGAATTGTTTCTCTACGCGCCCAACCTCGTCTACGAAGGCTGGGGAAGCCTCGACGAACTCAAAAAGCGTGTGCCCGCGCCCCTGCGGCGATTGCTGTGGTGACCGAGAAGCGGCCTCACAGGTCCGCCAAGAAACTCGCCGCCCGACCGTTTTCGACGATGTAGACGCCGCTCGTAATGGGGGCGTTGCCGTAGGAATCGTCCTCATAGGTCACCCGGACAAGATGCTCGAAAAGCATGATCTGCTGCGGCTCGAGGTCGTAAGGAACTGCCATCAGGCAGGTTCGCCGAGGGACGGCGACCAAGAGTTTGTCCGTGCGCAAAGCGTGGTGCGCGCGGAGCATGTGCTTCGGGTCGAGCACCTTCTCCGCAGAGAAGTCATTACCGGAGGACGTGGCGAGCGGGAGACCGTCGAGCTCTGACACCTCCCAGTCGTATTCCAGGGCAGCGAGATTCGCCATCGCTTCAGCCAGCAGAGCGTTGCTGTCGACGTCGTCGCCGAAACCCTCTACCTGGTAGCCGGAGTCGGTGTCGACGGCGAGCACAATGATGGGAACGGTGCCCGCCGTGGTGGCCCAATGGGTGATCCGGTGGCGATGTTCCCAGTCGGCGGGCTTCAGCAGCGGATACCACGGCCCTTCTGCCGTCTGCGAACCACGGACGGCGGAGGCGGGCGGATACGACGCGACCTGGCAGTCCCAGTCTTCGTCGATGATCATGCGCACGTACTGAACCTGAATTCGGCCCGACGCCACACCTTCTCGCACGTCGGGCCGTCGTGCGGCGAGATCGGGATCAGCCTCGACCATGGCGAACAGTTGGTCGTGTCCCATTTCGCCGGCATCCACCTGCAACGACGAATAGTCCGCCATCGACTCGATGTCGAGATAGACATCGATCACCACCAGCACATCGGGTTCGGCGAGAGCGATGATGTCGGCGGTCCGGTCGCGCACCGGCCAGGTTTTGTCACCGCCGGTCAGAACCGTGTACCCGTGGTGGGCGCAGAAGCGCAGGGCCGCGTCCATCCGCGCTTCGTGCGCCTGCCTCGCGAACGTGACCTTGGCGGCGATTTCCGCACGGCGCGCCTGGAGAAATTCGCTGACCGGCCGCGGGCCTTGCTCGTTCAGATCCTCGCGACTGAGCAAGCCCGCCAGTCCGCCGGTGTCGAGCGCTTCGTCAGCGTCGTCGTCCCAGCCCACGGCGGCGGTTTCGACGGCGAGCCCCAACCCGAATTCGCTGCGCAGCACGGCCGCCACAGTGTTCACCAGGCCGTTGTACACGTCGTATCGGATCGGCCACGACAGGGACTGAACCCAGGTCTCGGGGTGATCGGCCGATGGGGGCGTCCAGCCGTTCGCCCGGAGGAAGTCGCAGCCCTGGGGAGAAAACTGACGCGGGCCGCTGACCAGTTCGCATCGAAAACCGTCGCCATCCCAGCCGAAGCGGGCATACCGGATACCGGTGCCGTCCAAGGCGATCCAGGCGGAGGACGGCATCGTGAAGAGCAGCCACGTCAGCTCCTCGGCGAACCACTGCCACGACTCCGCGGCCACACTCGGCCACATCTCCTGCGCATCCTGTGCCGTTCCCCGCTGGCCCATCCGCCCGCCACCAATCCCCATGCCACACTCCAAATAACTGATGCGAAGATCGAAATCTACATGATCACTGTTGAATTCCCTGAACGAGGCAGAATGGAGCTGCGGGGGCCGACCGCGTGATCCTCAGGCATCGGGTCATCTGGCGCGCCTGGGCGGGTCGTAGTCGGTGTGTGAGATCTCGATCAACTCGCCGTCGATCATCTCGTAGGTGGTCTCGGACTTGAAATAGGCCTGGGTCGGCGACAACTCGGAGTCGTCGAAATCCTCTGGCACACCAAAATTGACGTCCCAGATCTCACGTGGCGGCTGCGTCGTTGCGGCGGTGTAGCGCAGGTTGTCCGGCGTGCGCAGGTTCGCCGCCTCGACTGCGTCCATGACCAGTTCGGCCACTTCGATTCCGCTGAGGCGCCCCGGCGCGAAACCGTGCTGCTGGGCCTGTCCGCGGATCATCGTTTCCACAGAGCAGCCGTCGGCGGAAAACTGCCCGCGCGCCAGGAATCCTGGCTTACCCGCTTCGATGATGCTCCACGTGATATCGGAGGTGTAGGTGTGTAAGAGCGGGACGTCCGCGGCCAGCGAACCGAAAGCGGCGCACAGCATCGTGTAGAGCTCGCCCCAATTCTTGGCCTTGTCGCCCGGATCGAACAAGATGCCCTCCAGCGCCTCACCGGAGTATTGGAGATCGGAAACCGCGCGCCAAATATCCTGTGGCTCCATGTCGGGATCCCAGTAGGGATTCGCGCTCTGTTCCCATTCGGACGGTTCCGATGGTTTCCGCGACACTTGTAGTCGGGAATCGGAGTTCTGCGTGCGCGTCAACTTGATGGTGTCGTGGTCGAAACGCCACATCGCGAACGCGTTCGGTCCGCCGACCAGGTGTGGGTCGCCGAGCCGCTCGATACAGATCCGCAGCGCTCGCGCGTACACAATGTCGGCTGCCGCGGGTGGTACGAACTCGAACAGCCGGACCTCACAGAACTCGCCGTATCCGTACTGTTGTTGATCGTCATAGGTTTTGGCTGCAATCAAGCCGACCTTGTCATCATGGCTGGCCATCAGGCTGCCCTCGCCCATTGGCTTCGGGGGCGTGGGAAAGGTTCGGAGGATCTCGTCGATGTCGCGCCGCGACCACGTGCCGCGCCGGGATCGTCGACCGAAAACCTTGCGAAGCTTCGACCGCTCGTTCTCCGCCTCGAGCCGGTCGCCCAGATTCGCACCGATGACCGTGAGCAGATACTCCAGGAACCCCGAACCAGCTGTCGCCAATTCCTCCACGCTGTACTGGTCCTGTTCGGGCTGCGGGGCCTGCCAGCGCGCGGGGTTCTGTACCGTCAGCTCGACAGTCTTGCCGCCGGACACCTTGACCACGACACGCGGCAGCACCCATGCCGCCCCACTGCCGTCCGCCTGCGCTGGACTCGTCGGCGGACCCCACGAACGCACCATATGCGCGACTACCTCAGCCAACGCCGCCTTGGTGCGCCGCGAGGGCAGCTCCGCGAGAAAGACCGCCCCCAGACTGATCTCGCCGTCATCGTCGATACCGAACATCGCCACGTTGTCCCCGTGGGCCAAGTCTGTGACCATCATGATCACCGACGGATCCTCATCATCGAACCCTGGCTCACCCCACCCCAGCGACGCGGCGAACCGCGCGATGTCACCGGCCGACCAGGTCCAATCGAATGCCGCCGCCGCCGTCGCGACTCGCATCGCCCCAGGTATATCCACGCTCACCGCGACACACTAACCCGCTGTACCGACAGCTTCGACACGGCCCGAAAGCAGCGCGAAAGTGCTGGATCGCGGTGGCCTCGGCGCCACGCCGGCCGTTGAGGTGGATGTCAACCTCGACAACGGGAAATCCCGTCGTTGATGGTGAGCTGACACCGAATTCGTTCAACGAACAGCTTCGTACGGTGAGACAAGGGCAGGGTGGTGGGTAGTCGCATCCGGGGGTTCGAAGGAGCGTTGCGAAATGCCCAACATCCGACTTGTCGTCGGCGTGATCGCCGTGGTCGGCGCCTTGCTGAGCGGACAGACTTACGCGTGGGCCGACGAGCCGGGGCCGTCGCCGGCACAACAGTGGATCGATGACGTGGTGCCCGCGCCGGGCCTCCCACCTGCCGCCTCACCTCCGGAACGCGTCCTCTCCCCCGAACTGTCCGCGTTGTGGAATGCGGTGTCGGCCTCACCGACAGGCGACCCGATCTTCGACAGGTGGCCCGAGGATCTGGCCGGGCGCGCCCCTGGGGAGATCGTCGAATGGCGTGATGTCACCGCGACTGCGGCACCGTTGGTCGTCGTCCCCATCCGGCGGGCGTTGCTGTTGAAGTTCCGCAGCTCGGACTCCTACGGCAAGCCGTCCTTCGGCACCGCCACCCTGATCGTGCCCGCCGCCGAATGGACTGGCGCCGGCAGCCGTCCGGTCGTGGTCAACGCGCTGCCGATCAACTCCCTCGGCCGGACCTGCACCCCCTCCTATGCCCTGGCGCACGGCTTGCATCAGAAGTTCTCGATGGGCGACCTGATTCCGCCCACCACGGCGTGGGCGGTGCAGCGCGGGTACGCGGTGCTGGTCCCCGACCACGAAGGGCCACGGATGGCGTACGGCGAACCGATCGTCGCCGGGCACGCCGTCCTCGACGCCGTCCGCGCGGTGCGGCATCAGCTGCCCGTGGAGTTCGGCGAGAGCCGCTTCGCGGTGAGCGGGTATTCGGGCGGGGCCATCGCGTCCTACGGCGCCGCGATGCTGCTGGGTGAGTACGCGCCGGAGTTGGCGCCGGTCGTCGCCGGAATGTCGATGGGCGGGCTGATCACCGACTATCGCGCTATCGCCGAGAAGTTCAACGGCAATGTCGCGTCCGGCATTCTGATGGCCGCCGGCCTGGCGATCGCCCGCGAGCATCCGCAGATGCTCGCCCATCTGAACAACCTCGCGCAATGGGTGGCCATCTCGCCGATCAAGGACACCTGCGGCGACAGCAACGGCCCTCTCGGTGTCCTCGGACTGCCGATCGATGTGGGCCTCAACGTGGCCGACCCGCTGCGGTCCGACTTCATCGAGAGCTATTTCGAACACGTCGACCTCACCACACGCAAAGCCGTCGCGCCGATGTACATCTATCACGGGTCGCTGGACTTCGGCGTGCCGATAGAACAGGGCCTCGCCCTCCAGCGCAAGCAGTGTGAACTGGGCGTCACCGTGTTCCACCAGCCCCTTTTCGGCGAACACATCATCGGCTTGTTCGGCGGATGGCCGGGCTCGATGGCGTGGATCGACGCCCGCCTCCGCGGGGAACCCGCACCGAACAGCTGCCACTGACGCGACCTGCCATACTGCTGTGCTGAATTAGTTCAGCACTAGGAGTAGTCTGGGGCGATGAAGTCTCTACCGTTCAGCGAGCTCATCCGTAAACAAACGTCGGTCTTTCCATTGTTGGCCGAGTCCGATGTCACGCTTGAACGGCGGGACGCCGAGAACGTTGTGCTCATGCGTGATGAGCGCTACCAGGCGATGGACGGCGCGCTGCGGATCGCCGCGAGGTCTCTCGCGCTGGTAGCCAAGGCGAACCGGCAGATGGCGGAAGAAGTGTTCGCCGAGGAACTCCCCTGGCTCACATGGTTGCCTTCAGAACACCGTGCCGAAGCCGTTCGCGAACTGCTGGACGACCTCGTCGCCGGCGCCGATACCGGCTTCTATCTGCCATTCCAGCGAAACCTGATCGCATGGAAGCACACCGCGCAGATCTACACCGATCCGGCGATCGTCCGCGATCTCAGCGGACCGTTCGAGCGCACGAACCATGGGGAGATCGGTCGACCCAAGGCGGCGGAGTGAGCGGGGTCAAGCGCGGTGACGAATTGCCACGACCGAAACCGTGGCGGGTCATCGCGCAGAACACGCAAGCCGCGCGCGGGTGGATCGAGTTGCAGCGCAGCGTCATTGATGCGCTGGACCGTGCCTGGACGGACATCACGGCTGACCCGCGTAGCATGGCGAACCCACATCGCCAGCACCAACTGAAAGCCAACCTGAAGGCCGTCAAGTTCGGCGAGACAGAACTCGACCAATGGCAGTACGAGGTCACCGGCGGCGGCCGGATTTGGTACGCCATCGATGATGATCAGCGCACCCTCTGGATCACCACAGCTGCTACAGGCCATCCCGGCGTGACAGACAAGGGCGGCGGCCGACGCCTCCGATGATCCGTGATGCGCGGTGCCGCACCCGCGCTGAGATCGTCAACCACGGGCGCGTTGGCCGTCGGCGGCTTTGGTGACGATCTCCGCGATTCGACCTGACCGTGTCGCGTCTCGTGCGGCGCTGACGATCCACCACAGCATCTGCTTGCGGACGCTGGGTGCGAAACCGTCCCAGTTGCTTCGAGCTCGCGGGTCTCGGTCCAGCGCCGCGGTCAAGTCAGGTGGTTCTATGAGATCTTCGACCTGGTCGGAAATCGTCCACCAGCCATTGGCTTTCGCCGCGGCGATGGCGTGGCGACCAGCGTCGGTCATCTGGCCACGCTTCTCCATCTCGGCCGCGCGTTCGCGGTTGAGCCGGGTCCAGGCGCTTTTGGGTCGACGCGGTGTGAACAGCTGCAAGCCGCGTTCTTCGTCGAGGATGGTGGTGGTGGAGTCGATCCAGCCGAAGCAGATGGCCTCCTCGACGGCCTCGGGGTACGGGCAGCGTGGTCGGCCTGTGGTGTTGCGCCAGGAGCACAGCCACACTCCGCGGACCGACGCGTGGTTGTGCGTGAGCCAGGTTCGCCACTGGGTCCGCGTCTCGGCGTGGAAGATCGGGTAGTCGAATTTCCAGGTCGGTGGGTGTGTGGAGACGGGTGACTCCGAAGTGGGCATCTGTTCTCCTGACGCGACGTTGAGGTGAAGGGCGAGCTACGAAGTCATCCGACCATGCCGGCGGACGCGTCGATGGTGTAAATGGTGCCGCCACTGTCGGATACCACGCCCTGAAGCGATGCGAGCCACGGCAGGGCCACCGGCTCTCGTGTTATGCGCCCGGTGCGCAGGTCGTATTGGGTGAACGTCGGGACTTCTCGATGGGTGATAGCGGAGACAGTGGTGCCTTCGACCGACACCGATGTTTCGTCGCCGAGGTCGGGCAAGCTCCATTCTTTGCGTACCGTGGACGATCCATGCAACGCAACGGATAACACGTCGTTTTCGTGGGTGATCCAGTACAGCCGGTCGCCTACGACGGTGAGCGTTCCCGAACCCGTGCGCCAGGTGTCGTCGAGCATGTCCAGCCAGGTTTCGGTCCGTGAACCGTCGGTGGTGTCGATGCTGACCAGCGTCGGATTCGGGCCGCCCTTGTCAGTGGCGGTAGTCCCCTCGGACGCGTACAGGGCGAGCAGTTGCCCACGCCCGGTACAGGTTGCCCAAGATATCGGCTGGAACTCCGGGTCGTGGTGCCATTCACCGACAACCACAGGGTCGCCATCGAATGGAATTTCGTAGAGTCGCTGGCGAGTCCGTGTCGAAGAGTCACCGACCACAGCGAAGTGCTTGTCACCGCAATACCCGACGATCCCGACGGTGCCGGGCACGAGCCCGGTTCGCGAGGTGCGGTCGGGGCCGATCGACGCGTATCGGGTCTCGAGCGCTCTGTGGAACCAGATGGTCGCCGCACCCGTGTCAGGATTATTGGCAGCGGCCTTCACGATGGTTTCCGGATCGATCGGAGCCGTGAATCGGCCGGTGTGGTCGAGCGCTGTCACAGTGTTTCCCGCAGCGGTGACCACGCGCTGCGGGGAGACGAGAAGTCGGTTGTTGGCGATCGCGGCACCGTCCAATCGCGAGACGACTTCGCCCTTGGCATCGAAGAGATAGACCCGCGTCCGGTCCTTCCTGCCGACGTCATCCCAGCCGAGCGGTCCAACCGAAACAGCCCCCACCACATCAGCACTCAGCTTCTCCGACTGGCTTCCCGGATACTCACGCTGCGCGCACGACGCGACAGCCACGAGGGCCATCGTGGAAGCCAGGACTCGAGCCAGCGGAGGCAGACCAACCATGAACGACAGTCTGCCCGCCCGCGAGATCGGCCGATGCGCCTGTCGATCGGAAGAGCGATGCGGATCACGCTGTGGTTCGGCGGCGTTGCGGCGTAGGTTCGACTGCAGGCGAACCGTCGACACGAAGAGGTGTTATCGATGCGGGTGGTCAAGCGGATTCGGGCTTACGTCAAGGTTCTCGGGCAGGCTCGGCGCCATCGTGGGGATTTGGTGGGGTGGTTGGGGCGGCGGCCGCAGATTGCGGCGGCGACCGTGACTTATGAGACGGCGTTGTTGTTCAGTAACAAGCTGGATCCTCGGCTCAAAGAGTTGGCCGAGTTGAAGACGGCGGGGTTGGTGGCTTGTCAGTTCTGTCTCGATATTGCTTCGGCGCTGGCGCATACGGCCGGGTTGAGCGAGCGGCAGCTCACCGAACTGCACCGGTACAGGACCAGCGACGCCTATTCCGAGTTGGAGAAGTTGGTGATCGCGTTCGCCGAGGCGATGACGGTGACGCCGGCTGTCGATATCGACGAATTGCGCGAAACGCTGCTCACGCATTTTTCGAAGGCGCAGGTGGCCGAGTTGGCCGCGGCTATCGCGTGGGAGAACCAGCGGGCGCGGCTCAATCAGGGGCTGGGGGTGCAGCCGACGGGGATGGCCGACGGTTTGGCGTGCGCGATGCCGGAACCGACTCATGAGTAGCCGACAGGTGGCCGGTGGCGTGGTGCACAAGTTGCCCACGGACCTGCGCGACGCGCTGCTCGCCAATTCCGCGGCGCTGACATCCTGGCAGGACATCACCCCGCTGGCCCGCAACGAATTCATCTGCTGGGTCGAGGACGCGAAACAGGACGCCACTCGTGAACGGCGTATTCGGCGCACGCAGGAGGAGTTGGAGGAAGGTCAGCGGCGTCCCTGCTGCTGGCCCGGATGCAAACATCGAGCGCGCACCGGCGAATAGCAGCGTGCCGGGAACCGCCGAGCGGCCACTGTGGTCGCCGCCTGGTCAGACCGCGTTCGGCGCTTCGCTGATCGGGATGATCTTCGCGGTGGCGGTGGCTGTGGCGATGGTTTCACCGGCCGAGTTGGTGAGGGTGGCTTCGAGGTGGGCGAGGTCATCGGTGCGGTGGCGGACGTGGCCGGTGCCGAGGATGCGGCCGGGTTTCACCGGGTGGAGGAAGCTGGTGTTCATTTCGAGAGTCGACTGGAACTGATCTGGGTCGAGGCCGGCGATCAGGGCGGGGCCGACGGTGTCGTAGAGCATGGCGGCCAGGAAGGCGCCGAGGACATTGCCTGCGGGGTTGGTGAAAGCCTCGGTTGCGGTGAAGGCGACTTCGATGGTGGCGGTGGTGTCGTCGTAGCTGACGAATTCGAAGCCGAGGGTTGATGCGGCGGGTGGCATGGGGGCGTGGCCGTGCACCGCATCCCAGAATGGGCCGGATCTGGCAGGCACGTCGTCTGCGCTCAACTTCGACCCCTCGCCGTCAGGCTCCGTTGGTGGTCAGGCGGCGTTGACGATCGACATGGCGATGCCGTCGAGGATGTCGTGTTCGCTGACGACGAGTTCGGAAACCCCTGCGCGGCGGGCCAGTTCGTCGGCGAGGACCTCGGTGATGACTGCGCCGCCGCCGATTACGTCGACGCGGCCGGGGTGCATGGGGCCGAGGGCCGCGCGTTCGTCGTGGTTCATGGCGACGAGGCGGTCGCAGACCTGGTGGACTTCGGCCAGGCTCAAACGGGTGAGATGTACACGGGCGGAATCGTATTCGGGCAGGTCGAGAGCAACGGCGGTGATGGTGGTCATCGTGCCTGCTACGCCGACCCAGGTGTGCACCTTGTCGACGGGGACCTTCTGGAAGGCTTCGTCGAGCCTCTGCTGGGCGAATTCCCTTGCGGCAGCGACCTGTTCGGGGGTCGGTGGGTTGCCGGGGAGGCAGCGTTCGGTGATGCGGACGCAGCCGATGTCGGCGGAATAGGCTGCCTGGACGCCATTTTCGTCACCGACTACGAGTTCGGTGGAGCCGCCACCCAGGTCGACCACGACGAAAGGTCCTGCGTCGGCGGACAATTCGCCGACGGCGCCGGCGAACGAGAGCCGCGCCTCCTCGTCGCCCGAGATCACTTCCGCGACCGCGCCGGCCACCACGAGGCCGAGCAGCGAACGGGTCATCTCGAAGAACTCGTCGCGGTTCTCCGCGTCCCGCGTGGCCGAGGTGGCGACCATGCGCACGCGCGAAACCTTGTGCTCGGACATGATGCTCACGTAATCGCCGAGGGCGCGGCGGGTGCGGTCGAGTGCTTCCGGCGCGAGCCGACCGGTGGCATCGACCCCCTGGCCGAGGCGCACGATCCGCATCTCCCGGTGCACATCGGTGAGCCCACCGTCGGCGCCGACTTCGGCGATCAGCAGGCGGATCGAGTTGGTACCGCAGTCGACTGCGGCGATGCGCTCACTCATGGTGTCCTCCAGGTTTCGTGCGCCGGGCACTCCCGCGATCTGTGCCGGGGCACTCCAGCGATCTGTGCCGGGCACTCCCGCGATTATGCCTGTTCGCCAGGGGCCGCGGGCCAGTCGGCGGGGATTGCGGTGCCGCGGAAGCCCGCAGCGGCGGCCAGGGCGACCGACTCGTCACCGAGCGGGTTCAGGCCGGGACCCTTGGCGAGGGAGTGCGCGATCAGCACATGCAGGCATTTGACCCGGTCGGGCATACCACCACCGGTGAAATCGGTTCCGAGCGACTCGATTTCGTTGCGCTCGGCCAGATAGCTCTCGTGCGCACGACGGTACGCGGCGGCCAGCTCGGGATCGGTGGCGAGGCGTTCGGTCATCTCACGCATCACCCCGGCCGACTCCTGCCTGCTCGCCTCAGCGGTCAAACGCGGGTCGGTCAGATAGTAGAGCGTGGGAAACGGGGTGCCGTCGGGCAGGCGGGGTGCGGTTTTGACCACGGCGGGCAGGCCGTCGGGGGTGCGGTAGGCGACTTCGAGCACCCCGCGAGGTTCGCGGCCCAACTGCTTCGCGATGATCTCGAGGTCGTCGGCGTTCGGTGTCGTCACCGTGGTCCTTCCGGGGCTGGTTCGGAGATGCTGCGCCACAGGTCGGTGTACCAGGGGTCGGGCGCCGCGGTTCGGGTGCTCATCGGCGGCGGTGCTGGTGCTTCGATGCCGGGAATCTGCACGATGTAGGGGGTTTCGCCGGGCATCACCAGGCGTAGGCGGTCGCGCGCTTCGGAGCGGATGTAGGCCGGATCCTGTTGTTGCGCACGACGATCGCGCAAACCGGCCAGGTCGGCTTCGAGTTCGGTCCGCTCTTTGGCCAGTGCCACGGCTTCGGCGCGCTGACTGAAATACGTGCGCGTCGGCACGGCCAAGGTCAGTGCGAGGCCACACAGCACGGCCGCCAGGATCACCGCTTTTCCGGTCGAGAGACCGAGGATGGTGTGTTCGCCGCGTTCGAGCTTGCCGCTGGACTTGCGCTTCGCGGCTTCCGGATGACGGCGCGTAGGGCGTTTGGCCGTGGTGGGACGACCGGGCGCGTCCAGCTTGGGGCGGGTGCGCGACGTGCGCCTGTTACCTCGTCCACCCGGACTGGTCCCACGCGCACGTCGCTCGGTCATTCGCTACCGCCCCTGTACTGCTTTCAGAATTCGCCGGTGAAACGCGGGAAGGCCACGTCACCCGCATAGCGTGCCGAATCACCGAGGGCGTCCTCGATGCGCAGCAGCTGGTTGTACTTGGCGACCCGCTCGGAACGCGCGGGGGCACCGGTCTTGATCTGGCCCGAACCGACGGCGACCGCGAGGTCGGCGATGGTGGTGTCCTCGGTCTCGCCCGAACGGTGCGACATCATGGTCTTGTAGCCGTTGCGGTGCGCCAGCTCGACAGCGTCGAGGGTCTCGGTGAGCGTGCCGATCTGGTTGACCTTCACCAGCAGCGCGTTGGCCGCACCCTTGGCGATGCCCTCTTCGAGGCGCTCGGGGTTGGTGACGAACAGGTCGTCGCCGACCAGCTGCACCTTGTCACCGATCAAGTCGGTGAGGGCGACCCAGCCGTCCCAGTCGTCTTCCGAGAGCGGGTCCTCGATGGAGACCAGCGGGTACTTGGTGAGCAGGTCCGCGTAGAACGCGCCCATTTCCTCGGCGGTGCGGATCTTGCCCTCGAACTTGTAACCCTCACCCTCGGTGTGGAATTCGGTGGCGGCCACGTCGAGAGCCAGCGCGATATCGGTGCCGAGCTTGTAGCCCGCGCGCTCGATGGCGATGCTGATCAGGTCGAGGGCCTCGATGGTGCCCGCGACGTCGGGGGCGAAGCCGCCCTCGTCACCGAGCCCGGTGGCCAGACCCTTTTCCTTCAGCACGGCCTTGAGCGTGTGGTACACCTCGGTGCCCCAGCGCAGTGCCTCGCGGAAGGTGGGCGCGCCGATCGGGGCGATCATGAATTCCTGCACGTCCACACCGGTGTCGGCGTGCGCGCCACCGTTGAGGATGTTCATCATCGGCACCGGGAGCACGTGGGCGTTCGGGCCGCCCAGGTAGCGGAACAGCTCGAGACCCGAGGACTCGGCGGCACCGCGGGCCACGGCCAGCGACACACCCAGCAGGGCGTTCGCGCCGAGGCGGGACTTGTCGGGGGTGCCGTCCAGGTCCAGCAGGACCTGGTCGACGGTGCGCTGCTCGACGGCGTCGAGGCCGATGATGGCGGGCGCGATCTCGTCGAGGACACCCTCGACGGCCTTGGTGACGCCCTTGCCGCCGTAGCGGTCGCCGCCGTCACGCAGCTCGACGGCCTCGTGCTCGCCGGTGGACGCGCCGGACGGCACGTCTGCCCTGGTCAGGGTGCCGTCGTCGAGGGCGATCTCGACCTCGACAGTGGGATTGCCGCGCGAATCCAGAATCTCGCGAGCTCCGACCTGTTCGATAATGGCCACGAAAACTGCTCCTTACGACGGAAGGCACGGTAGGTATCACGGGAAAGGGCCGTGCACTGGCGAGCCTATCGTCTCGGCCGAGTGTGGAGTAACCGGCACTCCGGGTGCGTGCGCAACTACACGCGGCGGCCGATGCTGTATATCGCGGCCCGATCGCGCACCACATGCATGTATTTGTTCGACTGGTTGTAGGCGAACAGGGCCCGCTGCCAGCCGTCTGCCGAGGTCAGGTCGCCGCCGCGGGTGCACAGGTAGCGGGCGGCGGTGAGGGCGGCGTCGTCGATGTTCTGCGGGTCGGCCACGCCGTCGCCGTTGGCGTCGACGCCCCAGCGTTTCCAGGTTTCGGGGATGAACTGCAGCGGTCCGACGGCCCGGTCGTAGGTGGTGTCGCCGTCGAGGGCGCCGCCGTCGGTATCGCGGATGTCGGCATTGTTCTTGGTGCCGTCGAGCGCTACGCCGATGATCGCCGGGCGCACCACGCCGTCGGCATCGATGCCCGCGCCGCGATGGGTGCCGTGCCCACTCTCCACACTGGCGATGCCCGCGATGGTGGTCCAGGCGATCCCGCATTCGGGCTTGGACTTCGCGAGCACGGCCGCGGCGTAGCCGTAGGCCTCGAGTGCGATCGGTTCGATGCCGACCGCGCCGGACTGCTCGTCGGCCCAGCCTCGTAGCTGCTCGGACGCGCGACCCGGTGCGTCGACATCGATAACTGGCAGTGCTACGCCCGGTCCCGGCGGCATGTCGTCGGGGATCGACGCGAGCGAACTGCACCCCGCGAGTAGGGCGCTGATCGCGACTGCGGCGAGCACGCCGACTTTTTGCACTGTCACCTGCTCAATCATCCAGATCCAGAGCCATTTGTGCACATCTCACAGGCACTTCTCAGAGTGGGACGTAGCAAACCGCCAACCCTGAACCTGCGCCTTGCTTCATGGTGAGGGAGCCCGAAGCCCCCGGTGGCCGTGGACATTCCGCGCCCGGACCCCGGAGCACTTCGGCCACCGTCGCGTTGGCGGCCGGATCGGCGCAGTCGACGAGCGTCGGCGGCGGACCGTTCTCGGCGCCGAACCCGATCACGCAGTCACCGGGTTTGCCGTAGCCCAGGTGGTCCAGGTTCGACGGGCCGAGGCAGACCACCACGCGCAGATCGGTGGTCGCGCCGCTGCTGACGAATACCGCGGTGACATTGCCGTCGTCGGGGCATTGCAGCATCGGCGGGTCGACGTGCTGGGTTCGCACCGACAGAACCCGGTGGCGCACGCCCGGTTGGTCGCAGGGGGCCAGGGTCATCGTCGCCTGGGCGGCACAGTCACCGACCTCGGCGCCCGATACCGAGGTCGAATTCGCGGTGGGTCGGGCGCACACGACGATCGCGCGACCACCGAGTGAGACCAGGGCAGTGGCGTCACGGGTCGCGGCGTGGGCTTTGCAAGCTTGCTCGGTGACGGGGACTCGCGCGTGGATTTCGATGGCGATCACCTCGAGGGTGGTGGGGCTCGATGCGTCGCAGGCGATCCGCTTCAGCGACTCCTTCTTCACGTCGACACAGTCACCGGCGATCAAGGCACCGGGGTCGGTGTTGTTGGCGCGGGTCGGCGCCAAGCACAGGGCCGCATCGGGCTCCGGCGGCGGCTCGTGGACGGCGCGGGTGGCGTTGGCGTACTTCATGCAGACGAGCCCGAACGGCCACTGGGCCGACTCCTTGGCGACGATCCGGTAGGTCGCGCGCTCGTCGGCGCAGTCGTGCTCGACCGGTATACCGGCATCGGATACGCAGTCCCCCACCGCCATTGCCGGTGGTACAGGGCGGGTGAGCACGTACCCGGCGACCCCGGCCGCCGCGCCGACAACGATGACGACCGCGAGCACGAGCCACAGCACCCACCGTCTGCGCGCGGAGCTGATCGGGGGTTGCGCGGCGGGCTCCTGCATCGGCTCGCTGTGCTGAGGCGGGTACATCATCGGGGTACGTCTCCTGAAATCGCTTGGAGGACAACCCGATTTAGTCGAAGATGAAGCTTCGGCCGTTACAGGGTGCCGGCGATCGGGCCGCCGCGATCGGAACCCTCGGGCTGAGCACGACTGACCGACGGAGCGGGCCCGCTCGCTGTACGAGTCGCGAGCCCGCCACCGCCGAGTTCCCGAAGATCGCAGCTACACAGAGAGAACCGAGGGGAAGCCCGCTCGGGTCAGCCGAGGAGGTCGGCGGTGGCCTGGTGGGAGGGTGCAGCGAAAACTGTTGCGGGGGCGCCCGATTCCACAACTCGGCCGTGGTCGAGAACCAGTAGGTCGGTGCAGTGGCCGCGGACCAACGTCATGTCGTGACTGATCAGGATGACGGCGGTGCCCCGGTCGGCGCGGACACGGTCGAGCAGCGACATGATGGCGGCGGCGGTCTCGGCGTCGAGGGCGGTGGTGATCTCGTCGCAGATCAGGACAGCCGGGTCGGCGGCGAGGGCGCGGGCCAGGGCCACTCGCTGACGTTGACCACCGGAGAGTTGGTGGGGGTGGCGGTCGGCGAGATCGGCGGGGAGGTCGACGGCGGTGAGCAGGCCAGCGATGCGGGTGGGAATTTCCTGCTTGGGCACTCGCGCGATGCGACGCAGAGGGCGAGCCAGGGTCTGCTCGACGGTGCGCTGAGGATTCAACGCCGCGCGAGGGTTCTGGGTGACGAGTTGAATACCGTTGGCGCCAACCTTTATTCGCCGCTTCTGCCCCACCGGCACCGGCACCCCACTTACCTCCAGTGACCCGACAGCATCACCATGCAGACCGGCGATCACCCGCGCGAGCGTGGTCTTCCCCGCCCCGGAAGGTCCCACCACAGCGAGGGCCGCACCTGCAGGCAGGCGAAAGCCGATGCCATCGAGCACCCGATGCCCCCCTGCGTCAGCGTTGATTCCGGTGGCCTGCACGGCAGTTGTCTCGCGGGCATCCGCCGGATCGCTGATCGGAGACACCGCCGTGGCGGGAGTGGAGTTCAGCGGCCGACCTCCCGAGTTGCCATTGCGCCCTGCGGCGTCGGTATTCACCGGACGCTCGCTGGGCGGGCGAACTTCGATCACGGTGTCGGCGATGGCGTTGATCGCTTCGGTGTCGTGGCCGGAGAGCAGGACGGTGACGGAGTTCTCGGTGGCGAGAGTGGAGATCAGCTGCGCGATCTCGGTGCGGAGGCTGCCGTGAAGGCCGGCCAGGGGTTCGTCGAGGACGAGGAGTCGGGGGCGGCGGAGGATGGCTCGAGCCAGGGCTACTCGGCGTTGCTGGCCGCCGGAGAGGCGGGCGCAACGGCGGCGTAGGTGGATGGGGTCGAGTCCTACTTGTTCGATGACCGCGAGGCGGTCGGCGTCGGAGCTGTGCGGGGCCGCTTCGGCCAGCACCGCCCGGACACGGAGCAGCGGGTTGAGTTCGGAGCCGGGATCCTGGCCGACGTAGGCGATGTATTCACGACGGAACTTGCGCAGCGCACCGGCGTCGAGCGCGAACACCGCACGCCCTTCGACCAGGACGGCGCCCTCCCCACGAGCACCGGCAGGCAGATGCCCCAGCAGCGCACGCATAGCCGTCGACTTTCCCGCGCCCGACGCCCCGGTCAGCGCCGTGACCGTGCCGACTTTCAACCGAAACGACAACGGCGCCAGCAACACGGCCCCACTGTCCGCTGCAACGGTCAGTCCGTCCACGACCGCCGCGTCGCCCGATTCCGCGACCGGTGTCCCACCTCGCCACCCAGCACCCGCCCTTTCGACACCACGAACAGCCCCCACGTCGCCAACCGCGCTCCGCAGCTCCCCCGCACCATCGACACCACGAACAGCCCCCACGTCACCTACCGCGCTCCGCAGCTCCCCCGCACCATCGACGCCACGAACCGCCCTCGCAACCTCCCTGCCAGCGCTGACTCGTCCACCTCCGGCGCTCTCAGCGCGACGCGTGCTTCCGTCGTCTGCCTCTGCAACCGCAACGGTCGCGTCGGCAGTGTTGGACGACGCTTTCGGGGCCGACCGGTTCTTGGGGCCCCTGGTCACCACCAGGTTCACCCCGACCGCGACGATCGCGATGGCAGCGCTCGGCGCGAGGACCGCCCAAGGATTCAGCAGGAGTCCGGAGGCGTTGTCACGGACCATGATCGCCCAGTTGTCGGGCCCCAGAGCGGAGACGCCGAGGAAAGCGATGGTGCTGACGAGGTAGATGGCGACTACGAAGCGGAGGCCGAGTTGGGTCGTGAAGACGGCGCGCAGATTGGGCAGGATTTCGCGGAAGATCAGGTGGGGCAGGGATTCTCCGCTGGCGATGGCGGCCTCGACGTAGCCGGAGGTGGCGATGGTCGTGGCGGAGGCAGCGAAGATTCTGGCGCAGTAAGGAACGCCGAAGACCAGTGACACCGCGATCAGCGCGGTGACACCACCCTGTGGCCACGCGGTGAGCACGAGCAGAATGCCGAGCACCGCGGGCAGCAAGATGACCAGATCACCACAGAGTTCGATGGCCCTACCAGCACGCGGGCGCACAGCCGCGACAGCGCCGAGAACGGCCGACAACACCGTCACCGCCACCGCGATCACCGCAGCGACCACCAACAGCTGAGTACCCCCGGTGAGCAGATGACTGAGCACATCCCGCCCCAACCGATCGGTCCCGAGCACCGCTCCCCCACCCGGCCCCGCAAACGGCATCCCCACCGCCGCGTCCGCAGGATAGGGCGCCAGCAGCGGCCCCACCACCGCAAGCAACACAACAACCCCCACCCCACCCGCCACCGAGTACCACCACGCCGCCGCCCACCTGGACACGCGATCACCATGCTTTCCTGCGAGTATCGGCCGAGAGGACAACTGCACCAGGGCATGCTGATCTTGATTTGCGGACGGGGAATCCCGCTGTGCTTGTCGGGGGTGCGCCTCGTTCGGGGGCGTGGGTGTAGTCATCGCGCGCTTCGTGAGGCCCAGGCTCGGACTATGTCGGCGATTGCGAGGAGCGCCATGATCACGATCGCGGTCAGGGCTACCACTGCGGCGACCATGGTGGCGTCGCGGTCGGCGACGGATCCGGCGAGGACGGCGCCGATGCCCGGATAGTTGAAGAGGGTTTCGACCACCAGTGCGCCACCGAAGAGCATGCCGACCGAGGTGGCGTAGCCGGCGACGATGGTCGGTGCGGCGAAGGGCAGCATGTGCCGGAGTAGGATCGTCCGCGACGGAAGTCCTTCCAGCACGGCATTTTCCACATGGGGTGCCGCGGACACATCGAGCAGCGCCGAGCGCACGACGCGCGCATTCCAGCCGATCTGCGGAATCGCCAACGCCAGCACCGGAAGTACCAACATCTCAGGCCCGAGCGGAAACCCGGAACGCCCCGTAATGGTGACGGCGGGCAGCCATCCGGTGGCAAGGGAGAACACCAGGATCAGCAAGGTGCCACCGACGAATTCGGGCACGGCTACCGCAATAGTGCTGACCGGCTGCAACATTCGCGACACCGTGGCGGTCGGCCGCATCGCCCACCAGCACCCGAGTACCAGTGACAACACAATGGTCAGCAGCAACGCGATCCCGCCGAGCAGCAGGGTTTGCGGGAACTTGTCGGCCAGCAGCGCGCCGATCGAATTGCCCCGCGCGGTCTGCCCGAAGTCTCCGGTGAACACCCCGGCGATCCAGTCGAGGAACTGCACCGGCAATGCGCGGTCCAGGCCCAGCTCGCGCTCCTTGGCCGCCAGTGCGGCTGGATCCGCCTCCCTGCCGAGCGCCGAACGGGCCGCGTTCCCCGGTAGCAGGTCCACCGCGACGAACACGATGGCCAGCAACGACAACAGCAGCGCGATCCGCCGGAACATCGGCAGGGCAAAGGTTTTCATGTCACGCCAGCCAGGCGCGTTCCAGCTGCACCCGCGCGAACCCACCTAGCGTCGGCAGATCACGCACCGTCGAGGCCGCGATGTCGACACCGTCGGCCATACCCCACACCAGATAACCGCCACGCTCGAATTCGATGCGCTGCAGTTCGCGTACGGCCCGCTCGTATTCGTCGCCGGAAGTGGCGAGTGCCTTGGCGTCGGCCGCGTCGAATTCGGTGTCACGGAAGGCGGTTTCGTTGCGGTTGGAGCCCGACGTCATCAGCTTGTCGGCCAGGAACAGCACCGAGTCGTTGGTTCCCCACGACACCGTGTAGAGCGGTGCGTTGAGCCAGGTCTGGTCGTAGAACGCCGCCGATTCCACCACCTGCACGTCGAGGCGGACGCCGATCTCGGCCAGCTGGGTGGCGATCACCTTCGCCGATTCGACCTCGCCGGGCACCTCAGCTTTGGTGACGAACGGGTAGCTGCGTCCGGTGTCGAAATTGGCTTCGCGCAGCAGGGTTTTCGCGCGCTCGACGTCGCGGTCGCGGCGCAGTGAGGTGTCGTAGAGCGGGTCGGCGGTGCCGAGCACGTCGGCGGCGACGGTGCCGTAGCCGGAGTGCACCTGGTTGACCAGGGCGGTCCGGTCGACGCCGAGGCGCAGCGCCGAACGCACCCTGGCATCGGCGAACGGGCCGTCGGCGGCGCGCATGGCCACGCCGAGCATGGTGTCGTCGGCGCGCCGGATCACCTGCAGGTCACCGCGTCCGGCGGCGGTGCGACCGGCGATCGCGCCCACGTTGGAGGCGAGGTCGATCTGGCCGCCGAGGGCCGCGTTGCCAAGGGCGGTGACGCTGTCGAACATCGTGACCTCGATGGCGTCGAGCAGCGGGGGCGTGCCGTGCCAGCGCTCGTTGCGCACCAGCCTGGCGTTGCCGCCCTGGTAGGATTCGAGCTTGAACGGGCCGGTGCCGATCGCGGCGGCGAAGTCGGTGGTGTCCTTCGGAACGGTGAAGGTCATCAGCCGAAGCAGCAGTGGCAGTTGAGCATTGGGCTCCGGCACGGTGAACACGACGCGGTTCGGGCCGTCGGCGACGATGTCGTTCTCGGCCACCGGCATCTTCGACGCGCCACCGACCGAGCGCAGGCGCCGCATCGACCACACCACATCGTCGGCGGTCACGGGCGCGCCGTTGTGGAAGGTCGCGCCGTCGGCGATGGTGAAGGTCCAGCGACGGTTGTCGGCGCTGGGCTCCCACTTCGAGGCGAGGCGCGGGGCTACGGTCGGGTCGGTGCCGGGGACGGTGAGTGCGTCGTAGACGAGCGAGGTGATGAGGAAATCGCTGTCGTTGCTGAGGTTGGCGTGCGGGTCGCGTTCGCTGCGGGCGGCGGTGCCGAGCGCGCCGACGCGCAGTGTGCCACCGCGTTGCGCGGTGCCCGAGCGGTCATCGCTGGTGCACCCGGCCGCCAGTAGTAGTGCGGTGACGCCGACGCCGGACCGGAAGAGCTGCCTGCGAGTGAAACCCATCGTTTTCCTCCTCGAACCGCGCGCGCCGAAACCCCTTTCCCGACGCCGCAAACCTAGGCGAGGCTAGCCTAAAACCGGGCCCGGGTGGGGAGCTTCCCGTCGACCGTCACCGAACCGCAGCGGCCCGCGACACCCCGGTCTGCGCTCACAGCGGCCACGCGGGTAGAAAGCTACGTTATATAAATCGGCTATTTCCCGGCCGCAACATTAGGTAAGTCTTGCCTAATCAGATGGCAGGCACTACCTTCGCACATCGAGCCTGAAGATCACCCGAGTTCGACTGATGCGAAGAAGGGAAACCGGTGAAAAGCGTTCTCTCCGAACGTATGACGCTTCACCAGCACGACATCGAATACCGCGAGCTCGACCCCGGAGCCGCCACAGCGCTCCGCTCGCTCGCGACCGACATCCGTCACCGATTAGGTGACACACCCCACACCACCGCTCTGCACGATCCGGCGTGGATCGCCCAGATCGTCGAGCGCGTCGCCGAAGTGCCCGACAGCGTGCGCCACGCCGTTCGACCCCCCGCCACCGCGGCGGGCGCGACCGTGGTGCGCGGGTTGCCCGTCGATGATGCCGATTTCGGTCCCACACCGGCCGACTGGCAGACCGCGGCCGAGCACGCGCACCGCGGTTCGCTCGAACTCGATATCGCGATGTTGCTGCTCGCTCGCTGCGTGGGCGAACCGTTCGGTTGGCAGGGGCAGCAGAACGGCAGGCTGGTCAACAACATCGTGCCCGCCGCGGGCCACGAGGACGAACAGTCGGGCGCGAGCAGTTCCACCCTGCTGAGCCCGCACACCGAAGATGCCTTCCACGCCCAGCGCGCCAACCTGCTGATGCTGACCTGCCTGCGCAACCCCGACCGGGTCGCCACCACGGTCTCCTCGGTGCGCCAGGTTCGCCTGTCCGCCGACGAGGTGCACACGCTCACCACCCCGACGCTGCCGATCCTGCCCGATGTCTCCTACGGCACCGGCTTCGATCAGCTCGCGCCGCTACCGACCCTGTGGCTCGACGAAAATGGCGCTGCCACAGCACGTTACGACCCCGCCTACACTCCGCTCGACGATGCGGACGCGGTCTTCCGTGCCGCCTACGCCAGGCTCACCGCCGAACTGGCCAGGGTCAGTCACGCCCCCGCGCTGGCCCCCGGAGAGCTCCTGCTGGTGGACAACGACGTGGCCGTACACGGGCGGGTGCCGTTCCGCGCCCGCTACGACGGCACCGACCGCTGGCTCAAACGCGTCAACATCCGGCTGCCCGAACGCCGTCGGCGCGCGCAGGAGTCGTCCGAGAATGGGTATGGCCAACGAGTGGTCGCGCCGTTCCGGGCGACCACTGATCGGACAGCAGAGCGGGGCATTGCAGATGAACGAGGATCCGTTGAACAACCGTGACCGCGGCATCGGGCTGCGCGTACTCTCCCGCAGCGACCTGGCCGACGTGCCGATCACGCCCGCCGAAGTGGTACGCGCGGTCGAGGAGGCCTACCTCGCCTTCGCGGCGGGCGAATCCGACAACCCACGCAAGCTGAGCGTCGCGGATCCGGGCGGCTCATCGGTGTCCTACGCCATGCTCGGCCGCGACGGTCGGCGGCGCGTGGTGGCGATGAAAACCTCCTACAAGTTCGATCCCGGCCACGACCGCAGCACCAAGCGGTACTACACGACCATCACGCTCTACGACGACACCACCGGTGCGCCGATCGCGATGATGGACTGCGCTCGGGTCGGTGCGTTGCGCACACCCGCGGTGTCGGCACTACTGGTGCGCGAGACGGTGCGGCGTGGGGCGGAGAGTGTGCTGCTGATCGGCACGGGTACACAGGGGCGTAATGCGTTGCCGCACTTGCTCGCCGCGAATCCGCAGTTGCGCAAGCTGATGGTGTACGGCACGCATCCCGAGGGGCTGGCCGCCGTGCATTCGCACTTGGCCGACGCGGCGCCGCACGCGCTGCTGGATGTGGTCGACGACCCGTACGCGGCCGCGGCCACCGCCGATGTGGTGCTGGCCACGGCCGGACCCGGCACCGAGGTCGCGCTCGAATCCTCGCATCTGGCACCGGGTTCGGTGGCGGTACTTGTCGGTTACGGGCTAGCGCCGTCGACGCTGGTCGAGGCCGATCGAGTGGTGGCCACCAGCGCCGCGCAGATGGCGCTGACGGGCACCGACATGGCCGGGCCCGACGGCACGATGCGATCGGTGGACGCCGAACTGCCGCAGATTCTCACCCGGGCTGCGGTGGCTCGTCGCACCGAGGACGAGAAGATCTTCGTCTACAACAGCGGGCTGGTCCTCACTGACATCGCGGTCGCGCACGCGTTGGCGGCCAGGGCAATCGCCGAGGGCCGGGGTACCGAGGTGCCGCTGTGGGACTAGCCGGTGACGGGGCCGATCTCGCTCCGCATGACACGGTTGCGGGCGCGGGCACGGGATGCGCGGAAGCTCCCGGAGCCGCCGGAACTCCCGGAGCCGCCGGAACTCCCGGAGCTGTCGGAACTCCCGGAGCTGCCGGAGCTGCCGGAGCTGCCGGAGCTGCCGGAGCTGCCGGAGCTGCCGGAGCTGCCGGAGCTGCCGGAGCTGCCGAGCGCAGGGTGCCCGCACACCGCCCGACTCCTATACGCCCAGATTCGCACGAAGTCGGCACCGGGCCGTGTGACAGCGGCGGGCCGCGTGACAGCGGCGGGCCGCGTGACAGCACCGAGCCGCGTGACAGCGGCGGGCCGCGCACGGCGGAGCGTCTCTCGGCGGAGCCGCGCCGGGCGGAGCCGGACCCTGCGAAGCCGGACCCTGCGAAGCCGGACTCAGCCGAGTCGCGCCCAGCGGAGCCGGACCCAGCAGCGTCGCACCCGGTTCGGTCCGCGTCGGTGCGGGAGCGTCCGTGGCATTGTGCGCCGCCGATGCCCGCGTATATCGAGGCAATCGAGCAGCGCCTGCTCGCCGATCCGGTCTTGCTCGCAGATATCGCCGACGCTGTCGGCGGGCCGTTTCATGTGCTGTTCCCTGAGCGAGTTGCGCTGAATATCAGGGCTTTTCAGCAGGTGTTCGCCGCGGCGGACGTCGACGGGTTCGTGTACTTCGGGAAGAAGGCGAACAAGGCGGCGTGTGTGGCTCGGGCGTGCGCGGAGAACGGTGCGGGCGTTGATGTCGCCAGTACCGGTGAGTTGGTCGCGGCCATGGCCCAAGGGGTGCGTGGCGAGGATCTGATGGTGACCGGGCCCGCGAAATCCGATGAGTTGCTGTGGTTGGCGGCTCGGCAGCGGGCCTTGATCGCGATCGACGCGCTCGATGAACTCGACCGGCTGACTGCTCTCGGCCTGCCGGTGCGGGTGCTGCTGAGGGTGCTTCCCGAAGGTTCGACCAGCAGGTTCGGGCTCGATCCGATGGAGCTCGAGCAAGCGATCCAAGCCATGCGAGCGCCGATCACACTGTCGGGCTTCAGTTTCCACCTCTCCGGCTACGATGCCGTCGCTCGCGCCGAACAGGCGGCGGCGTTGCTCGGACACTGCAGGCGCGCACGGGCCAACGGCCATCCGGCGAACACGATCTCGATCGGTGGCGGCTTCGGTGTCGACTATGTCGACGCCTCGACCTGGGCCGAGTTCCAGAATGCCCACAGTGACAACTGGTTTCACACGAACCCGCCCGGCGACTATTACCCCTACCACTTCCCGGTTCCGGGCGCGGCAATGCTCGACGCGATTCTCGCTCACAACGATCTCGCCGAACTTCTGCGCGACAACGGAATACGACTCGCTGTCGAGCCGGGTCGGGCACTGCTCGACCGTGCGGGCAGCTCCGTTTTCCGCGTTCAAGGCATCAAAGCCCGTACTACACAAGGAAACCCGTACGACATCCTCACCGTCGACGGCACCAGCCTCAGCCTGTCCGAACAATGGTTCGACAGCGAATACCTCCCCGATCCCGTGCTGTGGCCGCACACCCCCGGCCATCTCACCCCCACCTGCGTCGGCGCCACCACCTGCCTGGAGTCCGACCTGCTGAGCAGAAGGCGGATCCCGCTACCCCGCCGCGCGCGAACCGGCGACCTGCTCGTCTACCCGAACACCGCCGGGTACCAGATGGATTCCAACGAATCCCCGTTCCACGAACTCCCGCTCCCGCCGAAGGTCGTGCTGCGCGCAGACGCCGACCGGCTGCGCTGGAGTCTCGACCACACCGCCCGCTGATCCGAGCTCGACAAATCCGATGGAGGAACACCCCATGGCTCTCGTCACGCGCGTGACGGACCTGATCGGCCGCACCCCCCTGTTCGAACTCGCCGTCACCGACACCGGCACCCGGCTGCTGCTCAAGCTCGAACAGTTCAATCCCACCGGCGCCGCCAAGATCAGAATGGCCCGGTCGATGGTGCTCGACGCGGAGCGGCGGGGTTTGCTGCGCGATGGCGGGCATATCATCGAGTCGACGTCCGGGAACACCGGACTCGGCTTGGCGGTGGTCGCGGCCGAACGTGGCTACCGATTCACCGCCGTGGTCGACAACCACGCCTGTAAGGACAAGTTGCGCGCGATGCGAGCCATGGGCACCGACCTGGTGTTCGTCGCCGACGACGACAGCGACGAACTGGCCACCTCGGCACGCGAGGACCTCGCCGAGGCGATGGCGGCCGCCCGCGACGACGCGTACTTCACCGAACAGCACAACAACGACGCCAATGCCGTCGGCTACTACGCCGTCGCCGAGGAGTTGCTGGCCGAGGTCGACCGGGTCGACATCCTGCTCTCGGCGGTCGGCACCGGCGGCTCGCTGTTCGGCACCGCCACCCGCCTGCGCGACCTCGGTCTGCCCGCCCGGGTGATCGGCGTCGAACCGGTCGGGTCCATCGCGTTCGGCGGCGAAGGCGGACCGTACTGGCAGTCGGGTACGGGCACCCCGCCCGGCGCGACCATCGGCACGGCCGTCGACTACGCGCTGCTCGACGAGGGTGTGAAGGTCAGCGACATCGACGCCTTCGCCACCGCCCGTGCCGTCGCCAGGACACACGGGCTGCTGATCGGCGGTTCGGCGGGCGGTTCGGTGCACAATGCCTTGGCGCGGCTCGAGGAGTTCCCGGCCGGGTCCACCGTGGTGACCATCGTGTGTGATGGTGGCGAGAAGTACCTCGACACCGTGTTCGACGACGACTGGATGCGCGCGCGCGACCTGCTCGACGCCGACGCCGAAGCGGAGGTCACCACGATGCTGCGCCGGTATTCGCCGCTGCGGCGCCAGGACGAATTGATGGAGGTCTAGTGAGCGCGATCGCGCGCCACCCGAACATCTGCCCCGGAGCGGCCAGGTGAACGTGACTACTCGCGCCACCGCACCGAGCCGGAGCGAACCGGCCATCTGCCACCGGCATAGCGTCGGGGCGACCCGATGAGCGGCACACGGGCTGACGGCAGCGCGCTGGCGAAGCTGGCGACGCCGATCGCGCTTACGCAGTTGGCGCAGATCGCGGTGTCGACGACCAATCTCGCGCTGATGGGCACGCTCGGGGTGCGCGAGGTCGCGGCGGGTGGGTTGGCGCTGGTGTTGTTCAACCAGATCCGCACGATGTGCGTCGGGCTGATCACCGGGACCGGGAATCAGATCGCGGGTGCGCTCGGCGCGGCAGGCAAGCGCGGCGACTCGGCCGACGACGAAGTGCGCGCGGTGGTGCGGGCGGCGTTTGTGATCGCGACGCTCGCCGGCCTGCTCGGTGGGGCGCTGCTGATCGGGCTCGGGTGGGTGCTGCCCTGGCTCGGCCAGGACGCGGCGGTGCTCGAGCTGGCGCGGCCGATGATGATCGCGCTCGCGCCCGGATTGCTGCCGTGTCTGTGGTTCCAGGTGTTGCGGCAGTACACCGTCGGGATGCAGCGTCCGCAGGCGTTGCTGCTGGTCACGCTCGGTTCGGTGGCGTTGAACCTGATGCTCGCGCTGGCCTTCATCCACGGTTGGGCCGGGATTCCGGCGATGGGTCTGACGGGGGTGGGTATCGCGACCTCGCTGGTTTTCCTGATCACCTTCGGGGTGTTCTGGGCGATGGTGCGCCACGACGAACAGCTCGGGCGAACCCTGCCGTCGACGCCGTGGCCGGTGCGCTGGGCGACGGTGCGTGAGGAACTGCGCCTCGGCACGCCGATCGCGCTCACCTACGGGTCCGAAGCGGGCATGTTCTCGGTGCTCGCGCTGGTGATGGGCAGTTTCGGGCCCGCCGCGCTGGCCGCGCACAGTGTCGTCTACCAGATCATCTACATCGTGTTCCAGATGGCGATCGGGCTCTCGCACGGTGCGTCGATCCTGGTCAGCCATGCCGTGGCCCGGGACGAATACAGCCATGCGCGGGCGCTGGCCTGGCTGGCGTTGCGGATGGCCGCGGTGATCGCGATCGTCACCGGTGTGGTCTACGTGCTCGCACCCGACATCGTGCTTGCGCCGTTCCTCGACGCCACCGACACCGACACGGTCGCCATCGCGCACACCCTGCTGCTGATCGGCATCGTGCTGCAGTTCTTCGACGCCGCCCAGAACATCGGCACCGGACTCCTGCGCGGGCTCAAGGAAACCTCCGCGGGCTTCCGGCTCTCACTCGTCGGTTATTGGGGCGTGGGTCTTCCGGCGGCGCTATTGCTCGCGTTTCCGCTGCATCTGGGTGCGGCGGGCGTGTGGTGGGGTCTGACGGCAGGCCTGGCGACCACCGCCGCGCTCATGCTGCGCAAGTACTTCGCGCTGCTCGATCAGGCCAGTACGGCGCGGCCGCCGCGCGTGCCCGTCAGCCAATCGCGATAAGGGCAGACACGAGAAAGGCGGGCGACGTGATGTCGCCCGCCTCAGTCTTTGTTCGTCAGAGATTCACGCCGTAATCGCGAGCGATGCCCGCCAGGCCCGAGGCGTAGCCCTGGCCGACGGCACGGAACTTCCACTCGTTGTTGTGGCGGTAGAGCTCACCGAAGACCATCGCGGTCTCGGTGGACGCGTCCTCGGACAGGTCGTAGCGGGCCAGCTCCACGCCGGTGTTCCCGTCGGTGACGCGGATGTAGGCGTTGCGGATCTGGCCGAACGACTGGCCACGGGCCTGGGCGTCGTGAATCGAGACCGGGAAGAAGATGTTGGTGATCGTCGGCGGCGTGGCGGCCAGGTCGACATTGATGATCTCGTCGTCGCCGTCACCCTCACCGGTCAGGTTGTCACCGGTGTGCTCGATGGTGCCTTCCGGCGAGCGCAGGTTGTTGTAGAAGACGAAGTGCTGGTCCGAGAGCACCTTCAAGTTGGTGCCGGTGGCCAGCGCGCTGGCATCGAGGTCGTGGTCGGCACCGGTGGTGGTGCGCACGTCCCAGCCGAGGCCGACCGCAACCTTGGTGAGGTTGTCGGTCTGCTTCGACAGCGAGACATTGCCGCCTTTGGCAAGTGTGACGGTCATGGGAACCCTTCTGTCCAGATGGTGTGCCGTAGAAGAACTTACGCTGCGGGTCCGTTGTCGGCCCAGGTTCGCAGGGTCTCGACCCGACCCTCCAGCGCCCGCAATTCGGTGTCGTCGAGAACGGTGCGCTGGATGCCGCGGTCGACGGCGAACGCGGACTGCCGATGGTCGTCGATCACGTCCACATCCAGCTGCACCGCTGTGTAGTCCTGCGCATCCGGCATCTGCTCAGCGACGACCGTCGCCCGCCCGCGCGCGCACAACGCCACATTGCCGCCGCCCAGAATCAGCAACGCCACCTCCGGCCGCGCCCGCAGCCGCGCCAACGACCCACGATCGGACTTCAAACTGATGAGAATGCGCCGATCCCCCGCGCGCACGGGCCACGAAACGGGGATCGCGTGGGGCGCCGGATCAGTGGTCACCAGCACCGCGATGGTCTCCTGCGGCCACACCGGCAACACGTCCAGCTCGGGATGATCGGTCATCACGTCCTGTCCTGCCGGATCTACCTCTGTACCCATAAATGCCACCTCGACAATCGCCGGACCCCTGCTCCCCGCCGCGCACGACGAGCTCCTTCGAGTCTAAAGCGGTGCGCCCCTTGCCCGCTGGCACGCGCACGATTGTCCACAAGATCTCAGCAACGTCTCAGATGCGCAGACAGCGACCGCCACTCGCGAGCATCGTTAGCCCATCGGTAGCTGGTCATCGACATCGAAGCTGTCGAGACGGCCCTCCCGAAGCGCGACGAACGTTCCGCCGCGGTGCGCGGTCGGACGAAATCCCGCGACGACACCGATCCGCGCACCCGCTGCGGGGTCCCAGACCTCCAATCCCTCGGCCGCACAGACATACAGCAGCCCTCCATGGCCCCACATCGCACCCGCAGGCCCGGCGAACGCCGACAACTGCCGCCCCGAGGGAACCGAATACAGCTCCACGCCGTCGAGCATCGCTTCGTCGTCGGTACCGATCCGCGCAATCGCCACGACCTCGGGCGAAACCCACGCGACAGGCTGATCCCAGGCGTACTCGCGCAGCGACAACATCAAGCCCCGCGGATCGCCACCTCCGCGCAGCCACTGTTCTACATCGATCAGCGCGGGCACACCGTTCGGACCCCAGGCCCAGCAGTCATCGACCACCCAGCGCCCGGACGGGTCGAGCGTCAGCCGCCCTCGATACAGATCCTCGTCGGTCTCGCGCTCGGTCACGACCGTGCCGGTTGACAGGTCGATCACGTCGAGCCTGCGCACACCGGTCGCCGCCATGACGCGATCGCCCGGAAGGAACACCACGGGAAACGGTGTCACGGCCGCAGTGTGTATGTGGTTGCGGTCCAGCCGAAACACCACATCGCCGGACCGTAGATCGATGATCGCGCCCAGATTCCCGTAATCCGTCACCACCGCCGCGAATCGGCCGTCTGCCGAGGTGTGCACGGCAGGGCCCGGTTCGTGCCATCTGCGGGCGACCTCGTCGACCACCTCGGTCAGCGGCGAGGTACACACAAAACCCGAGCGCAGATCGACAAGACCGTCTGCGGTCAGAGCGAGCCAGCTGTCGGGCAGCGGAGCCAGACAGCGTTCGTTGATCGGCACCACATCCCACGCGATGGTGTGCCACGTTCCCCTCACCTCACGATCGGCGTGCCGGACTTCCGGGGTGCCGCGCCAGGTGGTCGCCTCCTCCTTCGCCCGGTCCACACATCCCTCGCACGCGGCGAGCAGCGATGGCGAGGGCGCGCAGTCCGCGCACGCGAGATCGAAATCCACCCCGACACCGGTCAACAGCCGTACACAGGACACCGGTGTTTCGCTGATCAGATGACGGCACAACCGTGAGTTTCCCGTCAGCGCGACATGGCCGCACTCCAATAGCTCCATCATCCTCATCCACATCCCCCACAGGGGGCCGTCAGCGAGCGGTCGGATTGATCCGCGCGCTAACCAGCGTCGGTCGACCCCGGCCAGAACGCGCGCCAGTCGTCGGATGTCAACGCCTGGCGGGTGCCGCGTGCGGCTTCTGCGGAGTCCTCGGCCGATCGGATGGCGGTGGCGAAGTCGAGGGAGGCTTTGCGGAGGCGTTCTTCGGCCGAATCGGGGCCGCCGAGTTCGATCACACGCAGGGTGTCGGGGACGAGTTCGGCGGGGAGGCCGGCGTTGGCGCTGCGGGTGCGGATCTTTTCAGCGAGGGCCAGGGCGGGTTGGGCCATGGCTATGCCGTCGAGGCAGGAGCGGCGGGATTTTTCTGCGGATTTGCGCTCCTCCCAAGCTTTTTCCTGGGCGGCGATCTTGGCGGCTACCGAGGTGCCTTCGGAGAAGGTGTCGTCGGTGAGGTAGGGGCTGCGGTGGACGAGTTTGTCCACCAGGGTGGCTGCTACGTCATCGACGGTGAATTCGCCTGCGTGTTCGGCTATTCGGGAGTGGAAGAGGACCTGGAGTAGCAGGTCGCCGAGTTCTTCCTTGATGGTTTCGGCGTCGCCTGCTCCGATGGCGTCGAGGAGTTCGTAGGTTTCCTCGAGGAGGTAGGGGCGTAGGGAGTCGTGGGTTTGGGTGCGTTCCCAGCCGCCGAAGTTCCAGAGGCGGTCCATCACCTCGACGGCGTTGGCCAGGCTCGCGGCGACGACGGCGGTGTCGGCTTGTTCCTGCGAGCTGCTCATCGCGGCGCTCCGGCTTCCGTGGGAACCGAAAGATCCACCATCCCTTGCGGTTTGCCGTCCATCGCGAGGAGGAAATCGGCGACGAACTGCAGCACGGCCACGTCTCGTACCCGGTCGGCACCGACGCTGTCGGTGATGCGTGGCAGTGGCAACTGGATGAGGCCACTGGCGGGGCGGTAGGTGGCGGCGGGATAGAGGCGCTTGAGCCGAAGCTGTTTGGAATCGGGGAGATTCAGCGGTGCGATCTTCAGCGACGAACCGGTGACCACGATTTCGGAGACGTCGTACTCGCGGGCGAGCAGACGCAGCTTGGCCACCGAGACCAGTCGCCCGACCTCCACCGGCAGCGGTCCGTAGCGGTCGACGAGTTCTTCGATCACTGCCGACAGGGCCGTATCGTCCTGGGCGGCAGCAAGTTTGCGGTAGGCCTCGAGGCGAAGGCGGTCGCTGGCGATGTAGTCGGGCGGGATGTGCGCGTCGACGGGCAGATCGATGCGCACTTCCTTGTTCTCCTCGGTGACGATCGGCTTGCCGTCGGCGGCGGCGCGGTAGGCCTCCACGGCCTCACCGACCAGTCGCACATACAGATCGAAACCGACACCGGCGACGTGGCCGGACTGTTCGGCGCCGAGAACATTGCCCGCACCACGGATTTCGAGGTCCTTCATCGCCACGGCCATACCGGCGCCGAGATCGGAGTTCTGCGCGATGGTGGCCAGGCGGTCGTAAGCGGTCTCGGTGAGCGGCTTCTCCGGCGGATACAGGAAGTAGGCGTAACCGCGCTCACGAGAACGACCGACACGTCCACGCAGCTGGTGCAACTGCGAAAGACCGAGCGAGTCGGCACGTTCCACGATCAACGTGTTCGCGTTGGAGATGTCGAGGCCGGTCTCGATGATCGTGGTGCAGACCAGCACGTCGTATTCGCGCTCCCAGAAGCCCTGCACGGTCTTCTCGAGCTGGTCCTCGTTCATCTGACCGTGCGCCACGACCACCCGCGCCTCCGGCACGAGATCGCGAATCTTCTTGGCGGCCTTGTCGATCGAGGACACCCGATTGTGCACGTAGAACACCTGGCCGTCGCGCATCAGCTCGCGGCGGATGGCGGCGGTGACCTGTTTGTCGTTGTAGGCACCCACATAGGTGAGCACCGGGTGGCGTTCTTCGGGCGGGGTGAGGATGGTCGACATCTCGCGGATACCCGCCAGGCTCATCTCCAAGGTGCGCGGGATCGGGGTGGCCGACATGGTGAGCACGTCTACGTGGGTGCGCAGCGCCTTGATGTGTTCCTTGTGCTCCACACCGAAGCGCTGCTCCTCGTCGACCACGACCAGGCCGAGGTCCTTCCAGCGCACACCGGTCTGCAGCAGGCGGTGGGTGCCGACCACGATGTCGACAGAGCCGTCGGCGAGCCCGGCCAAGATCTCCTTGGAATCGCTCGCATCGGTGAATCGCGACAGGCCGCGCACCGTCACCGGGAAGCCCGCGACACGTTCGGTGAAGGTTTGCAGGTGCTGCTGGGCGAGCAGCGTGGTCGGCACCAGCACGGCGACCTGCTTGCCGTCCTGCACCGCCTTGAACGCGGCGCGCACGGCGATCTCGGTCTTGCCGTAACCCACATCGCCACAGACCACGCGGTCCATCGGGACCGGCTTCTCCATATCCGACTTCACATCCGTGATGGCGGTCATCTGGTCGACGGTCTCGGTGAACGCGAACGCGTCCTCCATCTCCTGCTGCCACGGGGAGTCCGGTGCGAAGGCGTGACCGGGCGCGGCCTGACGGGCGGCGTAGAGCTGCACCAGTTCGCCCGCGATCTCGCGAACGGCCTTGCGCGCCTTGCGTTTCGTGTTCGCCCAGTCGGAGCCGCCGAGCTTGGACAGACTCGGCAGTTCGCCGCCGACATAGCGGGAGAGCTGGTCCAGGGATTCCATCGGCACGAACAGCCGGTCGCCGGGCTGGCCGCGCTTGCCGGGCGCGTATTCGATCACCAGGTACTCGCGGCGGGCACCACCGATGGTGCGCTCGATCATCTCGACGAACCGGCCGATGCCGTGCTGGTCGTGCACCACCATGTCGCCGGAGGTCAGCGCCAGCGGGTCGACCTGATTGCGGCGCTTGGCTGGCAGCCGTTTGCCCTCGGTGGGCGCGGTGACCCGGTTGCCGGTGAGGTCGGATTCGGCGACGACCACCAGGCCCGCGTCGTCGAAGATCAGGCCGTCGTGCAGCGAACCACACAGCACGCCGACGACGCCCGGCTCCGGGACCGCACCGGCGGGCAGCAGCGCGGCGGGCACTTCGGCCTCACCGAGCCGTTCCAGCACACGCTGCGCCGTGCCGTGGCCCGTCACCACGACGACCGCGCGCCCGCCGGTGGCGACGTGCGCGCGCAGCGACGCGAAGATGGTGGCGACCAGTTCCTCGGACCCGCGCGCGGTGGGCCCCGATTGCACCGGCAGGTTCACCTCGATCGGGTCACCGGAGCTGAGCGGGCTCAACGTCCACCACGGCAGGCCGAGTTGGTCTGCGCTGGTGTGCAATTCGGTCAGGCTGCGGTAGCCGGACGCGGCCAGGTCGAGACCCTTCGCGCCCAGCGGTGCGTCGCTACCGAAAGAGGCTGCGGTCCAAGAGGCTTCGAGGAACTCCTCACCGGTGCGCACGAGATCGGCTGCGCGCGTACGGATCTTCTCCGGATCGCACAGCAGCAGCTGGGTGCCCTCCGGCAGCGCCTCGGTGAGCAGGCTGAGTTTGCCCGGCGCCAGCACCGGCAGCAGGGCTTCCATGCCGTCCACCGGGATGCCCTCGGCGATCTTGTCCAGCATCTCGACCAGGGAGGCATCGGCCTCGTTGTCGGCGGCGACCGCGGCGGCACGCTCGCGCACGGGCGTGGTGAGCAGCAGTTCGCGACACGGCGGCGCGACCACGACATCGACGGTGCTCTCGCCGATCGAGCGCTGATCGGCGACGGAGAACGGACGGATCTCGCTCACCTCGTCGCCCCAGAACTCCACGCGCACCGGATGATCCGCGGTCGGCGCGAACAGGTCGAGGATGCCGCCGCGCACCGCGAACTCGCCACGCTTGCCCACCATATCGACCCGGGTGTACGCGAATTCGACCAGGCGGGAGAGCAATTCGTCGAAGTCGTAGTCCTCGCCGACCCGCAGCACGACCGGTTCGATATCGCCGAGCCCGGCCGTCATCGGCTGCATCAGCGACCGCACCGTGGTGACCACAACCCGCAACGGATCGGGATAGACGGAGTCTTCGGGATGGGCGAGTCGGCGCAGCACCTCGAGCCTGCGGCCCACCGTGTCAGGGCCGGGCGAGAGGCGTTCGTGGGGCAGGGTCTCCCACGACGGGAACATGGCCACCGACGGACCGAGCATCTCGGTGAGTTCCACGGTGAGATCGTCGGCCTCGCGACCGGTCGCGGTCACCACCACGAGCGGGCGCTGATCGGCCATCGTCGCGGCGACGAACGGCCGCACCGCCGACGGTGCGACCAGTTCCACCCCGGACTTGCCGACCAGGTCGGTGACCATCCGCAGCGCGGCGTCACCCGCGACCGCCTCGGCCAGACCGGCGAGCGGGGGACGAAGGGAGGACATTGTTCGCTCCTGAATGCGCAGACGAGTGGGCGGACGAGCCGTCTCGAAGTCTAGCCACCGGGTCCGACAGGTCACGTGCCGCCGGTAGCGCCCGCCCAGACGCGGTCGGGCGCGAGGATTTGTCCGACCGACCGGCGCATCCTCGTGCGGACGCTCGAGCGGATCCGCTCGGCGTACACGGGCCGGTCGAGTCCGCCACACGTAGGGTCGAGTCGTGAGCCTGGCCAGACGTGAACGTCATGCCCTTGTGGAAACGATGACCGAGGCGGGTCCGGCCGCGCCGACCCTGTGCGGCACCTGGACGGTGCACGACCTCGCCGCCCACCTGGTGGTCCGCGAACGCAGGCCCGACGCTTCGCTCGGCATCGTCGTGAGCCCGCTGGCCGGCTACCTCGAAAAAGCTCAGGCGAAGATCGCGCAACGCCCGTTCACCGAACTGCTCGAACTGGTCCGCACCGGCCCACCGTGGTGGTCGCCGCTGCGCCCGGTCGACGCGGTCGCCAATCTCAGCGAGATGTTCGTCCACCACGAAGACGTCCGCCGGGCCGAACCGGGCTGGGAGCCAAGGCAATTGGCACAGCAAGACGAAGATCGCCTGTGGCGCACTCTTCGCACCATGGCCCGCGCGGCCTACCGCAAGGCGCCGCTCCCGGTCGTCCTCGCGACACCGCAGGGCGACACGATCACCGCCCATCGCGGCGACGGCGCCGAGGTGGTCCTCACCGGAACCCCCTCGGAACTGCTACTGCACGCCTTCGGCCGCGACGAAGTCCGGATCACCGCGACCGGAGCCGACGCCGACGTGCGGGCCGTGCTCGCCACCGACCGCAGCGTCTGAACTACACGATGTAGCGACGCAGCCTGCGCGCGGCGAATTCCCGGAAGTACGAGAGCTTCTCCGGCGGCACCAGCGAGGGCAGCAGGAAATACCAGGCCCGTTCCATCCGCGCCGCCATCTGATCCATCGACTCGGTGCCGACCGCCACGATGTGCACGCCCGCGGTCAGTTCCTGCAGCAGCACACCCACCACATCGGGATCGAGATCGGCGATCAGATCGCCCTGGGCGATGGCCCGCTCCGACAGCAAACGGTAGGTCTCACCCCAGGTCTTGGCGATATTGTCGCCCTGGGCGCCGCGATAGTCGCCGATCTGGTGGGTGAGCTTGAGCATCGCCCCCACCATCGGATCGTTCATCGACAGATCGGCCACCACATAGGTGATCCCGATGCCCGCTTCCAGCGCGGGCACCCGGGAGTCGAAGAAGCCCTTGCAGGATCCGATCAGGCGCTCGTTGCCCTGATCGACCACCGCACGGGCCAGCTCCTCCTTGGAGCCGAAGTGAAAGTACAAGGCGCCCTTGGTCACATTGGACTGCGCGATGATTTCGCTCAAGCTCGCGTTGGCGTAGCCCAAACGGAGAAAGACATCGGCAGCACCAGCAAGGACGGAGTCGCGGGTGATCTCCGCGCGTGCTTGCCTAGCCATCAGATCCGCCTGTCATCCAATAATCCAGCCATCCTGAAGTAGACCGACATCCCGAAATTTGATCGACATACCGCCCGGCAGCACCCAAAAGGATGTGTGAACCGTACCACCAGGCCGCAAAACGGCTGCCGAATCATGGATTCGGTCCGCCCAGCGCGCGCTAACGTCCGGTTACTCCACCGATGGTCGGTGTAGTCCCCGTATTCCATTCGGAGCTGAGACCCGGTTCGGCTTCCAAATGACTCAAACCGTTCCAGCACAGGTTGACCAGGTGCGCCGCGACCACCTCCTTGGGCGGGGTGCGCTCGTCGAGCCACCAGGTGGCGGTGGTCGAGACCATGCCGACCAGGGCCTGGGCGTAGAGGGTGGCGAGGCTGGTGTCGAGATCACGACGACCGAAATCGCCGGCGAGCAGATGGGCGACCTGGTTGACGGCCTCGTTGAGCAGACTCGAGTAGCGGCCGTCGGAGCTGGCGGCGGGCTGGTCGCGCACCAGGATCCGGAACCCGTCGGTCCGTTCCTCGATGTAGGTGAGCAAGGCCAGTGCCACCTGCTCTAATCGCACCCGCGAACGATTGCGGGTGAGCGAGGAGGTGACCATCTCCAGCAGCATCGACATTTCGCGATCGACGACCACCGCGTAGAGGCCTTCCTTGCCACCGAAGTGCTCGTAGACGACCGGCTTGGACACCTGCGCGCGCTGCGCGATCTCCTCGATCGAGGTCGCGTCGTACCCCCGCTCGGCGAACAACGCGCGCCCGATCTCGATCAACTGCTGCCGCCGCTGCGTACCGGTCATCCTGGGCCTGGTTGCCCGAACTGGCTCACCAGAGGACATGAGCGCTCCCCCGCCTCTCCGTGTCTCTTGCCGGTCTTCACGTGTTGGTCCAGTTCCGCGCCGGGCCGACGGACATGCGCGGTCGAACTGTTGGACGTCCCCGAGGAGTTACCCGTGTACTCGCGAGATCTGTACGAACGTTCCAGAAGGCTAGCAACGCCTCGCAACGCAGTGCGCGACAGGCGTGCACAAGATTCGCCTGGGGACCGGATCGTGTGCGAGGATCTGTGGCGTGCCGTAGCACAGTGGTGGGCTAGGACAGCCCACTGGTGTAGCGATCCGCCGTAGTGTAATGGCAGCACCTCTGATTTTGGTTCAGATAGTTCAGGTTCGAGTCCTGGCGGCGGAGCACACGGACACACAGTGACGTATCGTCGGCCCGCACCATCTACCGACCGAACCCGCCACAGCACACTCGCTGACAGGCAGCCGAGGGAGATCCATGCCACCGCAGACCGCCGTCGTCGTTCTCGCAGCAGGTGCAGGAACGCGAATGCGGTCGAAGACTCCGAAAGTGCTGCACCCCTTGGCAGGCCGTTCGATGCTCTCGCACGCGCTGCACGCCGCCGTCGAGATCGATCCGACCCACCTGATCACCGTTGTCGGGCACGACCGCGAGAAGGTCAGCGCCGCCGTGGCGGAGGTGGGCAAGGAGCTCGGCCGCGAGATCGTGTGCGCGCTGCAGGAACAGCAGCTGGGAACCGGTCACGCGGTGCAGTGCGCACTGGGCTCGATCCCGGCGGACTTCGACGGCGACCTCCTCGTCACCTCGGCCGATGTGCCGTTGCTCGACGGACACACTCTTTCCGCGCTGCTCGACGAGCACCGCAGCTACGCCGACCGGCCCGCCGTGACGGTGCTGACCTTCGTCCCCGACGACGCCAACGGCTACGGCCGGATCGTGCGCGACGACGACGGTCAGGTCGCCGAGATCGTCGAGCACGCCGACGCGACGCCCGCCCAGGCCAAGATCAAAGAGGTCAACTCCGGTGTCTACGCGTTCGACGCGTCGGTGCTGCGGACCATGATCGGGCGGCTGTCCACCGCCAACGCCCAGCACGAGCTCTACCTCACCGATGTGCTGCGGCTGGCCCGCGAGGCCGGTCATCCCGTGCACGGCGCGCGGCTGATCGACTCGAACAAGGTCACCGGCGTGAACGACCGGGTGCAGCTCTCGCAGGCGGGCGCCACCCTCAATCGCTACATTCTCGAACGTCACATGCGCGCGGGCGTCACCATCATCGACCCCGCCACGACCTGGATCGACGCGAGTGTTCGGATCGGGCGCGACGCCGTGCTTCGGCCCGGTACCCAGCTCTTCGGCGAGACCCACATCGGTGAGGACGCCGAGATCGGACCCGACACCACGCTCACCGATGTGGTCGTCGGCGAGGGCGCCAGCGTGATCCGCACCCACGGCCATGGCGCCGAGATCGGTGACGGCGCGACCATCGGACCGTTCAGTTATCTGCGGCCCGGCACGGTCGTGGGCGAAGCAGGCAAGCTCGGCGCGTTCGTCGAAACCAAGAACGCCTCGATCGGCGCGCACTCGAAGGTGCCGCACCTCACCTACGTCGGCGATGCCACGATCGGCGAGTACAGCAACATCGGCGCGTCCAGTGTTTTTGTGAACTATGACGGGGTGAACAAGCACCACACCGTGGTCGGTTCACATGTGCGGACCGGTAGCGACACCATGTTCATCGCGCCGGTCACCGTGGGTGACGGCGCCTATACGGGTGCGGGTACTGTACTGCGCAGAAGCGTTCCACCGGGTGCACTCGCTGTGTCGGGCGGTCCGCAGCGAACTATCGATAACTGGGTGCAGCGCTACCGTCCAGGAACCGCTGCGGCGCGCGCGGCGGCGGAAGCCATCGCGGCAGACGAGACGTCTTCGAAGACAATCGAGCAAAAGGATGGCAACCAGCAGTGACCGCGTTCTCGATCGACAACCAGAAGAACTTGATGCTCTTCGCCGGCCGGTCACATCCTGAGCTGGCCGAGCAGGTCGCCAAGGAACTCGACGTCGACATCACGCCGCAGACCGCGACCGATTTCGCCAACGGCGAGATCTTCGTGCGGTTCGAGGAGTCGGTTCGCGGTTCCGACGCCTTCGTGCTGCAGAGCTTCCCCGCGCCGCTGAACCAGTGGCTGATGGAACAGCTCATCATGATCGACGCGCTCAAGCGCGGTTCGGCCAAGCGGATCACCGCGGTGCTGCCGTTCTACCCGTACGCGCGCCAGGACAAGAAGCACCGTGGCCGCGAGCCGATCTCCGCTCGCCTGGTTGCTGATCTTCTGAAGACCGCCGGTGCCGACCGCATCATCAGCGTCGACCTGCACACCGACCAGATCCAGGGCTTCTTCGACGGCCCCGTCGATCACATGCACGCGCTGGTGCAGCTATCGGACTACATCCGCACCAACTACCCGTCCGACAACCTCGCGGTCGTCTCCCCCGATGCGGGCCGCGTGAAGGTCGCCGAGAAGTGGGCCGACGCGCTCGGCGGCACGCCGCTGGCGTTCATCCACAAGACCCGCGACCCGCTGGTGCCCAACCAGGTGAAGTCCAACCGCGTCGTCGGTGACGTCGAAGGCCGCACCTGCGTGCTGATCGACGACATGATCGACACCGGTGGCACCATCGCCGGTGCGGTGAAGGTGCTCAAGGAAGCAGGCGCGGGCGATGTGATCATCGCGGCCACCCACGGTGTGCTCAGCGATCCGGCCGCCGAGCGGCTTGCCACCTGTGGCGCCAAGGAAGTGGTCATCACCAACACGCTGCCGATCAGCGAGGACAAGAAGTTCCCGACGCTGACCGTGCTGTCGATCGCGCCGCTGCTGGCCCGCACCATCCGCGAGGTCTTCGAGAACGGCTCGGTCACGGGCTTGTTCAACGGCAACGCCTAGTCTTTCGAATTCACCTACGGCCCTCCGGTATTCGCCCGGGGGGCCGTTTGTGGTGCGTGGGCCGTTTGCGTGGTAGGCATGGGTATTGATGTGAGGGGGCGGTATGGGGACTGAGCCGGAGCGGCGGGTCGAACTCGGTAAGGATGTGCCTCGGGTGCAGGATGCGCCGGAGCCGTCGGGCGGGGAGCCGTGGGGTGGGATCGCACATCCGGGGCCTGCTGTCGAGTTGCCGCCTTATCCGCCGCCACCGCCGGGGCCGGTGTTTCCCGTTCCTGGTTATCCCGCCGCTGGTTATCCCGTTCCAGGCAATCCCGTGCCTGGCTATCCCAGGGCGCCGTACGGTGCTGTGCCCTATCAGCCGTATCCGCCGCAGCCGGGTTACGGATACAAGGACACCACGCCGCTGTGGTCGATCTTCAGTTTTTGCTGCGCCGCGGCTTCGGTGTTCGGCGGGTTGGCGATGTGTGGGCTGCCGGTGCTGGTCACCGCGCCGACAGGGATCGCGTTGGGGCTGGTCGGGCATGCCAAGGGCGAGGAGATGGGCAAGTGGGCCGCGATCGTCAACGGGGCGATCGCCGCACTGGCCGCGTTGCTCGTGCTCGTGTTCGTGGCGTTGCTGGGCGGTCTCTGAACCGCGGCGCGCGATACTGGTAAGCGGTAGCCACACCGATCGCCCCGACCAGGGAGGTTTCGATGAGCACACCGCAGGACCCCGGTTCGGAATCCGAGCACCGGCCCCGCCACGCCAAACCGGAACCAGAACTGCCCGAGGCGACCGAGGAGAGTGCTGCCGGACAGTCCGAGGTGACCTTTTCGATCTTCGATGACGCGCCGCCGAAGTCCGCCGCTGACAAGCCGGGCCGGCCCGAGGTGTCGTATTCGCTGCTCGACGACTCCCCCACCGAGAAATCACCCGACCAGCCGCACGAGGGAAACCCGCAGGGTCGACCCGGTGTCGACTACGGTGGCTTGCCGATCGACACACCGGAATCCGACAGCCCGAAGCGCCAGACCTGGTCGACGGTCGGGTTCGTGTTCGCCGTGATCGCGCTGCTGTTCTTCCCGATCATCTTCGGCGTGCTCGGCATCGGCTTCGGCCTCTACGCCCACAAGAAGGGCGAGTCACTCGGCTACTGGTCCGCGATCGCCGCGCTCACCGCGTTGCTGGCCGGGCTCGCGATCCGGATCTTCTTCTTCGACGCCACCCTGATCCCCGAACAGAACTGAGAATCACCGCACCGATGGACGCTTTCACCGGATTCCCGCTCGCCGGCCTCGACTTCTACGAAGACCTCGAGGCCGATAATTCGAAGGCCTTCTGGAACGCGCACAAACACATCTACGACGAGGCTGTGCGCGCCCCGATGACCGCGCTGTGTGCCGAACTGGCCGCGGAATTCGGGCAGGCCAAGATCTTTCGGCCCTACCGTGATGTGCGGTTCTCCGCCGACAAACTGCCCTACAAGACCCGTCAGGGTGCGGTGGCGGGGGTGTCGCCGGGCGTCGGCTGGTACGTGCAGATCGGGCCGGCCGGGTTGTTCGTCGCGGGCGGCTGCTTCCAACCCTCACCCACGGCCCTGGCCGTCTTGCGCACCACAATCGACGACGACGTGCGCGGCCCGGAACTCGAAAAGATCCTGGCCGCGACCACCGCAGCCGGTTACACCCTCGGCGGCGACAAGCTCAAAACCAAGCCGAGGGGCTACCCCATCGACCACCCTCGCATCGACCTGCTCCGCCAAAAATCACTGACCGTACATCGCGAATTCGGCGCCCCCGACTGGCTCACCACCCCCGCCGCCGCCACCCATATCCGCCGCGCCTGGAACGAGCTGCGCCCGCTCGTCGAATGGTTCGCCGCCGTCCTCGAGGGCGTCTCCGAGGACACGAGCGGCCGACGCCCCTGAGCGACACCCGAGCGTGGCTCGTGACGCACAGCGATCGGAGGCCGATACTGGAAACCATGAGCCGTGAACCGCTGGACATGGACATGGGCGATGACGATCAAGCCGACGACATCGTCGAATACGAGCGCTATGTGGAGGACCCACCCGCCGACTACGTGATCCGCAATCACGAAGCCGACGCCGACGGTTTCCTCGGCATCAACGAGGAAGTCGCCGAGGAATACACCGAGCGAGGCTCCCGCCACGAGGCGATGGAAGAGGACGAACGTCCCGCCGAGGAAGTCGCGATGGGTGTACGCGGCGACGACAGCGTCGACGGCGACCTCTTCGACGACGATGCCATCGACGGCGAGGAAGGCGTCGAAAAAGACCTGGAGGGCGACGAAAACCTCATCAGCGGCGACTACCTCGCCGACGAACTCGACCTCTAGTTCCCGCGACGCGGCGACCGGTGGTCCCGGACCGTCGGCGCACCGTCCCGGCGACGGGAAGTTTCGACGCGAACGCGACCGATATCCGGTCATGCGCCGACCGGTGCCTTGTCGGCGTCGGCGGGGAGCCGGTTGGCGTCTTCTGATCAGCGGCGTTCGGCCAGGGTGAGGATGAACCGGTGGTCGGGGTCGGTCCAGGTGTTGGTGGGGGTGAAGCCCGCGGTGTGGAGTTCGGTGGACAGGGATTCTGGGCGGAATTTGGCGGAGATTTCGGTGCGCATTTCTTCGCCTGCGGTGAAGTCGACGGTGAGGTCGAGAGCCTTTATGGTGGCGGTCATCGGTTCGGTGGCTCGCAGGCGCATTTCGATCCACTCGTTTTCCGGGTCCCAGAGGGCGATGTGGTCGAATTTCTCGGGGGCGAAGTCGGCGTCCAGGCGGTTGTTGAGGACGTGTAGGACGTTGCGGTTGAAATCGGCGGTGACGCCCGCGGCGTCGTCGTAGGCGGGGACCAGGATCGCGGGGTCGATGACCAGGCCTGCGCCGAGCAGGAGTAGTTCGCCGGGTTCGAGGACTTCGTGGATGCCTGCCAGGAAGTCGGCGCGCTCGGCGGGGACCAGGTTGCCGATGGTGCCGCCGAGGAAGGCGATCATGCGGCGCCCGCCCCGGGGCAGGTTGTGCAGGGTGTCGGTGAAATCGCTGACCACGCCGTGCACGGACAGGTTCGGGTATTCGGCGGCGATCTCATCGGCGGCGCCGCGCAGTGCTGATGCCGAGACATCCTGCGGTACATAGGTTTTCAGTGAGCCTTCGGCGGTGAGGGCGTCCAGTAGCAGGCGGGTCTTCGCGGCTGAGCCCGAGCCGAGTTCGACCAGCACCTCGGCATGGGCCGCCGCGGCGATCTCGCCGACGACGCGCTCGAGGAGGGCGCGTTCGGTGCGGGTCGGGTAGTACTCGGGCAGTTCGGTGATCTGCTCGAACAGTTCACTGCCGCGGGCGTCGTAGAACCACTTGGGCGGCAACGACTTCGGGATGGCGGTGAGGCCGGTGCGGGCGTCGGTGCGCAAGGCCGTGGTGAGATCGTCGTCGGTGAGGTGGATGTCCAGCAGCGGCGCGGTCATGAACGAGCCCTTTCGGTGGCGGGGAGTTCGGTGGTGGTGCAGTGGCCGGGCGTGGCGGTGACCAGCTGGTGGTCGGCGATGGATTGCCAGCGCGGGTCGGCGTCGTAGGGTTCGGAGGACAGCACGGTGTAGTCGTCGGCGACGAGCACCGACAATGCATGCCAGCAGGTGGTGGCCCACAGTTGGATTCCGTTGCCGAGCAACAGGTTCAAGCGGGCTTTCGGTTGGTGCCGGAGCACAGCCGCGACGAGAAGTTGCAAGGCGTCGGCCGGGGAGGTGACCGGGCCGTCGGGATCGATCGCCCCGAGGAGTCCTCGTAGCAGCACCCACAGCGCGGCGGAATCCGTCAGCGCCTCAGCTCGCAAAAGGACCGCGGGCGACCCGAACAGCACGGCGGAGCTGGGCAGGCCATCGCATTCCGGTGCGTCGGCCTCAGCGGATTCGGCCACCACCGACGGCACATCGGCAGACCTCGCGCTCGGCCGCATCCGGACGGATGTATCCGTGCCGAGCGTTGCGGCGGCGGGCATCTCATCCGCGACCGACACAGAAGCCCCCGATACCTCGCCGCTATCCGATCGGGCCGAGGTGTCCGCGCCGACAGCGAAGGCTTCGTTCAGGTCGGCGACAACGGCGACAAGAGTGGTTCGCCAATCCGGGATCACTCCGTTGTGGCTGAAGGCCCAGTGTTCGTCGGTGAACGGGGCACAGGCGGAGCGTTCGACCGGCATGCCGACCGTGGCCGAGCGGACGGCGGCGAGCACCGAGCGGGATTCGAGTTGGCCGAGGACTTCGGCGACGGCGGGGTCGGTCCAGATCGGGGCCTGGTTGCGGTAGCGGGTGACGGCGTCGCGGGCGCTCTCGATGCCGACGTCGGCGCGGCGCCACCAGGCGACGCCGAAGCCGTCGGCGTTGATGGTGCCGCCCGCGCGCATGTCGGTGGGCGCCCACGACTGGGCGTAGAGCGAGTGCGGGCCGCGCATGACGAGTTCGCCGACGCCGACCGGTGGGCCGACGTAACCGAGGTGTCTGCACATCAGCGTTCGTCCTCGCGGAGGTCTCTGGCGAGGCGGAAACCGGCGAAGATCTGGCGGCGGATCGGGTGATCCCAGTTGCGGAAGGTGGCACGGCAGGCGACCTCGTCGGTGCCGAAGGAGCCGCCGCGCAGGATGCGGTAGTCGCCGCCGAAGAAGACTTCCGAGTACTCGCGGTAGGGGAACGCGCGGAAGCCCGGGTAGGCCTCGAAACCCGAGGAGCACCATTCCCAGACGTCGCCGATGAGCTGGTGCACGCCGGTGGCCGAGGCGCCTGCCGGGTAGGCGCCGACTTCGGCGGGTTCGAGGTGCTGCTGGCCGAGGTTGGCCCGGTGTGCGTCGGGCTGCTCCTCGCCCCACGGATAGCGCCGCGATACACCGGTTTCCGGGTCGAAGCGCGCCGCCTTCTCCCATTCGGCCTCGGTCGGCAACCGCTTACCGGCCCAGCGCGCGAAGGCCTCGGCCTCGAACCAGCACACGTGCACCACAGGCTGATCGAGCCGCAGCGGGGTGCGGACGCCGAATGCCGTGCGCGTCCATCCGTCACAGTCGCGCTCCCAGAACTGCGGCGCGACCAGGCCGGCTTCCTGCCGATGCGCCCAGCCACGCTCCGACCACAGCTCGCGACGGTCGTAACCGCCGTCGTCGATGAAGGCGAGGAACTGCCCGTTGGTCACTGGCGCGACATCGATCGCGAACCCGTCGACGTGCACCGGATGGGCGGGCTGTTCGTTGTCCAGCGCCCACGGATCCGCCGAGGTACCCATCAGGAATTCACCTGCCTCGATGACGATTTCGCCACCGACCGGCACCGGCGCGACGGGCGCGGGCGGGGCCGACAGCACCGGCGTGCCGATACGCAATTGGTGGGTGGCGAGCATGGTCTCGTCGTGCTGCTGCTCGTGCTGGGCGATCATGCCGAAAGCGAAACCGTTGTCGACCAGCGGATTACCGGCCAGATCACTGGAATCGAGGACATCGAGAACCTTTTCGCGCACCGAACCGACGTAACCCCGCGCCTGCTCGGGATTCAGCAGCGGCAGCGCGGGGCGGTTGGACCTGGCGTGCTTGAACGCGTCGTAGAGCTCGTCGATATCGGCCCGAACCGCCTCGCGCCCACCGACATCGCGCACCAGCCACAGTTCTTCCTGGTTTCCGATATGCGCCAGATCCCACACCAGCGGTGACATCAACGGCGAATGTTGCGCGACGAGATCGGCTTCGTCCACGCTGTCGGTCAGCAAGGCGGTCCGGCGGCGAGCACGCTGCAAGACCTCGGCGATCCTGGCACGCGTACGGTCGCGGTCGCTGTGGTCGGTGGGGACGGAAAGAGTCACGAGAGAAGCTCCGAAACAGACGGGTCGACAACAACTTCGGGCGGAAGCGAGGCAGCGGGCCTCAGGCCGAGTACACGGATGCGCGGCGCAATTGCGGACACGCGACAACGAGTGCGAGACGGGCGATCATCGGCTGCGCGCTTCAGGCGATCAGCGGCCGAGCGCTTCAGTTGCCCGGCCGACAACGAAGTCATCGGACCTCGCCCGAGCCGTCGCGCGCGGAGTCCACCTCGGCGAGCGGACTACGACCGGCCCGACATCGGCCGGCCGCGCTCGCCAATTCGGCAGCGGCAGCGGATGTTCGCGCATGGGCTGCGGCCAGATCCAGCACATCGACTGCCGCGCGGCGCAATTGCGGATCGAGCAGCCCGCAGCGGGCCGACGTCAACCACTCCCCCGCAGTGGGTGCGGCAAGCGCGGTCGCCTCGGCGACTACCGCCGGGGCCGACAACAGCGCGTCGAACAGGTGGATCGGCGTGGTCCATGCTTCGCCGGGTTGGGTGTCGAGGTAGCGGACCTCGAGATGACCGGAGGCTCGAACCGGCGGAAACAACGTGGTCAGGTGGTAGTCCAGATCGGCGCGGGTCGGGCGGCGGCCGACTTCGTCGTCGAGCGCGCCGGACAGCCAGTCGGCGAAGGTGGCGCCGGGCGGCGGGGACCAGTCGGCGTCGATGTCGGTGCAGCGCACGCACAGCAGGGGCACGTCGAGTGCCCAGTGGGCGTAGGAGGTGATCGGGTCGGCCCAGTCGGCCACCGGGGGTCTGGTGCGGGAAGGGTCGAGGCGCAACCAGGTGCGCATTCGCTGCGACGCCCAATCCCCGCGCGGAACGCCGTGCAGGCGCGGTGAGCAGGCGAAAGCGGCGATCAGGGTGGGGCCGAGGACGTAGAGGGCGGTCCAGCGGGCCCGGACCTCGGCGGGATCGGCGCCCGCGTCCACACTGACCTGGGTGGCGGCGGTATTGCACATCATCAGGGCGCCGAACGGGCCGACGCCGTCGAAACGACGTTCCATCGCGGCGTAGCGGGGCAATCGGAGCAGTCGCTCGGGGGGACGGCCCGCGTCGGCGGCGGCGGCGAAGATGCTGATCTCTCGGGCGGCGAGCAAGTCCCGCAAACGGGCTGCATCAGCGCGCAGATGCTGGGTCAGCGCGGCCGGATCGGCGAACGGTGCGCTGGAAAGTTCTATCTGACCACCGGGTTCGATGGTGACCAGGCTCCCGCCGGGCAGGGGTGTCGCGGGCGAAGTGGGAGCGATGGAGGTAGGAGCGTGCGGCCCGAGGGCCGCGGCGAGCTGGTCGAGCGAGGGCCGTGAACCGGTGGGCCCGGCGGTGAGCCATTCCAGTTCGGCGCCGATCAGCGCGGGTGGCCCGAGCTTGAAACAGACCCCGCCGACATAGGCCTCCGCAGCCGCCCTGGACGACAGTTCGCCCTGGTCGGGGGCATAATCGGGCCACGATGAACGTTCCAGGGTGACCGCCATACCAACCTCCGCGTGCTGTGTGCTGCCGGGGAACCTGCGTTTCGCTCATTCCAGAGTAGCGAGAACCACCGACAGGAAAAGTGACGAAAAGGCGAACGGCCCGACGGCGCTATCGTCGTCACCATGCTTGACCTCGCCGCGATCAGAGCCGCCACCCCAGGACTTGCCAACGGTCAGATCTTCCTCGACAGCGCCGGATCATCCCTACCCCCGCAGGTCGTGCTGGACACGATGATCGGCCATCTGCACCGCGAAGCCGAGATCGGTGGCTACCGTGCGGCTAACGAACGCCTCGACGACCTCGCGAAGGTGAAGACCTCGCTCGCCACCCTGATCGGCGCCACCCCCGACACCATCGCCCTCAGCGACAGCGCTTCCCGGTCATGGGCCGATTTCGCCTACTCGGTCCCCTTGCACCCCGGCGACCGGATCCTGATCTCGGGCGCCGATTACGCCAGCAATGCGATCGCCGCCCTGCAGCGGGCGAAGCAGACCGGCGCGGTGGTCGAGCGCATTCCCAGCGACGACACCGGGCGCCTCGACACCGATGCACTCGCCGACATGCTCGACGACCGCGTGCGCCTGGTCTCGCTGCAGCACGCACCGACCAACGGCGGCCTCGTGAACCCGATCGCCGAGGCCACCGCGATCGCCCACGAAGCCGGTGCGCTTGTGCTGCTCGACGCCTGCCAATCGACCGGTCAGCTGCCCATCGACGTCACCGAACTCGGGGTCGACGCCATGTCGAGCACCGGCCGCAAGTGGTTGCGTGGGCCCCGTGGCACCGGATTCCTCTATGTCCGTGCGGAATTGGCGCAGACGATGGAACCGGCCCGCCTCGACCTGCACAGCGCCCAGTGGGTGAGCCCCGGCGAATACCGCCTGGCGCAGGACGCGTCCCGTTTCGAATTCTGGGAATGCGGTGTCGCCGCCCGCCTCGGCCTCGGCGCCGCGGTCGACTACCTGCTCGAACAGGGCCCCGACGAGGTCTACGCGGCGGTCGCCTCCCGTGCCGAGTACCTGCGTAAAACCCTGCCCGAACTGCCCGGGGTAACCGTGCGCGATCTCGGCATCGAACACAGCGGCATCGTCTCGTTCACCGTCGACGGCCACGATCCGGAGCAGCTACGCGACAGCCTCGCCGACCACGCCATCACCGTCACCGTCAGCCACGCGGGCTCCACCCTGCTCGACATGACCGAGCGCACCCTACCCGCCATCCTGCGCGCCTCCCCGCACTATTTCGTCAGCCAGGACGACCTCGACCGATTCGTCGCGACGCTGGCCGAACTCACCAGCTGAGCCGCGCGAGGTGCTCGCGGGGCAGGTGCCGGTGGATCGGACCGGTGGGGACGCGGCGGCCGACGCGCTGGCGGCGGCTGTCGGAATTCTCGAACGCGGCGGTGTCTGGGCAATTCACCCAGAGGGCACACGGTCACGGGATGGCAGGGTCTATCGTGGTCGAACCGGGGCGCTGCGCGTTGCCATGGCCACCGGGGCACCGGTGGTGCCTGTGGTCCTGGACGGTACTGATCGCATGAATCCTCGCGGTCGGAAACTGTTGCGTTTCACCAAGGTACGCATCACTGTCCACCCGGCGCGACGCTATTCCGCAGCAGGTCATCATGCCCAGGTCAGAGTGGCAACAGATCTGCTGATGCGGGAAATTGCCGCGCTATCGGGTAGACCATATGTAGACCGCTACGCAGCTTCCTTCGCTGTCGAGAGCTGATCAGCAGGGGTGCTGGACGTGTCAGCCCGATTAACACGCGCGGAGCGGAGCGGGATTTCTTTGTTGAGAGTGCACAGGGTTGGGATTGCACTAGCACGGCCGTAACCGATCGTTGGCGTAAAGGGAGACCGACGTTGAGCAGGTTCACCGACGAAATGTTTGGCACAGCGTTGACCAGCTCGAAGGGGCTGGTCACCGGAGAGCCGGAGGCGCCACTGCGGCAGACCTGGGGGGAGATTCATCGGCAGGCACGGCGGATGGCGGGTGGTCTCGCGGCCGCCGGGATCGGACACGGCGACGCGGTCGGCGTACTGGCAGGCCTGCCCGTCGACATCGCGCCCGCCTGCCAGGCCATCTGGATGCGTGGCGCGTCGATCACGATGCTGCATCAACCGACCCCGCGTACCGACCTCGAGGTCTGGGTGCGCGACACCGAAACAGTGCTGCGCATGATCGAGGCGAAGGCCGTGGTTCTCGGCGCGCCGTTCGCGGCCGCCGAACCGGTGTTGCTGGAACGCGGGATCACTGTGGTGCGGATCGAAGACCTGCACAACGGTCCTGACGCCGACCCGGTGGCCACCACCGAGGGCGATATCGCATTGCAGCAGTTGACCTCTGGGTCCACCGGATCGCCCAAGGCGGTGCGAATAACCCACGGCAACTTCTACGTCAACGCCTACGCCATGTTCAACCGGGTCAAGTTCCAGACCGACGACGACGTGATGGTCAGCTGGCTGCCCCTGTTCCACGATATGGGCATGGTCGGTTTCCTCAGCGTGCCAATGCAATTCGGCGCCGAAGTGGTGTGCGTGACGCCGCTGGACTTCCTGGCCAGGCCACTGCTGTGGGCCGAACTGATCGACAAATATCGCGGAACCGTCACCGCCGCACCGAATTTCGCCTATTCCCTGCTGGCGCGGCGACTGCGGCAGGCCGAGGATGCCAACCTGGATCTGTCGAGCGTGCGCTACATGTGGAACGGCGCCGAACCGGTCGACCCCGACACCATGACGGCACTGGCGGCGGCGGGAAAGCAGTTCGGGCTCAACCCGATGGCCCTCACACCGGTCTACGGCATGGCCGAGACCACCCTGGCCGTGTCGATCCCCGACCCCGGCCACGGTCAGGTGCTCGACGTGATCGACGCAGACCTGCTCGAAGCCGTCGGCAAGGCGGTGCCGGTCGCCGAAGACGGCCACCACGGCACCCCACGCAGACTGCCGACCCTGGGCCACCTGGTCGACGACCTGGAAGGCCGCGTCGTCGACGCCGAACGCCAACCGCTGCCGGTTCGCTCGGTCGGCGTCATCGAATTGCGCGGTCCCGCCGTCACTTCGGGCTACGTCACCGTCGACGGCTTCCGCCCCGCCCAGGACGCCGACGGCTGGCTCGACACCGGCGACATCGGCTACTTCACCGAAGACGGCCTGATGGTGGTGTGCGGGCGCATGAAGGACGTCATCATCATGGGCGGGCGCAATATCTACCCCACCGACATCGAACGAGCCGCGCTTCGCGTGGCGGGCGTGCGCCCCGGTAACGCGGTGGCGGTTCGCCTGGACGCAGGCGAGAAACGCGAAAGCTTCGCGGTGGTAGTCGAATCCAACGACTACCAGAACCCCGACGAGGTGAAACGCATCGAAAAGGAGATCGTCCACGAGGTCTTCGCCGAGGTGGGTTCACGCCCCCGCACGGTGGCAGTCCTCGGCCCAGGAGCCCTCCCGAAAACCTCCTCGGGCAAACTCCGCCGCGCTGCCACCGCGGTCCACCTGCGCTGAGAACGCACTCGGCGCGCCAAGAGCCTTGGCGCGCCGAGTGTTTCAGTGCAAGTTGTTCTGGGCTGCTTCCAGCCCGACCTTCAGGAGCAACTCCACCGCATCGGCCGCCTGCTCCACGATCACCGGAACCTCTTTGCGTTCCGGCCCCGAAAACGCCTTCAGCACATAATCGGCCGGATCCTGCCGCCCCGGCGGACGCCCGATCCCGATCCTCGTCCGCAGGTACTCCTTGGTGGTCAACGCCTGCGAAATCGACCGCAGACCGTTGTGTCCACCCTCGCCGCCGCCCTGCTTGAGCTTGAGCGTCCCGAACGGCAGATCCAGCTCGTCGTGGACCACGATCACCTGGTCCACCGGCACCGAGAAGAACTTAGCCAGCGCGGCAACCGGCCGCCCGGACAGGTTCATGTACGTGCGCGGCTTCGCGATGAGGATCTGACGGCCGTCCAGTCGCGCCTGCAACAGGTCGGCGCCGGACTTCTTGTGCACGGCAAAACGGCCGCCGACGCGCTCAGCGAGCACATCGGCGACCAGGAAGCCCACATTGTGGCGGGTGCGCTCGTATTCGGGGCCGGGGTTACCCAGTCCGACTACGAGCGCGGGCCCGATGGATTCGGTCACAGGCCGAACCGTAGCGCAGTCCTACTCGGAGGCGGGCGCGGTCTCGGCGGTGACGGTGTCGGCGGCGGTGCCTTCGCCCTCGTCGTCCATCTGCGAGGCGGACGGCGCCTCGATGACGTTGACGATCAGCGCTTCCGGGTCACCGGCGAGGGTGACGCCCTCGGGCAGGGTGATGGCGCCGGCCAGGATCTGGGTGCCGGTGGCGACGCCCTCGACCGAGACCTCGATGGTCTCGGGCAGGTTCATCGCGTCGGCCTCGATCGACAGGGTGTTGAGTTCCTGGGTGATCAGGGCGCCGGAGACGGCGTCGCCGACGACCACGACGTTGACGTCGGTGGTGACGCGCTCGCCACGCTTGACGATCAGCAGGTCGGCGTGCTCGATGTAGCGACGGATCGGGTGGACGACGACCGACTTGGTCATCGCCAGCTGCGGCTGGCCGTCGATCTGCAGGTTGAGGATGGCGTTGGTGCCGTGCAGACGCAGGATCTTGGCGAACGCCTTGGCGTCCAGCGACAGGTGCTGCGGCTCGGCGTGGTGGCCGTACAGCACGGCGGGCACGTTGCCGTCGCGACGGGTACGGCGAGCGGCGCCCTTACCGAATTCGGTGCGGACGGCGGCTTCGATCAGATTGGCGTCGGACATACGAATGCGCTCCTACGGCTTGGTCATGGGTGACCCACCTGGCGGGGTCAAGGTCTGCTCGTCGGACGAAAGAACGAACGAGGACGGCCCAAAGAACTCAGCCGAGCCGCGTCGATCACGGTGTGCGCACCAAACGGGCACTCACCCTCGCCGAGACAACCCGCCAACCATACCGCACCTGCATCGCCGGTAAAAATCAGGGCTACCACCCCGGCGACCTGGCGATAGACCCGCCCTCTAGGCTGGATAGGTTGCCGCCCACTGCGAAAGGTCTCATCCGTTGACCGAGTCCGGAGAAGTCGTCGCCACCACCCCACGCGGGTTGCCCGCCGAGGTGGCCCGTCGGCGTACGTTCGCCGTGATCTCGCACCCCGACGCGGGTAAGTCGACGCTGACCGAAGCACTCGCGCTGCACGCCAGGATGATCTCCGAAGCCGGCGCGATCCACGGTAAGGCCGGTCGCAAGTCGACGGTGTCGGACTGGATGGAGATGGAGAAGGCGCGCGGTATCTCGGTGAGCTCGACCGCGCTGCAGTTCAACTACCGGGTCGCCGGGTCCGATATCGACAATGTGATCAACCTGGTCGACACTCCCGGTCACTCGGATTTCTCCGAGGACACCTACCGCGTCCTCACCGCTGTCGACGCCGCGGTGATGCTGATCGACGCGGCCAAGGGCCTCGAACCGCAGACTTTGAAACTGTTCCAGGTCTGTCGTCACCGTGGCATCCCGGTGATCACCGTGATCAACAAGTGGGACCGGCCGGGCCAGGACCCCCTCGCCCTGCTCGACGAGATCAGCGAGCGGATCGGTCTCACGCCCACTCCCCTTTTCCTGCCGGTCGGCATCGCGGGCGATTTCCGTGGTCTGCTGCGCCGCGGGCCCGAGGGCGAGGCGGCCCAGTACATCCACTTCACCCGGACCGCCGGTGGCGCGACCATCGCACCCGAGGAATACCTGACCGCCGACGAAGCCGAGGCGCGCGAGGGCGAACCGTGGACGACCGCCGCCGAGGAGAGCGAACTGCTCTCGGCCGCGGGCCAGGACCACGATCAGGAAATGTTCCTCGCGGGCCAGACCTCACCGGTGATCTACGCCTCGGCGATGCTGAATTTCGGTGTGCGCCAACTGCTCGAGACGCTGGTGGAGCTGGCGCCCGCGCCGGGATCGCGCGAGGACGTGACCGGCAAGGAACGCGCGACCGGTGACCCGTTCAGCGCGGTGGTCTTCAAGGTGCAGGCCGGCATGGACACCGCCCACCGCGACCGGCTGGCGTTCATGCGGATCGTGTCCGGCGAATTCGAACGCGGCATGGTGGTGACCCACGCGCAGACCGGTCGCCCCTTCGCCACCAAGTACGCGCTGACGGTCTTCGGTCGCGAACGCACCACGGTCGACACCGCCTACCCCGGCGATGTGGTCGGCCTGGTCAACGCCACCGCGCTCGCACCGGGCCACACCTTGTTCGTCGAGAAGAAGGTGGAATACCCGCCGATCCCGAGCTTCGCGCCCGAGCACTTCGCGACGCTGCGCGCCCAGAGCGCGGGCAAGTACAAGCAGTTCCGCAAGGCCATCGACCAGCTGGATTCCGAGGGCGTGGTGCAGGTGCTGCGCAACGACGCCCGCGGTGACGCCACCCCGGTGCTTGCCGCGGTCGGTCCGATGCAGTTCGAGGTGGTCACCGCCCGGATGCAGGGCGAGTTCAACGTCGAGACCCAGCTGGACTTCCTGCCCTTCACCCTGGCCCGGCGCACCGATGCCGAGTCGGCGGCCGAGCTCGATCGTCAGCGCGGGGTCGAGGTGTTCACCCGCACCGACGGCGTGATTCTGGCACTGTTCAGCGACAAGTGGCGGTTGCAGTACATCGAGAAGGAACACCCGAAGCTCACCCTCGAACCGCTCGTCGCGACCGCGGACTGAGGCTGTCTGGGTCGGCTACGCGTACCTACGCCTTCGCTCCGGCCGTGCGCAGCTGAGCGTCGGCGCCTGTCAGGCGGCCGGACCGGGGTTGCGTTCCACCGAGGAGATGTGGTTCTCCTGCGCGATCATCCCCCAGCGACTCGCGGTGAGCCGCAGGCTCGGTAAGTCGCTGAGCGAGAGCACTACCTCGTAGGTGCGCTCGTAGCCCGTATGCGAGATGCGCCAGTGCCCGTCGTCGCAGCGCACGTAGCTGTCGGTGTAGAAGGCGGCGCCGCGTAGGCACATGTTGTGCTCGGGGATGATCACGGTGTCGGCCAGGTACCAGGTGCCGGTGGCGGTGTCGCCGTCGACGTCGATCTCGGGGTGATCGCAGCGGTGCTCGGTGATCACGTGTGGACCGAGGGTGTTGCGCAGGAAGGCCAGGAAGGCCTCGCGTGATTCGAACTGCAGGTATTCGCTGTAGGTGGCGGTCGCCTCGGGCGTCAACGTGTCGGCGAACTCGTCCCATGACTTCGTGTCGAGGCTGCGCAGGTAGCGGTACTTCAGCCTGCTGATCGCGATGAGATCGTCGGGGTGATCCGGCGGTCGCTCGATCGGCGTCGGCTGTTGCTCGTCTTCAGACGGCGCTGATGCCATCCACGCCTCCCCCGGGTCCGCCCCGGCGACCAACGGCTCGTCGTCACCGGGCAGCAACGGCACAGGGCCTACCCACGCGGCCGCGACAGGTTCGTCGACGTGCACGTTCGGAGATTCCGGACCCTGATCCATCTCTCCACGATCCCACCAGAAACGGCTCGCCGCCCGTTCTGTATCAGATCGCTATCACTGCCGACACCGGAGTGTGACCTCCGGCGCCGGCTGCCCCGGCTGTCTGGGCTACCCCATGGTGAAGCAGGTGCGGCAGAAATCCTCACCGAATTCCGACAGTCGCAAGCTCTTGCGCACGATCTTCGGCGCGCGCCCGGCCTTCTTGAGCGCCTGCTCCACGACGGGCTGCACTTCCAGCACCATGTACCGGCTCAGGACCACCGGATCGTCGGAGGTGAGCGTGAGACCGAGGCGGTTGAGGTTGATCAGGTAGGACCGCGAACGGTCCGGGTAGCGCACGCCGGCCTGCTCGGGAACCGAGGTCAGGTCGCCCTGCACCAGTTCCGAGCCGATGCCGAGCGGACGGTTGGTGCGCACGTCGACCGAGGGTTGCGGACCGTTGAGGGCCATGAACCGCAGGATGCGGGCCTCGTCGGGCGCGACCTCGTCGAGGATGCGGTCATACGCCGGGTGCACGTCCTCGGTGAAGTACACATCCGCCGAGCGCGCCAGCAGCGCGTCACCGCGTCGGCGCAGGTCATCGGTGGTGGCCGAACGCAGGTACGGGCCGACGGTGATGGCCTGCTGGTTCGCGCCGTTGGGCGTCGGCACATAGCTGACGATCTCGCGCACCGACCCCTCGGTGACGCCGAGTGCGCTGCGCGCGATGGAGCGAAGGGCATTGCCGGTGCGCTCGGCGATATCGGCGGAGGATTCCCCGTCGAGTGCGGCCTGGGCGAGTTCCTTGGTGACCTCGTAGGTGGTGCCGACAGCCCACTGGCTGCCGCGCACCGCGGTACCGGCGGCCAATCCGGCGGCGCGGAAGACGCCACGGATCAACCGTGCCTCATTACTGATCTGGCGCTGCTCGACATCCGAGCTGCGCTCGACGGCGCGGGTACCGGCACGGGCCAGGTCCTGTCCGGTCCTGTCGTCTGTCACGTCCTACTCCGAAGTCTCGCCATGTGAACAGTGCTGCCAGCTATCGCGCGTCCCCTCTGCACGATATTTGTGGCCTGTCACGAAAGGTGGTGGTGGTTATTGTGTCCGACTCGCCAGGGCGAGTAGGGCATTCGGGACAGGTTCTGTGACTGATGTCTCAGACACTACCCTGTGGCCTGACGCACGACGAATGGACCCAGTTCCCCATCTCACAGTAGGGTCACCTCGCCGCGGGGGTGATAAATTTTGGTTCTCGGTGAGGCGGTGGTCACCGGGTATCGGCAGGAGGGCGTGTCGTGTTGGAGAGTGTGTTCGGGTTACACCCGACACTCCTGCTGGAAATTCTGACCATTCCTCTTTTCACAGGAATTATCGGTTACATAACCAACTGGTCCGGCATTCTCATGCTGTTCCAGCCGATCCAATTCCACGGTTTCCGGCTGCCCGGTCTGCGCGCGGTCTTCCCCTATCTGCCCAAGCGAATCCAGATTTTGCCGCTGCTCAGCTATGACGGCCGGATCGGCTGGCAGGGCATCGTGCCCTCGCGCGCCGACAAGATGGCCAGCATCGCGGTCGACAAGGGGCTGTCCAAGCTCGGCAGTGTTTCCGACTTCTACCGCGAGCTCGATCCGGAGAAGCTGGCCGAACATCTGGCCGAGGTGGCCGACGCGCAGATCCGCGACATCGTCGAGGTGATCCTGCGCCGCGAACATCCGCAGCTCTGGTACAACCTGCCCGCGGGCGTGCGCGAGATGATCCACGAGCGGGTGCGCTCGCAACTGCCGGAGATTCTGCGCGACTTGACGATCGAGCTCGGCGCCAACATCGACCAGTTGCTCGATGTGAAGCAGATGGTGATCCGCTACTTCCAGGCCCGACCGCAACTGCTCAACCAACTGTTCGAGGTACTCGGCGCCAAGGAACTGCGGTTCATGCAGAACTTCGGCTTCTACTTCGGCGCACCGTGCGGGCTGCTGCTGGTACTGGCGCTGCACACCACCGGGCTCTCGCCACTGATCGTGCTGCCGGTCGGCGGGATCATCATCGGCTGGGTGGTGAACTGGGTCGGCATCAACATGATCTTCGCGCCCGCCACGCCGAAGTGGTGGTGCCCGTGGCGGCAGGGTCTGCTGATCAAGCGTCAGCCCGAAATCACCGCCGGTTATGCGGCTTTGGTGTCCACCGAGGTCGTCACCGTCGCCAATATCGGCGACGAACTGCTCAACGGCCCGCGCTCGGATCGCACGCTGCAGATGCTCGAGGACACCCTGCGCCCCGCCGCCGATCGGGCCCTCGGACCCGCGCGGCCCGCGGTGAAGTTCATGCTCGGCAGCCGCGAATACGACACGCTGCAAACAACACTCACCGCGCAGGCCATGGCGATCGCGCCGCTGGCCTTCGCCGACCCCGCGTTCAACGCCCAACAGGGCAGGCAGGTCAACGAGTACATCGCCCGGCAAATGTCCGCACTTTCGCCGCACGACTTCGTGGACATGCTGCGTTCGGCGATCAAACAGGACGAATGGTTGCTTTTCGTCCACGGCGGCGCGCTGGGACTGCTCGCCGGATACGCTCATATCCTGGTCTTCGGCACAGGAGTAGCTACGACATGGATGTAGACGACGGGACCCCGTCCACCGATATGGTGCGACGATCGGTACCGCCGCTCGAGGTCTCCGGCGACAAGCGCGGGCTGCTCCCGGTCTCGCCGGTACGGACAGTGCGGGTGGCGACCGGTGTCGCCCGGGTCGCCCTCACCGCCGCCTCGGGTATGACGCTGTGGACCCTCGATACTGCCCTCGGCGTGACCGCCACGGTCCTGCGCGGCAGCATGGCGGGCAACCCGCCCAACGAGGTGCTCGCCGAAGCGGAAACCGAAGTGCGCGAACGGCTTCGGCACGCGCTCGGCTTACCGTCGGGCACCGAACAGGCCGGCGACGCGGGTATGCCGACTCTGCGCGAACAGGGCGCCGAACTGCTGCGACTGTCCGTCAGCACCCATGCCACCCAGCCCGACACCCATCCGGCCTACCCCGGCATCCTCGCCGAGATCACCCCGGATGAGGCCCGGATCCTGCGGTTTCTGCACGTCGACGGCGCACAGCCGTCCCTCGACGTGCGCACCGGCCGCCAGCGCGCGTTCGGCGGCGAGCGGCTGATCAGCGGGCTGACGATGCTGGGTGAGCATGCGGGCCTTCGGTTTCCGAACCGGGTGCCGCAGTACCTGCCCAATCTGCGCCGGTTGGGGCTCATCGAGACCACCCGCGAACCGGTCGGCAACCCGCACCGCTACCAGGTCATCGAGGCCCAGGAGCAGGTGCGAGAAGCGATGAAGCGCCCCGGTTTCGGGACGAAGGTGAGCTACCGCAGCATCGTCCTCACCGAATTCGGCGCCGATTTCGTCCAGACATGTATACCGGTCGTCATCGCTGATCCGCCTCTCCGCGACTTCGGGCCAGACCCGAGCGCGGGGTCACGCAGCGTCGGCGGCTGACAGCAGGTCTCCTGGCCGGTTCAGCCCGTACCCCAGGAGTTACCCATGTGCGTACGAGATCACTGGTCGGCGGCTTCTGCCAATTCCATCCAGCGCTCTTCTGCCGCTTCCTTCTCGGCGACAACTTCCTTCAGCTCTGCTCCCAGTTTGACCAGCTTGTCCGGGTCGGTCGCGGCATCGGCCAGTTGCTTGTGCAGCTTCTGTTCGCGTTCGTCGAGTTTGGCGATGCTGCGTTCGACCTTCGACAGTTCCTTGCGGGCCGCGCGACGATCGGACGAATCCGTCGAGGTACCACCGGTTTTCGCGGTGAGGGGCTTGGTGTTGCCCGCCATGGTGGCGCGCTTGGCCAGGTAGGAATCGATGCCGCCGGGCAGGTTGGTGAGCTTGCTGTCGCCGAACAGGGCCCAGGTGGAATCGCAGATGCGCTCGACCAGGTAGCGGTCGTGGCTGATGACCACCAGCGTGCCAGCCCAGTTGTCGAGCAGATCCTCCAGCTGCTGCAGGGTGTCGATGTCGAGGTCGTTGGTCGGCTCGTCGAGGAGCAGGACGTTCGGCTCGGCCATCAGGATGCGGGTGAGCTGCAGGCGGCGGCGTTCGCCACCGGAGAGATCACCGACGGGGGTGCGCTGGCGGGCCGGGGTGAAACCGAGCCGTTCGGCGAGCTGACCGGCGGAGATCTCCTTGTCGCCCAGCATGATTCGCTGCGCGACCTGCTGCACGGCCTCGAGCACGCGCATATCGGTGGGCAGGTCGTCGAGTTCCTGACGCAACCAGCCGATCTGCACGGTCTGACCCTGGATCCGCTTGCCCTTGGCGGGCTCGGTCTCCCCGGCCAGCGCGCGCAACAGGGTGGTCTTGCCCGACCCGTTCACGCCGACCAGGCCGACCCGCTCGCCCGGCGCGAGCCGCCAGGTGAGGTCGTCGACCAGCACGCGGCCGTCGGGGGTGGTCAGGGAGGCATCCTCGAGTTCGATCACCACGCGGCCGAGGCGCTTGCGCGCGAACGCGGCCAGCGAGACCGAGTCACGCGGCGCGGGCACATCGGCGATCAGGGCCTCGGCGGCCTCGACGCGATAGCGCGGCTTGGAGGTGCGCGCCTTGGCACCGCGACGCAACCAGGCCAGTTCCTTGCGGGCCAGGTTCTGACGGCGAGCTTCGGAGGCGTCGGACTGGCGGGCACGCTCGGCGCGGGCGAAGATCCAGTCGCCGTAGCCGCCCTCATAGACCTCCACCTTGCCGCCGACGACCTCCCAGGTGCGGTTGGCGACGGTGTCGAGGAACCAGCGATCGTGGGTGACGACGACGAGCGCGGTGCGCCGGGCGACCAGGTGCTGGGCCAGCCACTGCACACCCTCGATGTCGAGGTGGTTGGTCGGCTCGTCCAGGACCAGCAGGTCAAGGTCGCGCACCAGGGCGGCCGCCAGGGCGACGCGGCGGCGTTCACCACCGGAGAGGTTCGTGACGAGAGTGTCCAGGCCCAGATCGGCGATGCCGATGCCCTCGAGGATCGAGCGCACGCGCGAATCGGCGGCCCACTGGTGGTCGGCGATGTCGGCGGTCGACAGGTCGTCGGAAAGCCCGGCGAACACGATCGAACCGATGCTCGCGCCCTCGGGCAGCACGCCGCGCTGGGTGACCACGGCCATCCGCAGTCCACCCACCCGGCTGACTCGGCCCTTGTCGGGCGGCTCCAGTCCGGTCAGGACCTCGAGCAGCGTGGTCTTACCGCCACCGTTGAGGCCGACCACCCCGATCCGTTCCCCGGCGTGAATGCCGAGGGAGACGTCATCCAGCAGCGGCTTGACGCCGAAGCTCTTGGAGACCTGTTCGAGGTTGATCAGGTTCGACATAAGTGAAGCTCGCCCGCCTTTCGCGTGACTATCCGGCCTGGACGAGCCTACTTGCCGTATCGGACGCGTTGCCGCGCGCGCTGCGCTAACAGCCCGCGCGGCACCGATTCGCGTCCTTGCGGTCGGTCAGCGCAGCGGGGTAGCCGGGACGACCTCGCCGTCGGCGATCATCCGCTCCAACTCCTCGGCGGAGACTTCGAGCACCTTCGTGTTGCCGTACTCGTCGCCCTGGACGGACGGGGTGGCCGAGCGGAACTGCCCGTCGGCGATCATCTGCTGGAATTCCTCGGGCGAGATGTCCAGCGGCTTCGCGTTGGCCGCGGTTCCTTCTCGGAAGTCGACGTTCTCACCCCTGTCGATGGTCACGCTGTGGTCCTGCGCCACCGGGCTCGCGGCGTCGTCGTTCGCCCATGCGGCACCGGGAACGGCCACTGCGGCGAGGGCGGCGGCGCCGAGGGCGGCCATTCCGACGCGACGACGAACGGTGCCTGTGGTGAGGGTCTTACGCATATCCATTGCTCCTTCGGTTTGCGCCGAACACGTTGATCGCTTCGACGAACACCAAGGTATGGACGTATTTTTCAGAACCGCTTGGCTCCGAATGAGGGTTTGGTCAGGAACCGTCGAGCACGCGGGCGCCCGGAACCGGACCGCTCGCCGTGCGCACGCTGCGGCACACGCCCGCGCCTGCCAGTTCGGCGGCGACACCGATCGCGGCTTCCTCGGATTCGCAGAGGAACGCGCAGGTGGGGCCCGACCCCGAGACCAGCCCGGCCAGGGCGCCCGCGCCGACGCCCGCGCGCAGGGTGCGGCGCAATTCCGGTTTCAGCGACAGCGCCGCGGCCTGGAGGTCGTTGCCGAGCAGCGGGGCGAGGGTGTGCGGGTCGCCCGCGGCCAGTGCCTGCATGAGTTTCTGGGGGTCGCCGAGGCGCGGCGGCTCACCTTCGGCGCGCAGGCGGTCGAGTTCACGGAAGACCGACGGTGTCGACAGGCCTTCCTTGGCGAGCGCGAGCACCCAGTGAAAAGTGTTGCGCGACAACACCGGAAGCAGGCGTTCGCCGCGGCCGGTGCCGAGCGCGGTGCCGCCGTGCAGGGAGAACGGGACGTCGCTGCCGAGTTCGGCGGCGATGGTGGACAGCTCGTCGCGGCCGAGGCCGAGATCCCACAATTCGTTCAGGCCGACCAGGGTCGCGGCGGCGTCGGCGCTGCCGCCCGCCATGCCGCCTGCCACCGGGATGCCCTTGGTGATGGCGATCTCGACCAGCGGGGCCCTGCCTGCCAGATGGGCCAACCGGACCGCGGCCTTCCAGACCAGGTTGGTGCGGTCGGTGGGCACCTCGGCCGCGCCTTCACCGGTGACGCGCACGGTGAGCGAGGCGGCCGGGGCCAGTCGCAGGTCGTCGGCCAGGGATAACGCCTGAAAAACGGTAGTGAGGTCGTGGTATCCATCCGGGCGCAGATCAGCGACTCCGAGATGCAGGTTCACCTTCGACGGAGCTCGCACGACGACCGGGCTGGGCACAACTGACAGCACGATTGCCAAGCGTAATAGGTTCTACCGACTAGTACGTACGCCGAACGCGCACCGCCCGGTCTCGGGGTTGCGCTCGGTACCCATGGGGGGTATGTTCGTTCCCGTCGGGGACATACCCCTGGACCGTATGAGCGAAGGAGTCGGCCATGGCCACAAGCACCTACACCGTCACGGGGATGACCTGCGGACACTGCGCGAGCTCGGTCAAGCAGGAGATCGGCAAGATCGACGGCGTCACCAGCGTGGATGTCGACCTCGCCAGCGGCCTCGTCCGGGTCGACAGCGCGAGCGAACTCGCCGACACCGAGGTGGCCGCCGCGGTCGACGAAGCGGGTTACGCACTGAGCGCGTGATCGCACGACCGCCGACGCGAGGTTGTGCTGGGCGAGATGCGTTCTCGCCCAGCACAGTGGCGCGCCTGCTCGACACCGCTACGTTCACCAGCGGTTCACCCTTGCCGCTGACGCAGATCGAATCATCCACAGAATCATCCACAGCGCTCCCCAGGCCTGGTGAGACACCGATTCCGGGGCGCCACCGGGAGCGCTGCCCGCAGATCATGATCAACTGCAGACGCGGCGAAAACCGGTTGTCCACAATTGCTTTCACAGGCGCCACGCGAGCTGCCCCGATGAACGGCCGGTGTACTGCGGGTTCCCCTGCGGGAGCCCACGATTCGCCGAGTTAAGTCGTCGCCGCCAACCGGACGAATGCCGCGGTTTCGAGGGTCTCGCCCCGCGCGGTCGGATCGATACCCGCGGCGACGAGCCGACGCTCGGCCTCGGCGGGCGAACCCGCCCACCCGGACAGCGCCGCCCGCAACGTCTTTCGCCGCTGCGCGAACGCCGCGTCGATCACCTCGAACACCCGCCGACGATGCGCCTCGTCCATCGGCCACGGCGGTTCGACATACCGGTCGATCCGCACCAGACCCGATTCCACCCGCGGCACCGGCCAGAAGACCTGCGTCCCCACATGGCCGGCGCGCCGGACCTTGCCGAAGAAACCGGCCTTGACACTCGGCACCCCGTACACCCGGTTACCGGGCTCGGCGGCCAGCCGATCGGCCACCTCGGCCTGGACCATCACCAGCGACACCATGATGCTCGGCAAGATGGCGAGCAGGTGCAACAGCACCGGCACCGCCACGTTGTACGGCAGGTTCGCCACCAGCGCGGTCGGCACGGCGGGCAGCTGCTCCGGACGCACCCGCAGCGCGTCGGCTTCGACCACTTTCAGGTGGTCGACCAGGCCGGGCGCGCGATCGGCAACAGTTTCGGGCAGGTAGTTGGCGAGCACGGGGTCGATCTCGACGGCGACCACCTGGTCGACCACGTCGAGCAGCGCCAACGTCAGCGAGCCGAGACCAGGGCCGACCTCGAGCACGGTGTCACCCGCACCCACACCGGCCGCGGACACGATGCGACGCACCGTATTGCCGTCGTGCACGAAGTTCTGTCCGAGCTGCTTGGTCGGTCGCACGCCGAAACGTTCGGCCAGCGTCCGCACCTCGGCGGGACCGAGCAGTGCGGCACGGTTACCTCGAGCGGAATTCTCTGGTTCGGACACTGCTAGAACCTACCAACCTCACCGATGGGGCAGCTCAGCGCTGTGTCGGGGCCGCGTTGACGCGCGCGAGGAAACCGTCGATGGCGGCGAGTTGTTCGGGCGAGACCGAGCCGTGCCTGCCGGTACCGACGACCACCTGCTGGTCGACGCCGTTGGCCGCGAACTGGGCCACCAGCGCCGCGTGCAGCGGGGACGGCACGACCGTGTCGGTGACATTCATCAACAACAGGATCGGGTCGTCGTAGCCGCTGGAGGGCAGCGTCATGTACGCGGCGAGCGCGTCCCGCAGCGGGGCGAGTGGGCGCACCAGCAGATCAGCCGCGGTCACACCCGTGGTGGCGGTGACGATCTCGTCCAGGCACTGGGTGCCCCCGTCGTCGACAAGCCCCTTGCCACGCTCGGTGAGATAGGAGTCAACGTCGAGTTCCGGATGGGTGGCGCGCAGCCCGGCCAGGATGTTGACGACGAACGCGGTGGTGCCCGAAAGCGCGGGCACCGGCGGAACATTCGGCCCGAGCAACGGCAGGACCTTCTCCACATCGGAGGCCGCATCGATGGCGACGGTCCCACGGAAGTCCAGCTCGGGGGCGTATTCGGCCTGCACGTGCGCCGCGCTCATCGCCGCGTGACCGCCCTGGGAAGTGCCCGCCGCACTCCAGGTCCGCGACAGTTCAGGGCTGGCGGCACGGGCGGCACGGACCAGATCGATGGTCGCGGTCGCCTCGCTGCGCGCCTCGAGATACGGGTGCGGGCCGGTGTCGAAACGGCCGAGGCCCAGGTAGTCGGGGGAAACCACGGCGAAGCCCTGGTCGACGAACCGCTTGATCAGCCGGTCCTCGGCGGCGCGGTGCAGCGGCAGCGGCCCGATCTCCGGGTTGGCCTGACCCCCGCACCCCTGACCGGCACCCGTGCTGCCGTGGGCGTAGGCCACGATCGGCCAGCCGCCGGCCGGGGCGTCACCTTCGGGGAGGAACATCGCGCCGCTGGCCGGGCGCTGCACGCCTGCCGAGTCGGTCATCCAGTACTCGACCGACGAGCCCTTGGTGAGCCCGTGCCAGCCGGCGGGCTCGGCCTGCACCGAGATGAGCGAACCGGGGGTTTCGGCTGTCGCGGGCGCGAAGCAGGCGGCGGCCAACGCGCTCGCGGCCAACGTGGCGACAACCGTCGTCCGGATCGGGTTCTTCAGCACAACTTTTCGTCTCCCTACAGGTCAGCGTCCTTCGCTGACTAGCGCTGCGGCGGCGTGGCGTTGATCCGCTCGACGAAGCTGTCGAGCGCGGTCCACATCTCCGACGTCAGCACAGTGTGCTGCCCGAATCCCGTCACCGTCTCGAAGTCGACATTACCGACCGCGAACTGGGCGATCAGCGCAGCGTGCAGCGGCGAGGGCACCACCGTGTCGGTCGCGTTGACCAGCAACAGGATCGGCGCGTCGTAACCGGTGGTCGGCAGCGTCATGTACTCGGTGAGAGCCGCGCGCAGCGGGCCGTCCGACAGCGGCCGGGCGAACAGGTCACCGAGGCCGAGGCCCTTCACGTCGGCGACGATCTCGTCGATGCACTGGCCGCCTGCCGCGTCGAGGACCTCTTTGCCCTTGGGCGTGAGGTAGGAGTCGACCTGCGCCTCGGGATGGGTGTCGCGCAGACCGGCCAGGATGCTGACGGTGAAACCGGTGAGGCCCGCGGTGCCCTCCATCGCCGGGATCCCCGGTCCGAGCAGCGGCAGCACCTTCTCCACGTCGGAGGCCGGGTCCACCGCGGCGGTGCCACGGAAGTCGAGTTCGGGTGCGTAGCTCGCCTGCACCGACGCGGTGCTCAGCGCCGCGTGCCCACCCTGCGAGGCGCCGACGGCACTCCAGGTGCGCGAGAGGTCGGCGTTCGACGCGCGGGCGGCACGCACCAGATCGATCGTGGCGGTCGCCTCGCTACGCACCTCGAGATACGGGTGGGGACCGGTGTCGAACCGGCCCAAGCCGAGGTAGTCGGGCGCGACGACGGCGAAGCCCTGGTCCACCAGGCGCGCGATCAGCTCGTCCTCGGCGGCCCGGTTGACCGGCAGCGGGGCGAGATCGGGATCGGCCTGGCCACCGCAGCTCGGTCCGGAACCGAGGGTGCCGTGGTCGTAGGCGATGATCGGCCAGCCGGTGGCGGGCGCATCGCCCTCTGGCAGGAACAGCGCGCCGCTGGCGGGGCGCTCGGCACCGCTCGAATCGGTGGTCGTGTACTCGATCACCGAGCCGCCGAGTCCGTTGTGCCAGTCCGCCGGCTGCGTTTCGGTGGCGAGCAGACCACCCGGCTCCGCCGACGCGGGCGCATAGGTGGCGGTCACCAGCGCGGCAGCGGTGAGGGTGGCTGCGAACGCAGCGCGGTTCAGGGTTTTCGGCATCGGGAGACGTCTTTCGGGTTGATCGGGCGCATTGACCTGGACGACCGTACAGGAGAGATCCTGAGAGAAAAGAGTCCTTCGCAACCTTTCGGCAACCCCCGAAATGGGGGTCCGTCCAGGAGTTATGTCGAGTGGTGGGCCGTCTGAGAAATTCTCAGTAACGCTGACAAGCTGTGAGGTGACTCGCAATGGAAGTAGTCAGTGGGCCTGATCCAGGAACGTATCGATCTCTGAAAATCCAAGGTCTGCGCTATTCACGAGTGAACCCGATCCAGGAACGTATCGATCTCTGACCACATCGCTGGGTTCAGGTCGCAGTGACGACCGAATCCGACCACCGGGGTGTAGTTCACGCCGCCCGCGGTGAACTGTGCGGCCAGGGAGGCGTGCAGCGGTGAGGGCACCGTTTCGTCGGTGGCATTGACCAGCAGCAGAATCGGCGCGTCGTACCCACTGGTCGGGACGGTCATGTAATCGGCCATCGCCGACCGCATCGGCTCCTCGCCCAGCGGCTTCGCGAGCAACTGACCCAAGGTCAGACCCGCGACCCTCGCATCGATGTCGTCCTGGCACATCGTGCCGATCTCGTCGACGACCTGCCGACCGAGCGGACTGAGAAAGCTGTCCACCTGCGCATCCGGCCGCGACGCCCGCATCCCCGCCAGAATGCTCGCCGAGAACCCGAGAATGCCCCCGCCGAGCCGGTCCGGATTACCCGGAACGAGCACCTGGGCCACCTTCTCCACATCCGATTCCGGGTCGATCGCGATGGTCCCCCGGAAATCCAGCTCCGGTGCGTAACTCGCCTGCCGATGCCCCGTCCCCAGCGCCGCCTGACCACCCTGCGACATCCCCGCCGCCACCCACACCGGCGACAGATCCGATCGCACCGACCGCGCCGCCCGCAACAAGTCGATGGTGGCGGTGGCTTCGGTGTCGATCCCGAGATAGGGATGCGGCCCGGTATCGAACCGTCCCAGCCCCAAATAGTCGGGCGCGACAACCGCGAACCCCTTGCTCACCGCCCGCCGCAAGAACTCGTCCTGAGTCACCGGCCAAGCGGTCCCACCCGCATTCGACATGCCCCCACACCCCGATGCGAGCCCCGTCGTCCCGTGATCCCACGCGACAATCGGCCACCCGCCCGCCGGCGCCTGCCCCGCGGGCACGAACACCGCACCACTGGCAGGCTGCGCAACCCCACCGACGCCCCGAGTCCAGTAGTCGATGATCTGGGTTTCACCCATCCCCCGAAACCCGTCGGCCCGCTCGACCGCGATCACCACTCCTGGCGTCTCGGCGTGCGCGACAGCAGCCCCACCGAGCCCGACACCCGCCGCCAACGCTGCGGCAACAGCCGCCCGCAACCACGCCGAACTCGAACGCATCAGAAAACCACCCGTCGCCGCTGTTCCGCCTCTCCGCGTATTCAGCGTGCCGTCCGGTAGCTCAACCGTTAGTTCTCGGCCTCGCGGACAGTGCGCACCTGGTTGGAGGGGGTTGGGGAGTTACCCATGTACTTGCGAAATCAGCGTAGTTCCCAGCGTGCGGTGCACGCGGGCGACGCGCCCCAACCCTGGCGTGCCCGGGTCAGGTACTTGCGAAATCAGCTGAGCCCCAAACGACCGGTGCACGCGGGCCATGCGCCCCAACCCTGGCGGGCGCGGGTCACTTCCGCGATCGCGATCTGCTCTTCGCGGGTGGCCAGGTCGGCGCGGGGGGCGTACTTCAGGCCACCCTGTCGTGCCCATGTGCTCTCGTCGAACTGGATTCCGCCGTAGTAACCGTTGCCGGTGTTGATGGCCCAGTTCCCCGTCGACTCGCACTGCGCCAGCGCATCCCACACCGCACCGTCGCGCACCGGCGGCACCTCGGTGCCGGGCTTGGCGCCCTTGCGGATCGTCTTCGGCTGGGCGGGGGTGAGCACATTCGAATGCACCTGCACCCGAGACTCTTCCACCCCGTTGACCATCTTCACCGCGAACGTCGCCTCGTGCAGACCGGCCGAGCCCGGGTTCTCGATCACCGTGCGGCTCATGTTCATGGTCACGTCCTCGATCACCGTTTCGGCGGGATCGAGCGGCAGGGTCTCGGTGCGGTGCTCGATGCGCTGGCGGGTGACGACAACCTGCATGCCCTCGGCGAGCGGGGTATGGGCGGCAGGTGTCGAGAAGTCCTCGGCTGCGAGCGGAATGCCTGCGGCGGTGAGGAATTCACCGACGGTCGCGGCGGCCAGACGCACGTCGACCGGGGCGGCGGCACCGTCGATCAACGAGATGTTGCGCGGCGTATAGACGCTCAGCGCAGCACCGGCCAGCGGCAGCTTCTCGGTGCGCGAGGGCAACACGTGCGTGTCGGACGGGATCTGCATCGCCACGAGCGCGTCGCCCGCGGTGGTGCCGGTGGTCCACACCTTGCGCTCGACACCGTCGACGGTGACCGTGATCTCGCGGCCACGATTGAAGGTGATGGTGGCGCCGTCGCCCACCTTGGCGCTCGCGGCCGGAATCACCTCGTCGTGTTCGGCGATCTCGTAGCCCGCGTCGGCCAGAATGGCGCGCACATCGCGGGACATGGTCGTGAGCTCGGTGCGTTCGCCGTCGACGACAAGGGCGACCGTCTTGTGATTGACGATGGCCAGTGAGGCGCCGACGAGCAGAATCAGCAGCATGGCCGCCACCGCTGCGAACAGCAGCGGTGAACGTGACGAGTTGATCCGTGCGAAAGCTGACATGGTTACAGAACGATAACGACAAGGTTGGCGCCAGACAACACCAACTGCCCGATCAGCGGGACTGCAGATCACGATTCGATATAGACGCCGCTGGTAGATAACGGCCAGGTGGGCTAAATGTGAGCCGGAACACGTTTAATGTCCAGCCCCCTTCCGACCAGACGAAACGGACTATCGAATCCGATACAGCCTGCGCGCGTTGGCGGTGGTGATCTCGGCCAGCTCCTGCGGGTCCTGCTCGCGCACTTCGGCCAGCGCGCGCACCGTGTACGGCAGGCAGTACGACTCGTTCGGCGCCCCGCGATACGGGTGCGGCGTCAGGTACGGCGCGTCGGTTTCCACCAGGATCTGATCGTCGGGGACCAGCTTGGCGGCTTCGCGAAGTTCGTGCGCGTTCTTGAAACTGACGGTGCCGGAGAAACTCAGCACGTACCCCTCCGCCACGCACGCCTGCGCCATCGTGGCGTCGGAGGAGAAGCAGTGGAAGATCACCGTGTCCGGAGCGCCCTCGTCGAGCAGCACCGTGAGCAGGTCGTGGTCGGCTTCGCGGTTGTGGATCATCAGCGGTTTGCGCACGCGTTTGGCCAGATCGATGTGCCAGCGGAACCCCTCGATCTGGGTTTCGACATCGGCGCAGCCGTCGAGCTTGCCGGGCCAGTAGTAGTCGAGGCCGGTCTCCCCCACCGCGACCACCCGCGGGTCGGCGGCGAGGTGTTCGAGTTCAGCCTTGGCTTTGTCGTCGAGGGCGTTGGCGCGGGTGGGATGCAACGCGACTGCGGCGTACACCCGTGGATCCCACTGCGCGGCCTGCACGGCCCACTGCGCCGCCGCGAGATCGTCGGCGACGGTCACCACATGGCCGACACCGGCCGAGGCTGCGCGGTCCACGATGGCCGTGGTCGACACGGCATCGGTTGCGCCACAGGCATCGAGGTGCGTATGCGCGTCGATCAGGGGTGCGAGCGGCGCGGGAACTGGCGGAGCCGGACGATTCGTGTTTGCCACCCGGATTACAGTAGTTCCCATCATGAGTGCAGCCGAAGGCGCCGAGGCGCCCGCCTTCTACATCACGACGGCCATCGCGTACCCCAACGGTGCGCCGCATATGGGCCACGCGTACGAGTACATCTCGACCGACGCGCTCGCCCGGTTCAAGCGACTCGACGGCTACGACGTGTTCTTCATGACGGGCAACGACCAGCACGGCCAGAAGGTGCAGCAGGCCGCGGCCACCGAGGGCATTCCCGTCCAGGAGCTGGTCGCGCGCAACTCCGGGGTGTTCGAGGCGACGGACAAGGCCCTCGATGTCTCCTACGACCGGTTCATCCGTACCACCGACGCCGACCATCACATCGCGGCGATCGAGTTGTGGAACCGGATGAGCGCCAACGGCGACATCTACCTCGGCCATTACGCGGGCTGGTACTCGGTCCGCGACGAGGCCTTCTACACCGAAGAGGAAACCACCCTCCTCGACGACGGCACCCGCATCTCCACCGAGTCCGAGACCCCGGTCACCTGGACCGAGGAATCCAACTACTTCTTCAAACTGTCCGCTTACCAGGACCGCTTGCTCGAGCTGTTCGAGAGCAACCCCGAGTTCCTCGAGCCCGCGACTCGACGCAACGAGATCGTCAGCATGGTCAAGGGCGGTCTGAAGGATCTGTCGATCTCGCGCAACACCTTCGACTGGGGTGTGCCCGTTCCCGGCGACCCCGATCACGTGATGTACGTGTGGGTCGACGCGCTCACCAACTACCTCACCGGCGCCGGGTTCCCCGACACGGACTCGGCGCAGTTCAAGAAGCTCTGGCCGGCCGATCTGCACATCATCGGCAAGGACATCACCCGCTTCCACGCCGTGTACTGGCCCGCGTTCCTGATGTCGGCCGGGATCGAGTTGCCCAAGCGCGTTTTCGTGCACGGGTTCCTCTACAACAAGGGCGAGAAGATGTCGAAGTCGACGGGCAACGTCGTCGACCCGCTCGAGCTGGTCCAGAAATACGGCCTCGACCAGGTGCGTTTCTTCCTACTGCGCGAGATCTCCTACGGCCAGGACGGCAGCTACAGCAACGACGCCATCGCAGGCCGCATCAACGCCGACCTGGCCAACGAGTTCGGCAACCTGGTCCAGCGCAGCCTGACCATGGTCAACAAGAACTGCGACGCCAAATCCCCCACCCCCGGCGAGTTCACCGACGAAGACCGCGCCCTGCTCGACCGCGCGAACGGCCTACTCGCCAAGTGCCGCACCGAGTTCGACGCCCAGCAGATGCACCTCGCCCTGGAAGCCATCTGGCTCACCCTCGGCGAAACCAACCGCTACTTCTCCGCCAACGCCCCCTGGGCCCTGCGCAAATCAGGCACCGAAGAAGACCTGGCCCGCATGGCCACGGTCCTCTACGTCACCCTCGAGGTCATCCGCATCGTCGCCATCCTGGTCCAACCGGTCATGCCCGGCTCCGCCGCCAAAATCCTGGACCTCCTTTCCCAGGAAGGCCGCACCTTCGCCGACATCGCGACTCCCCTGGTCCCGGGCCTCGACCTCCCCACCCCGGAACCGATCTTCCCGCGCTACCTCGAGCCGAAGGAATAGTCGAACGCACGGTGGCGCATGGTGTTTCACTGTGCGCCACAGTTGCGCGGTAGCCCGCTCGACGCTGTCTCCAAGAACCCCGCGTACCGGGGCAATCCCGACGGCAAATCTCAGCTAAGGGTGTCCTCGATGCTGGGCGGTCAGGATCTGATCAGTCCACCGATCCAAACTCCTCGGTACTCGCCGACCAGACCTGCGCGATCACCGATGAGACCGTGTCGTGCCCAATCGCGCAAACGGTCTACTCGCCAAGTACCGCACCGAGTTCGACGCCCAGCAGATGCGCCTCGCCCCGGTGGCCATCGCCGAACGAGCCGGTGGCGCACAGGAGCGCCACAGCAAGTTCAGATTCCCTCGTCGAGGATCGCCCGTATCTCGTGCACAAACCTCGGCACGTTCGCCAAGCTGAGTGCGTGCAGAATATCGTCCACAGTGACGGGCGGATTTTTCCGTCGACCGACCATCTCGATCAGGCTCGACAGCACCATGCTCGGACTCAGATCGAGCACATCGAGTAGAAAATCATCGGAGCTGATGGCGTGCATCCCCCATTGCCGGAGCGCATCGTCGGGAAAATGCTTGATGTTGTCGGTGGCAATCGCTGCGGCGTTCCCCCGAACGGCGGCGGCAACGACGTGTCGATCGCCAACATCCGGCAGGCCCCAGGACATCTGCGGATTGACCTTGACAACCGCCCGCGACACCTCGCCGAGAATGCGCTGACTCCACAGCGGACAGAACGCATGGCGTTTGCCGAGCGTGAGAAGTAGATCGGATTTCACGATGGGGACGAGCACGCACGCGTCGAGGACCACCCGAAATCCTGACATCAGGTCTCGGAGTCAACCGCGGCGCGGGCTTCCCGGACTGCCTGTAGATAGTCCTCGGCAGGCGGGTCGTAGAGGCCGTCCTCCTCAGCTTCACGTACCAACTGGTCGAGTACATCGGTGCGTTCCGCGCGTCGGCGTTCCTGGTATTCGAGCACATCGCTGAGCAGCAGCCGTCGATGTCGCGTACCAGATGGCTTCTCGCAGGGCAGTTTGCCCGCCTCCAGCAGTTTCACCAGGGTCGGGCGACTGATCCCGAGCAGGTCGGCAGCCTGCTGCGTGGTCAGGTATTGCTCCAGCGGTGCGATGGTGACCGCGCGACGCTTGCGCATGGCGCCGACAACCCGGACCAGCACCTCGTACACCTCGACAGGCAGCGGAATCTGTTCGCCGTCAGGGCCGAGTAGTGCTGCGGGCTCGGTGTGCTGCTCGAGGAATCTGGAGAGATCGAGTAGCTCACGCAAGTCCTCCGGAGGGAGCACCGCTCCCTTCCGCAACGTCTCTCGATGCGCGCCCGTCATAGGCTTCAGCATGGCCTAAATTCGAAAAATTCGCAACCATATTTCGACCGCTCAGGTTTCCGAGCGGGCGGCGAGTACCGCGTCGTAGAGTTCGCGGCGGGAGGCGCCTCGGCCTGCGGAGACTTCGGCGCAGGCGTCCTTGAGGCGCATACCACCGGACACCAATGTTTCGACCTCGTCGACCAATTCGGCGGGTTCGGCCGAAACCGGTTGGGAGCCTTCGAGGACGACGGTGATCTCGCCGCGGGCGCCGTCGGCGGACCAGGCGGCCAGTTCGCCGAGGGTGCCGCGGACTACTTCCTCGTAAGTTTTGGTGAGTTCGCGGCAGATGGCGGCGCGGCGGTCGGGACCGAGGACGGTGACCGCGTCGGCCATGCAGTCGGCGAGGCGGTGGGGGGCTTCGAAGAAGACGATGGCTCGCTGTTCGGATGCCAAGGTGCGCAACCACTCTCGACGCTGGCCGCCCTTGCGGGGGGCGAAACCGTCGAAGCAGAAGCGTTCCACCGGGAGGCCGGACAGGGCAAGGGCGGTGGTGACCGCAGACGGGCCGGGCAGGCAGGTGACCGGCAGGTTGCGTTCGACGGCCGCCGCGACCAGTCGATAACCGGGGTCGCTCACCGACGGCATGCCCGCGTCGGTGACCAGCAGGACCTGCAGTCCGCTCTCGATGTCGTCGAGCAGCGCGGGGATGCGGGCGGTCTCCACGTGGTCGTAGAAGCTGACGATGCGGCCGGTGATCTCGACACCGAGCGCCTTCGCGAGCGATTTCGTGCGGCGGGTGTCCTCGGCGGCGACCACGTCGGCCGAACCGAGCGCGTCGCGCAGTCGCTGCGACGCGTCGCCGATATCGCCCATGGGGGTTGCCGCTAAGACCAACACAGTGTTGTCCGACCTCTCCGGTAAGTTCTCCCCGCAGGCGAGTGAGTGCGGCCGGACGGTACTCGGTTGCCCGGAAAAGCCGCGTAAGTAGATGGCGCCTGCTCATTGTGTCAGGCGGGGAAGCCGCGCCCGAGGGCGCGTAGGTGGGGAAACGAGGGGGCACAAGTGTCGGGTCGGACTTCGTGGGTGTCACCGCCTACGATCGGGGCGTGATCCCGGTGACCGATGAGCGCGCGATGCCCCCGTCGCGTCCCGTGTCGGCGGTGGTCAGTCCGGCGCCACTGCGCCCGGCCCCCGATTTCGGACCGCTCGACACCGCGCGTGGCTGGGTGGTCACCGGTGTGCTCACCTTCATCGCGGCGCTGACCAGGTTCGCCAACCTGAACTACCCGACCGACGCGCGCACCCCCGTCTTCGACGAAAAGCATTACGCGCCACAGGCCTGGCAGATGGTCACCGGCGGCGGCGTGGAGGACAACCCCGCCTACGGCCTGGTCGTGCACCCGCCGGTCGGCAAGCAGTTCATCGCCATCAGCGAGGCGATCTTCGGCTACAACGCGTGGGGCTGGCGTGGCACCGCGGCGCTGGCGGGCACGATCCTGGTGCTGCTGGTGGTGCGGATCGTGCGGCGGATGGCCCGGTCGACGCTGATCGGCGCGTTCGCGGGCGTGCTGCTCATCGCCGAAAGCCTGACCTTCGTCTCCTCGCGCATCGGCATGCTCGACATCTTCATGTCGCTGCTGGTCACCGCCGCTTTCGGCTGTCTGATAGTCGACCGCGACGAAGTCCGCGAGCGGATGGCTCGCGCGGACCTGGCGGGTCGGGTCGGCGTCTCGGACTGGGGTCCGCGACTCGGTGTGCGCTGGTGGCGGTTCGGCGCGGGCGTGCTGCTCGGGCTGGCGTGCGGCACCAAGTGGTCGGGCATCTACTACATCATGTTCTTCGGCCTGATGAGCGTGGCTTTCGACGTGAGCGCGCGCCGCGCCTACGGGGTGCGCAGGCCGTGGCTGGGCACCGCGGTGCGCGATGTGGGGCCCGCGCTGTACGCGCTGGTGGTGATCCCGCTGGTGGTGTACCTGTCCTCGTACTGGGCGTGGTTCGCCAGCGAGAACGGGGTGTTCCGGTACGCCGTCGGCAATCAGGTCGGCAGCGGCGGTGCGTTCGCGTTCGTGCCCGACGCGTTACGTTCGCTCTGGTACTACCAGGGCGAAACTCTCGACTTCCATTCCAGCCTCACCAATTCGGCGGGCAACCACCATCCATGGGAATCCAAGCCGTGGACCTGGCCGATGGGCCTACGCCCGATGCTCTACTACTACGCCGACGGCACGGTCACCGGCTGCGGCGAAGCGCAGTGCGTGAAGGCCGTGATGGCCGTCGGCACGCCGGCGCTGTGGTGGCTGGCGCTGCCGCTGATCGGCTGGATGGTGTGGCGTTCGGTCGTGCGCAGCGACTGGCGCTACGCGGCGGTGCTGGTGGGTTACGGCGCCGGGCTGCTGCCGTGGTTCCTGACGCTGGACCGGCAGATGTACTTCTTCTACGCGGTGGTGCTCGCGCCGTTCCTGGTGATGGGAATGGCGCTTGCGCTCGGCGATACTCTCGGGTCGGCCAGACCCGCGGGGATACCGCGCAGTCCGACGGGCACCTACCTACCGGCCCCGGTGAACGAGCGATACGCACTCGGATTGCTGATCGTGAGCATCTATCTGGGTTTGGTGATCGCGAATTTCGTGTGGCTGTGGCCGATCCTCACAGGTCAGGCGATCACACCACAGAACTGGCAAGACCACCTCTGGCTCCCCAGCTGGCGTTAGGTGTCGAGGGCTCGTTCGACGAACTCGATCGCGTCGGTGTCCTCGAGTCCTAGGCGGCGAATCGTCGTCACGTAGTCGACGGCGGCTCGGCTGGCGATATCACGGGTCGGATCGCCGGAAGAAGCGATGAAAGAGCCTTGGCGGCCACGGGTTTCGAGCACGCCGTCGGCTTCGAGTTCGCGGTAGGCGCGGGCGACGGTGTTGGGGGCGATGCCGAGGTCGGCGGCCAGCGCGCGGACCGTGGGGATCTTGGTGCCCGCGGTGAGCGTGCCAGCGCGGACCTGTTCGATCACGCCCATTCGCAATTGCTCGTAGGGCGGCTGGGTGGAATCGGTGGACAGCTCGACGTGGAACATCACGCCTCGTCTCGGGAGAGTGGACAGGACATGCAGCGGGGGCCACCCCGGCCGGAACCCAACTCCGAGCCGCTGATGGTGACGACCTCGATCCCCGCCTCGGTCAGGCGCGAGTTGGTCATCTCGTTGCGTTCGTAGGCCACGACAACGCCGGGTGCGAGGGCGAGGGTGTTGTTGCCGTCGTCCCACTGTTCGCGTTCGGCGTCGGGCCCTTCGCGACCGGTGTCGATCACGCGCAGCTTGGAGATGCCCATCGCCGCGGCGGCGGCGGGCAGGAACGGTTCGGGTCCGGTGATGCTGATGCGCTCGAGATCGCCGCGTCCGGTGAAACCGTCCTCGCGACGGATCGTGAACGCCTCCAACGACTTCCGCACGCCCGGATACATCACCACCGCGTCGGTGTCGACCATCGTGCACACGGTGTCGAGGTGCATGGTCGCCCGATTCTGCGCGATCGGCACCACCAGCACTGTATGCGCTAGATCGTCATCGAACAGGCTGCGCGCCAAGGCTTCCGCACCCGCGGGCGTGGTTCGTTCGCCCACACCCACGGCGACAACGCCTTTGGCGAGCAGCAGCACATCGCCGCCCTCGATCGGCGCGGTATGCGATTCGTAGGCGCGCCGCACGCCGAGGAAGCGCGGATGGAACGCGTAGACGAGGTCGGTGATGGAGGTCTCGCGACTGCGGGCGGGCAGCGCGAGCGAGGTTATCGCGACCTTGGGGCCGACCCAGAACGAGGAATCGCGGGTGAACAGCAGATTCGGCAGCGGATCGATGACGAAATCGCCGCCGTGGTGCATGCGCCGCACCAGCGATGCGGCGTCGGGACCGAACGGCAGTTCGTCGAAGGTCATCCCGGCCATCAGGATGTCGGCGAGATCGGGGGCGTCGAATTTGCGTAGTTCGGCGGCGAGCTGGTCGGCCAGGCCGTGACCGAGCCTGCGGGCGTCGACCGCTGCGGAGATGCCCTGGATCCTGGCTGCCCCACTGGCACTGAGAGTTTCGGTCAACAGATCTGCCAGTAACAGCACTTCCACGCCGCGCTCGCGCAGTACGGTGGCGAAGGCGTCGTGTTCTTCTTGGGCGCGTTCGACCCAGGGGATGCCGTCGAAAAGTAGTTGATCGTTGTTGCTCGGGGTGAGTCGGCGTAGTTCCGCGCCGGGGCGGTGCAGCAGCACGGTGCGTAGTCGGCCGACCTCGGAGGTGACGGTCAGGCGCGAGTCGGGGGCGGTTCCCATCTGCAAACCGTAATGCGAGGACGGCGTGTCTGCGAGCCGCAACGCGCTGGTTCGGCTCGTCGTGCGTAGGTGTTCCGCTCATTTTTCGTACAGGACACGAATACCTGAAGTATTGTTTAGGTGGAAGTGGGAGGAGCTAATAGATGACGATGGCCGATTGGCAAACGAAGGAGCTGACCCCCGGGCAGCTATCCGATCGTAGTGGAGTTGCAGTGTCCGCGTTGCACTTCTACGAACGCGAAGGTCTCATATCGAGCCGTCGAACCAGCGGCAATCAACGTCGGTATTCTCGCGAGACCCTGCGCCGGGTGGCCTTCATTCGCATCTCGCAGCGCGTCGGCATTCCGCTCAGTGAGATCCGCTCGGCACTGGATCGCCTCCCAGAAGGCCGCACCCCGACCCGCCGCGACTGGGAGAATCTGTCGACGACCTGGCGCGAGGACCTGGACGACCGCATCACCCAGCTCGTCCGCCTGCGCGACAACCTGACCGGCTGCATCGGCTGCGGCTGCCTCTCGCTCGGCTCGTGCAAACTCGTCAACGAGCACGACCGGCTCGGCGCGGAAGGCCCCGGCGCGCGCGTGCTCGATGTTCAGGTGAACTGCCCGCCGAAATCCGGCTGCGTCTAGATGTTGTCGGAGGCCTGGGGCATCATCGCGGTATGACTTCTCTCGCGACCAAGGCCAAGACCCTGCTCGAACTGCACCAGCCGGGAAATCCGGTGGTGCTGCCGACCGTGTGGGACGCGTGGTCGGCGAATATCGCTGTGGCGGCCGGGTTTTCGGGATTGACCATGGGTAGCCATCCGGTCGCCGACTCGATCGGTCGCGCCGACGGTGAGGGCATGAGCTTCGACGAACTGCTCACCCGCGTCAGCCAGGTCACCGCTTCGGTCGAGATCCCGGTCTCGGTCGATATCGAATCCGGCTACGGACTGGAGCCTCTCCAGCTCATCGACGGCCTTCTCGCCGCGGGCGCTGTCGGCCTCAACATCGAGGACACCGTCCACAGCGAGGGCAAGCGCCTGCGCAGCGCCACCGAACACGCCGACCTGGTCCGTGGCCTGCGCGACGCGGCCGACGCAGCGGGCGTGCACGTCGTCGTCAACGCCCGCACCGACCTGTTCCTCCGCGAGGACGGCGAAGAATCCGACCGCCTCGACCGCGCCATCGCCCGCCTCACCCTGGCCGCCGAAGCCGGCGCCGACGTGCTGTACCCCGTAGGCAGACACCCCGACGCCGCCCTGCGCCGCCTCACCACCGACCTCCCCCTCCCGATCAACGCGATCGCCCAACCCGGCACCCCCGTCAAGGCCCACTTCGCCGACCTCGGCGTAGCCCGCATCAGCTTCGGCCCCTTCCTCCAGGCGGCACTGGGCACCGAGGCAACAAACCTGCTGGCGGCCTGGAAGTAGGCATCGAGGAAACCCTCAGCTGAGTGGTTTCAGCGTCCCAAAACCGCGAGCATTCCCGCGACAGCCCGGGGCCAGCCGAATTGTTCGGCGCGGGAGCGGGCGGCTCGGCGGCGGCCGGGGGTCGGCATCGCGAGGACTTCGGTGACAGCTCGGGCGAAGGCTCGGGGGCGGTCGGCGGAGATGGCGCCGCAGTCGGTGGTGACGATGTCGGCGAGGGCCGAGGAGCGGCTGGCTACTACCGGGGTGCCTGCGGCCAGGGCTTCCAGGGCGGCGAGGCCGAAGGTTTCGTGAGGGCCGGGTGCGAGTGAAACGTCTGCGGTGGCAAGGAGTTTCGCTACCATCGCGCGGTCGTTGATGAAGCCGGTGAAGTGGACCGCGGGTTCGCCGCCGGGGAGGGTGGGAAGGGTGCGGGCGCGGCGTTCGAGGGATTCGCGGCGGGGGCCGTCACCGGCGACGACCAGGCGGGCGGGGACACCGGCGCGGTGCAGGGCGCCGACGGCTTCGATGCTGCGGTCAACGCGTTTCTCCACCGACAGCCGTCCGCAGTGCACCAGCATCGGATGCCCGGCGACGCCGAGATCGGCGCGTAAGCCCAGGTCACGGCGGCGGGGACTGAACAGGTCGAGGTCGACGCCGAGCGGCACCAGTTCCACGTTGGGCGCGCCGATCCGCAGGAATTCCTCGCGCGCGAAATCGGTGGTGCACACGACCATGTCGTAGTCGTCGGCCGTGCGCCGGTTGGCGACATCGGCGCAGCGGCGCGCGACCGACCCTGGCAGGAACTGGCCGAGCAGCCGGTCGAGGCGTTCGTGCGAGATCATCACACTCGCCACCCCGCGTCGCCCCGCCCACCGGCCGAATCCGCGCAGCGTCAGCCGGTCGGACACTTCCAGGACGTCCGGTGACAACCCGGACAGCACATCGGCCACGCGCCGCGGATCGGCCGCCCGATAACCACCGGTCCACGGAATGCCCAACGCGGGCAAGGTGATTCGGAGCGCACCGGTGGGCAGTACCTCTTCCGAACGCCGTGACCCCGGCACGATCAGCACCACTTCGTGCCCGGCCGCCACATATCCCTCACCCAGATGGTGCAGGGCAGTGCGCAACCCACCCGACCGCGGGCCATAGAAATTGGCTAGCTGCACGATGCGCACCTGCCGATCGTCGCGCCGCACGGGTTACCTACGGGTCCCGCCCGAGGAACGAGGAGTGAACAGCGGCGAAAGATGCGACGAACCGGCCACTGCGACACCATCACCGAATCGCGGCGTTCTTCGTCGACGGCGGCGATTGGCAGCCGATGTCGCCGGGCGCGTGCTCAGCGGGGGGTGGCCGGTGCCCGTCCTCGCGATGGACACGGTCAGCACCAACACCCGCGCGTGGTGGGATAGTCGGGGTCAATGGACAGACCGGCACGCAGCCGCGACAACGATCAACCGGATCTCAGGACCGCAGTGACGAGAACAGGCGGCCGCCGTCAGGCGTCGGTGGCCCGGCCATCGGCTGACCGGACTCGCAGCAAACCGTGCCCGGTGGCGGCCGTGGTGATCGTCACCAGCTCGGCCTGCGCGCGGATCCACTCGCCCTCGGCGAACCGGACCCGAAGGTCTAGCCGCCGGGTGGCACCCGGTTCTGCGGCGACAGCAGCGCAGGCGGAGCGCAGCGCGGCGAAGTCGGCGGGGTCGATGGTCGGTCGCTCCACCGCCCACCGGTCGAGGGGCGGTGGCGGATCCGCGACCCATTCGTAGATGACCCCGCTGGACAACAGGATGATGCCGACTCCGACCCCGCTGCGCTGCGACACCGCGCGCAACATGGCGACGTCGAGGTCGACAGCCGTGGTGCCGTCGCGGAGTTCGGGGATCGCGTGCATCAACGCGCTCACCCTGCGCTGGTCGGGCCGTGCCCTTGTCACCATCTGGAATCGGCGAACGCCGTCGTCGTCGCCGAGCATGTCGACCTCGCCCTGCCAGTGCCCGCCCGGTTCCAGCCGAGTAGCCATCTCGAAGTAGTCGACCCTGCCGTCGAAGCGAACCATCCGCCCGAACGCGTCCGGCGGCGTACGCACCACCTGCACCTGATCGGACTCCCTCGCGAAGACGAGTTCCTCCAAACCGGGCCCGTGGTGGGCGAGTTCGGTGACCGCGTCCCAATCCCACGCGGCGACCCGCCGTCTCGGCCGCACCGGCGCGTCCGCCGGACCCACCCAGATCTGGACACCGTGGATTCCGTCGAATGCGCACCGAACCGGCTCGGCCAGCACCACGCTGTCACCTACGTCGACGCGCTCGGAGTCCCCGCAGGCCGCGCATCGACGGACCGCGTCGAGCACTACGCGGGCGCGCGCCGGACCGACGCTGCGGTGCAGTCGCGCGGGCGCGGTCCACGGTTTGATGTGGGCGTCGTCAGCGACGAGCGTGGGGTCATGATCCCCGGTGAGGGACTCGAACAGCAGCCATCTACCGAGCGACATGTCCGCGATCAGCTCGGCGCCACGCCACGTCCGGCGCGCGGCAGGTCGAGGTCCAGCGGGATGCGGCCCTCCCGTAGCTGCGCCTCGACTTCCTCGGCGGGCATCGGCCGGGCGATCAGGAAGCCCTGCGCGCGATAGCAGCCGAGTCCGACGAGCGTGCGCGCGGCCATCGCCGTCTCGACGCCCTCGCCGACCACCCCGAGTCCGAACGAACCGGCAAGTCCGATAATCGATTTCACGATCGCGAGGTCGTCGTTGCTGTCGCCGAGGCGCTGCACGAACCCGCGGTCGATCTTCACCGCGTCCACCGGCAGCGCCTTGAGATGCGACAGCGAGCTGTAGCCGGTACCGAAATCGTCGATGGCGATCTGCACACCCATCCGCTTGAGCCCGCGCAGGGTGAGCCGGGTGCGGACAAGGTCTTGCACCACAACATGTTCGGTGATTTCCAGGCACACCGAACTGCCGTCGATATTGAACAGGCGCAGGACATCTTCGATGCGTTCGACGAAATCGACCGAAACCAGCTGCACCGGAGAGACATTGATCCGGATCACCACGTTCGAGGCCAGTCCGCGCCTGCGCCAGTCGGCGAATTGCGAACAGGCGGAACGGATCACCCACCGGCCGAGCTCGCCCGCCAGGTTGGTGGCCTCTGCCACCGAGACGAATGCGCCGGGCGGCAGTAGTCCGCGGGTGGGATGCTGCCAGCGCACCAGCGCTTCCAGCGCCACGATCCGGCCGGTGCGCAGGTCGACTTCGGGCTGATAGTGCAGCACCAGCGACCCGTCCGACACCGCGCTGCGCAGATTCAGCTCCACGTCGTCCTGCAGTTCGAACTGCGCGCGCATGGCATCGGTGAACACCGCGACCCCGTTGCCGCCGCCGGACTTCGCCGACAACAGCGCGTGATCGGCGCGGCGCAACACATCCGAGACCAGGGTCTCCCCCGGAATGCCAAGTGCCACAACGACACTCACACCTCGGCTGACCGATTCGCGCCCCACCGAGACGCGTCGTCCGATGAGCTCCTGAATGCGGGTCGCCTCGAGTTCGGCGGCGACGGCGTCCATCGGCGCCGCGGGCACGATCACGAACTCGTCGCCACCGAGGCGCGCGATCATGTCGTCGGGTTCCAGATTCTCGCGCAACCGGTGGGCCAGCGTGCGGATGAAGTTGTCACCCGCGCTGTGGCCGAGGAAGTCGTTGAGCGCTTTGAGCCGGTCCAGGTCGAGGAAGAAGGTGGCGATCGGTCCGGGGTTGCCCGGCTGCAGCCGCTGCTCCATGTACTCGAGCAGGGCGCGGCGGTTGGCCAGGCCGGTGAGGTCGTCGTGCAGGGCGATGTAGCGCAGCTTCTCCTCGGCCACCACGCGCGCCTGCAACTGCGCGAACAGCGCGGCGATCGCCTTGAGGACGTTGAGCTCGCGTTTGGTCCAAGCCCGGTCACCCATCTTCACGAACCCGAGCACGCCCGTCGACTCACCGCGCGAGACCAACGGCACGCAGGCCATGGCCACCTCGGGGATGCCGGAGGACTTGCGGATCGTCTCCTGGTAGTCGGCGCTGTCGGTATCGGGGCGCACGATGATCGGTTCGACGGCGTATTCGAGCGCACGGAAGACGGAATCGGCGTGCTCGAATTCGACCTCGCGCAGCGGATCGGGATCGGGAATGTCGGCGCGCGGCGGCCACTCCGCGATGAGGACGGTCGAACGCCGTGCACGGTCGGTGTGGCGTAAATAGCTCACGTCGACATCGAAGTGCTCGACCAGGGAGGCGAGCACACGCTCGCTCGCCGCCACCATGGTCGTGGCGTCGACACCCATCAACTCGGAGGCGACCTGGGTCACCAGTGAGTCGAGCGTTTGCCGAGGCACGTTGTCTCCGATCCGCGCTATCCGTCGTTGCTACTGCCGGGCACCGGCACAGTCCTACTGCCGGGCACCGGCAACCGTCGACTGCGAACGCTCGCAGCCGCGGCGTAGCTCAGACGAAGAACCAATGCCACGTTCTCATCCTCAGGGATTCCCAGCAGGTCCAGGAAACGTCTCTGAATGCTGGCAAGTGTATCTGTGAACTCGGGAGAAACGCTGCGCAAATCATCGGGCCGGTCGGCATAGAGGAACACCGGCGACACCGGCTGCACCGCAAGACCGAGCAGTTGCGCACGTAGCCACACCCTTTCCACCGCGGCGCCGGCCCGCGCGTAGGCGGCCAGATCCGCCTCGCCGTCGCCGGTACCGAAGGTGATCGCCACCAGCGCGGAGCTGGCCCGCACCCGGTCGACGGTGAACTCGCCGAGCGCCGAACCCGCCGACCACTCGCGCAACTGATCCATCACATCGGTGCGGCGGCCGACCTGCATCTTCGCCAGTTCGTCCGGGGCCGGATCGAGCGTGCGTACATCGATGCCGGTGCTGAGCTCCTCACCCGGCCACCGCAATTCGGCGTAGAGCTGTTCGTGCAGCTGAGGCGTGAGGTAGCGGACGCGGTCGCTGGCACCGAGCAGCAGCGCCGCCTCGGCCAACGCGTCGGCGCCGGTGATCGCGCGCACGCTCGCCCGCTCGGCCGCCGCGGCGACGGCCAGCGCGGGCAGCACCGTTCCCGGCAGCCGCATCGGGGCGCCGAGGCGGCGGTTGGTGTGTCGGGCGAGGGCGAGCGGGTAGTCGGCGGCCAGGTCGGGGTCGGTGCCCGCGCGCAGTCGCAATCGGGCGATCAAGGGTGCCGTCGGGTCGTCGACGATCAGTTCTGGATCCGCGAGCAGGTTGTGCGCGGCGGCGGCGGCCCTGGCGTTGTGCAGCGCGGCGCCCACCGCGACCGCACTGCCACGCAGGTGCAGGTCCATGGCGGTGGTCGCGGCGGGATCGAGGGTGATGTCGATCGTCGCGATGTCACCGCGCAGCTGCCACGGCTGGACATTGCCGCCGGACGGCGCGCGCTGGGCGCAGGCGAGAATCGCCTCGGCCGGGTCGGCAGGCGGCGGCTCGACGGGAGCGTCGACGATGGAGTCGATGCCGTCGTCGAGGTAGCCGGGTTCGGCGAGCGAGTCCAGCGTGGCGTCGAGGTCGATGCGCGTTCGGCCCGACGACAGCTTGGCGCCGAGCCCGATCCGGCGCACGGCAGCGGTCACGATCGCGGCGCCCAGCTGTACGTCGCTGCCCAGTTGCGGCCAGGTGGTTATCGTCTCCCCGATCTCGGCGAGGCTGGCCGCCATCCGCGACGACAACTGCCCGGGATCGAGAATGCGCAGCACGTGCGGCGCCTTGGCTTTGGTGTCGAGGTCGGCCAGCTGCTCGCCGGTGGTCGCGCCGAGCAGGCCGTGGAAGGGTTCGCGGTCGGGTTCGAGGTCGTAGCGCTCGACATCGAACAGGCCGCGGTCGCTGGTCTCCATCAGCAGCGGCATCCGGTGCCTGCGCGCGGCCTCGCGGACCGCGAACTTGATGTCGAGGGAATCGCATTCCTCCACCACCACCGAGAGCCCGTCGAGGAACTCATCGACCGTGTCGGCCAGCACGCCCGCGGGCCAGATCTCGACCGGCAGGTAGGGGTCGAGTTCGGCGATCCGGCGCGCGGTGACGATCGCCTTGTTCACGCCGACGTCGAACAGCCCGCCGGGCACCCGATTCAGATTCGACAGTTCGATCGTGTCGAAGTCGGCCAGGCGCAGCAGCCCGCAGGCCCCTTCGAGAGCCAGGGTGTAGGCGATCGAGTGGCCGACGCTCTGCCCGACGACGCCGACGGTCAACTGAGCGAGGCGCTGCTGCTCGTCCCTGGTGAGTTTGTTGCGGTTGCGGTCCGAGCGAATCGCCTGGAACGCCGCGGGCCCGAGGACCGCGACCAGCGCGCGCCGCCACGGGTAGTAGATCCAGCGTTCCTCGCGCGCGTCGATGCCGGGCGGCACGCCGATGAGCCGGTCCAGCTCGGCACGCAGCCCCGCCCGCAGGTCGTCGGTGCGGATGTCGGCCTGGCCCGCCAGCTGCCGCAGAGTTGCCGCGTCGGCGGGGTCGGTCGGATCGAGGACGAGGGGGCGGTGGTCCATCGCCGGATAGTCAGGGCCGGTCACCGAGCGTGCCGCCCCCGCGTCGGGAGCACCTCGACCGATTCGGTGCGACGGTGAATGCTCCGCAACCACACTCCAGCCAGTTTTACTTCGACAGCCATCGTGTTCCTACTCCGTGCTCAACGCCCGCGCGCGGTCGGCTTCCTACCGATGCCAACTGGTGCAGTATCCGTCATTCGGAACGAATGCACCATACGAGTGGCTAATTTTCCGATAACCTTCTGAGCCAGTTGAAATAATCCCAGGTCAGAACGGGTGTATACACGAGAGCGGGGCGATTCCAGACCGATCGGTTCGAATTCGGCTAACTTCTAGCTATCAACGGTGATCGACACGAAAAGCTCGACCGAATCAGGGCCGTGCCACACTTCGATCTCCTCGCCGTAGGCGCGCGAGATCTCGGCCGAGGCGGTCGCGTCGTCGACCTGAGCCCAGACGTCCTCGACCGGATCGTGGTAGTCGCCGTTGGGCGCGAAACGGGCGTAGATGCCCTTGGGGACGCGCAGCATGAGATCGCCGACCGGCACGTCGGCGGGGGTCGCGTATTCGCGCGCGACCAGCGCGTTCCAGTTGCCCGCCGGGTCGGGGACGTAGACCGTGTGCAGCGGTTCGCCGCCGCCACGTTCACGCAGGCGGTCCTTGAGGAACTCGATCAGATCGCTGTTGCTCACCTTGAAGCTCGGATGCACCCGTGGCACCGCGAGCCCGCCGTACAGCGCCGCGCCACGGACCACGATCGAATACGTCATCGCGGATCGACCGCCAGGTACAGGTCGATCTTGTAGGCGTGCGGGTAGCACTCGAAATCGCCGGTGAAGGTGCGCTTGATCTGGTTGTGCTCTTCGGCGTAGGCGATCTGGGTCCACAGATCCGTCATCACCTGCGGGAAGTTACCGACCGAGGAGAAGCGCGCGTAGGTGCCGCGCGGTAGGCGCGCCGCCAGATGTCCCCGGGTGACCTGCTCGAGCGAATCGCACTGATAACCCACGATCTGGGTGTTGTAGGTGCTCAGCTCGCCGGTGTAGTCGGTGTAGGCGCTGGCAAGTGGCCCGCCGAGATCCTGGTGCAGGACCGCCGACCAGGCGGCCTCGAGGTCGCGGTCGCGCAGCTCACCGAGTGCGCGTTTGGGACTGCGGACCGGAAGCCCGGCCACCCAGGTCTCGTCCCGCTCGACGAATTCGAACTGCAATTGATGACTCTCTCGAAGGTCGTGCTCGGGTTGCGCCATGCTATCAAACCCCAGACTGACCTCACCTGAGCTGGACAAACGTCCACCACTGCGATGTGGATACGGCGCGCTATTGTCCGATTCATCTCGATGCCCTAAGCTCCCGCGCTCGTGTGGGTACGCGCGGAGCTCGAACCGCGAAAACAAATCGCGCAGTGGGCCGGTGTCGTCGTCGCCGCCGTCTTGGTCGGGTATCTCGCTGTGTTGCTCGGCGATTCGCGGCACTTCTATACCGACGACACCGAAGCACAATATGTGCCGATGTGGCAGCTGCTCGGTACCGAATTGCGGGCGGGCCGATTCCCGGCGATGGTGCCGTGGGAATGGATGGCCGGTAATTACAGCCTCGAGGAAGCCGGGCTCTACAACCCCGCGCAGTTGCTGGTGTACCTGCTGGCGCCCTCGTTCGACAATCTCGCGCTGTACGCGACCGCCGTGAAGTTCGTGTTCTCGGCGATCGCGGCGCTCGGCGTGTTCCGCATCTGCCTGGCCTACGGCGCCCGCGCGCCGTGGGCCGCCGTCGCCGGTGTGGCGTTTCCGTTCAGCGGCTGGTTCCTGTTCTTCGACGAGGCCAGCTGGTTCACCTCGCAGACCGGCACCGCCTGGCTGGTGCACGCCTGGGCCTCGGCCGTGCTCTACGCGCGGGGACGCAGCGGGCCGATTCCGGTGTTCGTCTTTCTCTACCTCGCGCTGACCATCCAATACGCCTTTCCCGCGGTCGAAGCCGGGCTGATGATCGCCACCGTCGCCGCGGGCGAGTACCTGTACCAGCGCCGGTGGGCGCCCGTGCTGCGACTGCTCGCCGCATCCGGTCTCGCGGTACTCGCGTCGATGATCGCGAATCTGCCGATCCTGCTGTCCTCACAGGCCACCTGGCGCGGTGACGTGTCCACCATCCACAACGACCCCTTCCTGACCGTGCCGTGGTCGGAATCGCTCAATGCGAGCCTGCCGAGCACCGTGCCCGCGTTCACCGGGTGGTGGGGCCACGTGCAGCCGCTGCCGATGGTCTATATCGCGTGGTTCGTGATACCCGCGCTCGCGTTCATCGACTGGAAGGCCGCGGCCCGTCATGCCGCGTCGTGGAGCGGGATCGCGCTGTTCGCGGTGGCGACTCTGATGTGGACAGCCGGGCCCGGAGCGATCGGGCCGCTGCGCTGGCCGGCGCGGGTGTTGCCGATGCTCGCGATCGCGCTGCTGGTGCTGGTGTGTGTGCTGATCAGTCGCTACGGGGATTTCGCGCCCTCGCGGCGGCGATACGCGGCGGCGGGGGCGTTGATCGGGTTGCTGTTCATCCGATCGTTCTCGGCCGCACCGGAACTCGTCGAACGACATGCCCTCGCGGTGTTCGCGGTGGTCGGACTCGGTGCCGGAGCGGTGTGGTTGGCACGCACCCGCGGAATCGCCGCCGCGGCCGCGCTGACCATCGTCGCCACCTTCCCGATCGCGTTCGTCCAGGTGGCATCGGCACCGCGGACCCCGCTGTCGTACGGATTCGCCGAGAAGCGCTCGGAAATGACCGCCGCGTTCCCCGACTTCGACGGGCGCACACTGCAATTGGCGGACCGCATCATGGTGCGCGACGAAGAGCGCACGCTCGCAGACACTTACGGCTCCATCGCCCTCGGCAGCTACGCCAAGAACCTCGGCCTGCAATACGTGAACGGCTACACCCCCGTCGGCCACGCGGCCTTCGCCGGCCTGCTGTGCATGGCATGGGACGGCGGCACCTGCCCCGACGCCTACCGACGGGTGTTCGCCGTCGAACCGTCCACCGACACACCGGTCGTCGACCTGATGCGCATGGATCGCGTTGTCCTACAACGCAGTCAATACCCCAACGCCGGAAACGAACCCGCCCCCGCCGGTTGGAAATTCGTCCGCTACCCCGGCCACGAACACCAGATCTGGGTACTGGAACGCCTGAACCCCCTACCCTCCCCCGGCGACCTGATCGCCCACGAATCCGGCGTCCACGCCACCGTCATGCCCGAAGCAGGCCTCACCAACCGCGCCACCGTCTCCTCCGGCACCGGCGGCCGAATCGTACTGTCCCGCCTGGCCTGGCCCGGCTACACCGCCACCCTCGGCAACAGCGAAATCCCCATCCGAGCAGTAGCAGGCACCTTCGTCGCGGTCGACATCCCCCCCGGCACCCACAACGCAACCCTCACCATCACCTGGCGCCCACCAGGCCTATCCATCAGCCTCACCACCGCCCTACTGGCCCTGATCGGCATCGCCCTACTGCAGTGGTGGTCCCGCCGCACCCGCCACCCCACCCCCACCGACACCCCGAAATCCCAGCCCCTCCCCGCCCTACACCCCACACCCACACCCCCCAACTAGCCCACCCCAGCACCCCAACCACACCCGCCACACCCCTGTTCCGCCATGACCGCCCTCCCAGCCCCGCACACCCGACCCATAGGGAGGGTCCGCCGCGAAGCGGCGGTAGCGGCCCGGCCGCGAGTTAGCCGCCGTTGCGTCCGAGGCGAAGCCTCCAGCAACGGCGGCTAACTCGCGGCCCCCCAGGGGCCGCGCTCGAGCGCGCCAGCGCTCCAAAAACACAGCGTCAAACCTCTGGGACAACTCAAACCCCGAAGCTCTGCCACACAACCCATCCCAGGACCACACAAACCCCGGGCTCTGCCAGACAACCCGTCCCAGGACCACCCAAACCCCGAAGCTCTGCCAGACAACCCGTCCCAGGACTACACAAACCCCGGACTCTGCAGCACGATATTCGTCAACGTCCGAACACCCACCGCCAACGCACGCTCATCGATATCAAAAGTCGGCTGATGCAGGTCCAACTGCTCCCCCACACCCGACCAGACGCCGAGCCTGGCCATCGCACCAGGCACTTCTTCCAGATACCAGGAGAAATCCTCCCCGCCGCCCGACTGCGGAGTGTCGGCCAGCGCATCCTCTCCCATCGCGAGAATCGCGTTCTCGAACATCAACGCCGACGTCGGATCATTGACCACCGGCGGCACCCCACGCTTGTAATTGAGCTGGTAGCGCACGCCCGTCGGCGCGAGTAACCCGTCGATGATCTCGCGAACCAACGGTTCCAGCAGCAGCCAGGTCGCGTGATCACCGGTGCGAACCGTGCCCGTGAGCATGCCCGTCTGCGGAATCGCGTTGGGCGCCTTGCCCGCGCTCACCGCACCCCAGACCATGACCGTGCTGGTGCGCGGGTCGACGCGCCGGCTCAGCAGTCCGGGCAACCCGGTGATGACCGTTCCGATCGCGTAGACCAAGTCACTGGTCAGATGCGGTCGCGAGGTATGCCCACCGGGCGAATCGAGCACCAACTCGACAGTGTCGGCCGCCGACGTGATGGCCCCGGTCCGCAGCCCGACCTTGCCGACCTCGAGCCGCGGATCGCAATGCAGCGCGAAGATCCGGTCCACCCCGGTCATCCCACCGGCCGCGACCACATCGAGCGCGCCGCCGGGCATCACTTCCTCGGCGGGCTGGAACACCAACCGCACGCCCACCGGCAACTTGTCCTGCGCCTCGGCGAGCGCGAGCCCGGCGCCCAGCAGCACCGTGGTGTGCGCGTCGTGCCCACAGGCATGCGACACACCCGACACTGTCGAGGCGAAGGTCAGCCCGGTGAATTCCTGCATCGGCAGCGCGTCCATGTCGGCGCGCAAGGCGATGCGAGGACGGTCGGTCGGCCCGAAATCGCAGAGGATCCCGGTACCGCCCGGCAGTACCTCCCAGCTCAGCCCGGCCTTCGTCAGCCAGCCGGAGACGAACTCGGTGGTGGCGAACTCCGCGCGCGACAGTTCGGGGTTGGCGTGGATGTGCCTACGCCATTGCACCAGGTCACCGGTGTGCTCGGCCAGCCATGCGTCAACGATCTCGGTTCCCGACATCATCAGAGTTGGTTCGGTGTCCGGCGTGGTCGGACACGCTGCGTTCTCCCGCGCGATCGAGTGCGTACCCACACTCATCGATAGCGCCTCGGAGCCTGCGCGCGCGGTGCCCGGATGGCCGGAAATGGTCACCGAATATCCTCCTGTCGGTCGATCAGCCGTTGCAACAACCTGTCCCTGTGTACTTCATCGCCTGCTACGGCGACAGCGGTACGTGCCAACGCCAGTGCCCCGTCGAGCACCGCGCGGTCCGCCGAGGCGTTCACGGCGGCCGCGGCGAACGCGGGCTGGTGGGTCGCCGCGCCACCGGCATCGATGCCGATCACCGGGTGGATACCGGGGATCACGTTGGTGACGTTGCCCATGTCGGTGCTGCCGAGCGGTCGCAGCACCTCGAGCTCGGGCGCGATCGGCACCCGGCCCAGTCCGGTGATCTGCGCGCGGTAGGCAGCGGAAAGAACCGGATCGGGGGTGAGCTCGGTATAGGTGGGCGCGAGCGTCCGTATGTCGTGGGTGCAGCCGGTCGCCAGGGCACCCGCTTCGAAGCACGCCTTCGCTCGGCGCATCAGGTCGTCGAGTGAGCCGGAATCGGCAGCACGGAGGTAGTACAGCAACTCCGCGCGTCCGGGCACGATATTGGGGGCTACACCACCGTCGGACACTATACCGTGCAGCTGCTGACCGGGTCGCAAATGCTGCCGCAGCAAGCCGACAGCAACCTGGGTCAGCGTCACCGCGTCGCCCGCGTTGCGGCCCAGTTCGGGTGCGGCGCTGGCATGGGCCTCGCGGCCGTGGAAGGTGATGGCCAGATCGGCCAGTGCCAGCGAACGCGCGCCGACGATATCGGCGGGGCCGGGGTGGACCATCATCGCCATCGCGATGTCGTCGAAAGCGCCCGCTTCCAGCATGAGCACCTTGCCGCCGCCGCTCTCCTCCGCGGGCGTGCCGAGCACGACGACGGTCAGGCCGAGGGTGTCGGCCACCGCGGCCAGACCGATCGCGGCGCCGACGGCGGAGGCGGCGATGATGTTGTGCCCGCAGGCGTGCCCGATCTCGGGGAGCGCGTCGTATTCGGCGCAGATGCCGACGGTCAGCGGGCCGCTGCCGTACACCGCGCGAAAGGCCGTCGACAGCCCGGCGACGCCCGTGGTGATGGCGAATCCGCGCTCGACCAGCGGCGCGAGCACCTTGGCGACGCTACGGGTTTCGGCGAAGGCCAGTTCGGGCTCGGCGTGGATCGCGTGCGAGAGCCCGATCAGCTCGCCGGTGGCCGCCACGATCGCGGCGTCGGAGGCGGTGGCTGTGAGTTCGCCGGTGCGCGAGGGTGCCATACCCCCAGTCTTGCATCAGTGCCCGACAGCGGCGCACCGGCGAGCCAGGTCAGTTGCCGAAGGGGAGGTTCTCCGGGGTGACCGGGGTGGCCAGCGCGGCGAGGGTCTCGGCGTGCAGCGCGGTCTTGATGATCGGCGTGATCGGCTTGCGCAGGCTGGTGAGCGCGGCGGCGCGGGCGATCGCGGTGGGCAGCACTTCGTCGCCGTCGGCCTTGGCATCGACGATGCCCGCGGCGATGGCCTCGTCGGCGCCGAAGCGGTGGCCGGTGGTCATCGCCTTGACGCACACCTGGTTGCTCAGGCGACCCTTCAGCAAGCCGTTCATGCCGATCGTGAACGGCATACCGAGGTGCACCTCTGGCAGCGACCAGAAGCCGCGGTCACCGCGCATCACCCGGAAGTCGTGGGAGGTGGCCAGCATGGCGCCCGCGCCGAACGCGTGACCGTTGACCGCGGCGATCGTCGGCATCGGGAAGGTCAGCAGGCGGGTGTAGAGGGAGTGCACGCGGTCGAGGTAGCCGTGGATCTTGTCCAGGTTGCCGAAGACGTAGTCGGTGTCGAGGCCGTTGCTGTAGAACTTGCCGGTCGCGACGGTGACCAGTGCGGCGGCACCCTCGGACGCCTCCACCTTGTCGAGTGCTGCGTGGAAGGCATCGATCCAGTCCGGCGAAAAACGGTTCTCGTTGTCGGTCTCGCCCTCGTTGCCGAGGTACAGGACGAAGACATCACCAGAGCGCTCCAAATACGGCATACAGGGGAGAATAGTCCGCACCGGAACCCCTACCTACTCGCGGGTAGGCACCCTCCCAGCCCCGCACGACCCGACCTCGAGGAGGGTCCCGCCGCGCAGCGGCGGTAACGGCCCGGCCGCGAGTTAGCCGCCGTTGCGTCCGAAGCGCAGCCGCCAGCAACGGCGGCTAACACGCGGCCCCACCTGGGCCCCGCTCCTGCGCCCCCCCGCACCAATGGACCAGTCTCA
>NZ_JBHYRN010000003.1:405426-434078 GCF_042749305.1 Nocardia sp. NPDC058705 | reverse complement strand
GGCGGCCCCTTGGGGCCGCGACTCGAGCGCGCCAGCGCTCCAATAAACACAGCGTCAACCCGCCTGGGACTACTCAAACCCCAGATCGCGGCGGCGCCGATCAGCTCAGCCCAACAGCTCCCGCAGGTCGGCTACGGCCGTGCGCAGGTGGTCGGCGAAGGCGTACATCTGGTCGGACACCGATTTCGGGGTGGCCAGGTAGATGTTCCAGCGATCCGGCAGCAGCACGTAGGCGATGCCGATGCAGCGCGGACTCGTCGAGCCGAAACCGAAGTAGCGGATGTACTTCGACGGCGCCGAACTGGTCGAGAGGTAGTCGTCGCGCATGATCGTCCAGCCGGGGCTGTCGAACAACGCGATCCGCTCGTCCGCGACACCGAGCTGCTCACCACGGCGGCGCTGAATCCACTCCAGTTCCCACAGGTGCTGCTCGGGCGCCTGCCCAGCCTGGCATTCCTTCGCGCGGGCGACGTGGGCCGACGCGGCGGTACGTGCCGCGGCCAGCCTGGTCTCCTCGTCGACCTCGGGATCGGTCATCGCGTCGACGAACGCCACCATCTCCGGGGTGACCACCCGCATGGCCTCGGTGCGGCCGTTGCGGAACTGCCGGGTGGCGATGGATTCGTAGGTCGCGCCGGTCAGCCCCTTGCTGCGCCGGTGGGCGAGCTGGTAGCTGAGCTGAGCGAAGGCATCGGGTGAGATGCCCAGCTTCTTGGCCTCACCGGTGCCGAAGTCGTCGAACGACACCAGCGAGGTGGCGGTGTCGGCGGCGAAGCGGGCGAAGTCGGCGCCCGCCGCGGCGATGTCTGCGCGGGCGGCCGAGTCGAGCACGAACTCGATCGGCTCCACCGAAGGCAGCCCCTGCGACTGCGCCCCGCTGGTCGCCGCGTGGTCCTGCGCGGTGCGCTCGAGCAGTGCGTCGACGAACGACAGCACGGTGGTGCCGTCGAGCCCGCAGTGCTCGATATTGATACCGGCCTGACCGTCGGCGAAGACGATGAACGACACCGACTTGTCGAAGTAGCGGTTGCCGCTGTCACCGTGGAGCAGCTGGTCGCAGGCGTGCAGTTCGTCGCGGGGGGCGAAGTCCTCGAGGCACACCGAGAACAGTGCCGTCTCCACCGCGTCGAACGCCTCGACATTGGCGGGCTCGGTGCGCAGGTCGGCGCGGCTGCGGGCCCATTCCGCACGGGCTTTCGTGGTGAGATGCCCGACGGAGGTGTCGGTCGCGGCGGGCTTGGTGCCTGCCTTGATCACCGCCTGCAGTCCATCGACCACGTCCTCGAACGCGTACGGCGCACCGTCGGCCCCGATGACGTCCATCCGGAAGATGTTGCCCCGGTAGAAGACCGCGATGTGGCGGGCATCCGAGGGCCCCGGCCATTCCGGGCTGTACGGCTTGCGCACACTGTCCTGGATGAGACCGGGGATGCGGGTCTCGGAGAACAGGTACTTGTTCTGCCACATCGACAGTGGCGTACCGCGCTGGGTGACCGGCGGGATCTTCTCCGCATCGAGGGCCAGCTTGTAGTCGACCGCCGCCCCGATGATCGCGGCGGCCCGCTCGGTCTGACCGGCGACGGTCGACGCGGCCAGTGGAGTGTCGTCGCGGAACAGGAAGACGAAGTTGGCGTTCAACGCGATCCGGTCGCGGCGACCCAGATACCGCGACGGCCAGAATTCGTCGAGCCAGCTCCCGACGCCGGGGGTGGCGTCGTACTCGGCCAGCGCGGCATGCAGCGCACGCCCGGCCCCGCCGGGGCGCAGCAGCTCGGCTACCGCGCCCTCGGTGGTGGCATATTCCTCGGCGCCGAGCAGGGGCTGACACCACTGCAGGAACCGCGCGCAACTGTCCTCCAGTGTCGGCAGCGGTACCCGGGGCAGCGTGTCTTCGGCGGCGAACGTGGGTTGGTTCAATCCAAGTCCTCAGGTCTCGATGGGATGCGGGCGGGACAGGTACAGGTTGGCGTAGAGCCAGCCTTCGGCTTCGTGATCGGTGGTGTCGATTCCCTTGGCCGCCAACGCATCCAGTACTTGCTCGCGTTCCTGGGCCGAGGCGAACCTCCGCTGCTGGAACATACCGGGACGCTGCTCGCTGCGATAGCCGAGTGCGGCCAGTTCCTCGGCGATGGGACCGAAATCGAACATCCGCAACACGAAATGCGCCATCCACGGTCGCTTGCGCGGATCTGCTTGGGCGACCCTGGACAGGGTTTTCTCGGTGATGTAGCCGACGCATCCGGTGGAGATCACCAGATCGGCGGAGGCGAGCACACGACGCTGCGCCTCGGTGGGCTCGGTGGCCTCGAGGTCGGCGTGCACGTAGTCGTGCAGGAGTCCGGCGGCGTGGGCGTAGGTCAGCGCCGGGCGTGCGGCGTCCATCCCGACGAAGCGTACGTCGGGCATGACATCGCCACGCAACCGCTCCCGATCGGCCGCGATCAGCCCGATCTTGTCGGTGTCGACGTGATCGCGGTAGTGCCCGGCCATTTCGTCGACGGTGGTGTCGGTACGCAGCAGGGCCGCGTTCACCCCGTAGGAACACCCGAGGTCGAGGACCGTCAGAATTCGACCCGGCCGGGCGGCCCGCAGTTGGCGCAACTGTTCGGCGAAGTGCGGCTTCGCCAACTCCGGAATCCGGTAGTCCAGATCGTTCATCCGCTCGAAATATGCTCGCGGATCCGGGCTTTCGTAGATGTCGTCGAAGGATGCTTTGCCGGTGGTGTGCAACGGAACGGACATGGGCGGTTCCTCTCAGTCGAGCAGTCGGTCACCTCGGACGGCGTCGGCCGCGGCGGCCACATGGTCGGGCAGAACACGGCCGAACAACTGCCTGGTGCGTTCGACCGTGCCGATCACCCCTGGACGGTCCGTGTAGGCGAAAATCGCCGAGTGTCGTTGTCCCGCACCGGCTACCTCGGTGACGCGGTGCAGGGAGAAGCGGCCTTTGAACAGCTGCAGGTCGCCCGGGCGCAGTTCCAGCGACCGGATGAACCGCTCGCCGTGGCCGGTGAGGACATCGCGCACGTCGTCGAGGTGCTCGGCGTGGGGGTCGCGGATATTGGGGCAGTACTCGAAGACACCGCCGGATTCGGGCTTGCGGGTGAGCATGCTGACGGTGAACTCGTTGGTGTCGAAGTGCCAGGGATGCGACATCCCCGGTTCGACCACGTTCAGACACAAACCGGCGAGGGGGTCGGCGAATTCGTGTAGATCGTCGAGTTCGAAGCAGTCGGCGACGAAGCGCTGGAACACCGGGTCGGTGTAGAGGCGCTGGATCAACGCCTCGGCGGGGATGCGGTCGCGGGCGACGAAGGCGTTGCCGCGGTCGAGCACGATCCGGGCCGGGTGATCGGCGGGCAGGTCGGCGTCGAGTTCGATGTTGTAGGCGTTCACCCGTTCCACCTTGTAGTGGGCGTGCGGGGCGATCGCCTCCCCCTCGGTGCGCAGTGTTTCCAGCAGTTGCGGCCGGATGAACTCGCGCAGGACCGTGCAGCCGTCCTCGGCCAGTTCGGCGCGGGCGGCCTCGATTGCCGCCTGCCTACCCGAACCACCGAGATCGGTGAGTGGATACCGTGCGATATCGACGATTTCGTCAAGCCCCCGCGTGCCCGTCATGTACCCAGTTTGCGGGAATATTCCGGCGCGCGCCCGTGGTTTCGACAAATCAGGCTTATCCCGGGCAGATCACAATCGTGCGAAATCAACTGTGTGGCAACAGTTTTCGCAAACGCAACCTGGGTATCGAGACAATCACGGTAGGCTATTACGCCCTATCACGCGCCTGCACCGAAAGTTTCAGATGCGAGCGTCGAGTGCGGCTTGCAGATCGTGCACCGACAATCCGATCAGCGACTCCCGGAATACCCGCCCCGGAGCCTCGGGAACCGCGATCTCGCACGGGATCACAATCAGACCGCAACCAGCACCCTGCGCGGCGAGGGACCCGGTCGGCGAATCCTCGATCGCGACACACTCGTTCGGGTCGACCCCGAGCAGATCGGCGGCGCGGCGGTAGATGGCCGGATCTGGCTTGCCGTGCGGCACTTCGTCGCCGCAGACGGAGGTATCGAAGTAGTCGCGGCCGAGGGTGTCGAGGCCGTATTCGGTGAGCGAACGCTTGGTGTTGGTCACCAGCGCGCACTTCAGGCCGGCCGAGCGCACCATCGCGAGCGCGTCCTTGGCGCCGGGCCGCCACGGGATCGGGCCGAGCATCAACTCGGTGACGCGGCGTTCGAGGAACTCCCCCGCCTCGGCGATCATCGCGGGCGTCGGGACGAGGCCGATGCCGTCGAAGAGCATACGCAGCGCGTTCGGACCGGAGGCGCCGATCAGAGCATGACGGACCTCGTCGGTCAGTTCGCGGCCGTGTTCGCGGGCCAGTTCGCGAACGGCTATGTCCCACAGCTTCTCCGAGTCCAGGAGCGTGCCGTCCATGTCCCACAACACCGCGGCCGGTCGCGCGCTCACCTGTTACTCGCCTCGTTCTCGTCACGTATCGCCGAGTCACCGGCGGTCGCCGGGCCCCGTTCAGGGTAACGGGTCTCCCTCACACGCCCGATCCGACGATCTGCAGGTTGCCCGCGTCGCCGGAGACCTGGATCCAGCGGTTCTCCGAGGTCACGGTGCCATTGGTGAGCCGGTAGGTGAGCGTGACGACCGCGCGGTCGGCTCCGCTGGGGGTGATCGAGCCGACAGTCACCGACCGCACCGACGACCAGAACGACGAGTACTGCGTGAATCCGCCGGTCTGCGCCTGGTAGCCGGGGGCGAGCTGCGCCCACGCCCCGCCGATGTTGCCGGGCAACATGCCGTAGTACCCGGCGATGAACTGGTTGATCCGGTCCGGGGTGGGCGGGCCGAAGGGTGTGGTGGTGATGGTCGTAGTGGTCGGTTTCGCGCTGGTGGTGGGGGTGGGCTTGGCCGAGGTACTGGTCGGGGGCGCGCCGGTGGTCGTCACACCGCTCGGCACGGCCGCGGGCGGGGCCGACACGGTGATCGTCTCCTGCTCGGGCACGATGACGACGGTGCTGACCTTGCCGTCGACCACGGTGGTGACGGTGACCGGCGACGGCGGGACCTGCGCCTGCTCAGTGGAGTCACCACCACGATCGCGGGTGACAACCAGCACGACGAGCATCACCGTGAACGCGGCGACAGCGGCGGCCAGCAGCAGCACGGCACGGTTGTTGTTCAGGCGGTCGGTACGCGAGGGCGGGGTGGGAAATGCGGGGTGCAGGCCGGAACCCCCCGTCGGCCCGGCTGCCGCTCGTGCGCGGGCGTCCGCCTCGGCGCCCGCGCGTTCGACAGCGCTCGGACTCGAAGACCCGATGTCGCGGGGGCGCACGAGACCGGGATCGCCGGCCGCCGCCTGACCGACCGCGCCACCGACGGCATGCCCGCTATCACCCGTCGCAGCTCGGCCGGCAGCGCCACCCGAAGCCGCCCGGCCGACGTCGCCGACTGCCTGGCCGCTCTGGCCGGCAGACCCGTGGCCGACGGGCGGTGTCGGCGCGGCCGAGGACGCCTGTCCGGCCCCGCCGGAGGGTCGATGTCCGCCGTCATCGGAGTGTCCATGCCCGAGACCGATAGAAGGCGTGCGCGCGCCCTCGCCCACTGCTGTCCGCCCGACCCCACCGACCGGTGTCCTCGCACCCGAGGCCGGCGGTGTGCCCGCGGTCTCATCCGCCGAGGTGCGACCTGCGATCGCCGATCGGGCGGCCTTGGCCATGGCCCAGCCGCTGCCCAGCAGTGCGGCAGCGCCGGATTTCGCCGCCGCTCCCCCGTTCGAGGCAGACCCGGGCTTCGGGATCAAGGTCGTGTCCGCGTCGCCGATCGGCAGCATCTTCGTCGCCGAGGCGGGCAGCACCGGAACCCGGCCCGCCGCAACATCTTCCAATGCGACGCGCGCCTGCGCCATCGTCGGCCGGTCTTCGACGGACGCGGTCAGCAGCCACATCAGCACCGGGGCGAGCGGGCCAGCGTTCTTCGGTTCCGGCACCACGCCGCGTGCGACGGCGTGCAGCACGGCAAGGGGGTTGTCGCCTTCACCGAACGGCGGCGCCCCTTCAGATGCGGCGTAGAGCGTCGAGCCGAGGGCGAACACGTCGGCGGCGGGCTTCGGGTTGTCACCGCGGGCGATCTCGGGCGCCAGGTAGGCGGGGGTGCCTGCCAGGAACCCGGTGGCGGTGACGGTGACGTCTCCGGTGGCGTGGGAGATGCCGAAGTCGGTGAGCTTGACCGTGCCGTCGTCGCCGACGAGCAGGTTGGCCGGTTTTACATCGCGGTGCATGATTCCGGCGTCGTGGGCTGCAGAGAGCGCCGCGGCGGCTTGCGCCCCGATTCCGGCCACCTCGATCGGCGGCAGCGTCACCCCGCCGGCCAGCTTCGCCGCGAGGCTGGGCGCGTTCATGTATTCCATGACCAGCCACGGCTGGCCGTCTTCCTCGGCGACGTCGAAGACAGTGATGGCGTTCGGATGGTGCAGGCGGGCCGCGATCCGGCCCTCACGCATCGCGCGCAGTTTGCCTTCGAGGGCCTGGGTGCCGGTGAGTCCCGGCGCGAGCAGCACCTGTTTCACGGCGACGGTGCGGCGCAACCGGACATCGGTGGCACGCCACACGACACCCATCGCGCCCGTGCCGATCGGGTCGGTGAGTCGATAGCGTCCCGCGATCAACCGATCCGATGTCATAGTGTGCCCCTCCTGCTTACCGCTGAGTCGTCTCGCCCTCCGCGCCACAGCGGGATGAAACTTTCGAAAATCCTACGTGCTGGACTGCGTCGATCCTGTTGCGAGACAGCCCGGTCCATGGACCCAGCACCGCATCGTGACCAGATTCACAGGCGCCACAACGACGATCGGACCGGTCCGCGGGACCGATCCGATCTGCCGACGTCGCATTGTGTTGCCTGCAGTCTGTCAGGCGTTGAAGTATTTCGCTTCCGGATGCAGCAGCACGAACGCGTCCGTCGACTGTTCGGGGTGCAACTGCAGTTCTTCCGACAGTGTCACTCCGACCCGGCCCGCGTCGAGCAGGTCGACCAGCTTGGCACGGTCTTCCAGGTCCGGGCAGGCGCCGTAACCGAAGGAGTAGCGCGCACCCCGGTAGCCGAGCTTGAAGTAGTCCTGCACATCGGCGGGGTCCTCAGCGGCGATGGACTTACCGTCGACGGTCAGTTCCTCACGCACCCGGCGATGCCAGTACTCGGCCAGCGCCTCGGTGAGCTGCACACCGATGCCGTGCACCTCGAGGTAGTCGCGGTAGTTGTCACCGGCGAACAAGGTGTTGGCGAAGTCGGCGATCGGCTGACCCATCGTCACCAGCTGGAACGGCAACACATCGACCTGGCCGGTCTCGCGGGCCTTCTCCCGCGAACGGATGAAGTCCGAGATGCACAGGAAACGGTCCCGCTGCTGACGCGGGAAGGTGAACCGATACCGTTCCGGCGCATCAGGATTCGGCTCGGTCAGCACGATGACCTCGTCGCCCTCCGACACCGCCGGGAAGTACCCGTAGACCAGCGCGGCGTGCTGGAGCACGCCCTCGGTGGCGAGCCGGTCGAGCCACGCGCGCAGCCGCGGGCGACCCTCGGACTCCACCAGATCCTCATAGGTCGGGCCTTCACCCTTGCGCTGCCCGCGCAGACCCCACTGACCGAGGAACAGTGCCCGCTCGTCGAGCAGACCCGAGTACTCCGCCAGCGGCAGACCCTTCACGATCCGCGTGCCCCAGAACGGCGGCGTCGGCACGGGCAGATCCGCGGCGACATCGGAGCGTTCGGGCACGACGATCGGCGCCTCGGCAGCCTTGCGCTCGGCCGCGATCCGCTTGGACCGATCGTGGCGGGCCTTGCGTTCGGCGGCCTTCTCCTTGGCGGCGATCGCCTCGGGGCTGTCGGGATCGAGTCCACCACCGCGCTTGACGGTCATGATCTCGTCCATCAGCCGCAGGCCCTCGAACGCGTCGCGGGCGTAGTACACGTCGCCGTCGTAGACCTCGGTCAGGTCGTTCTCCACGTAGGACCGCGTCAGCGCGGCACCACCGAGCAGCACCGGGAACTGTTCGGCGACACCCTTGTTGTTGAGTTCGCCGAGGTTCTCCTTCATCACCACCGTCGACTTCACCAGCAGGCCGGACATGCCGATCACGTCGGCCTTCTTGTCCTGCGCGGCGTCGAGGATGGTCGCGATCGGCTGCTTGATGCCCAGGTTCACGACCTCGTAGCCGTTGTTGGACAGGATGATGTCGACCAGGTTCTTGCCGATGTCGTGGACATCGCCCTTCACCGTGGCCAGCACGATCCGGCCCTTGCCCGCGTCGTCGGTGGCTTCCATGTGCGGTTCCAGGTGCGCGACAGCGGTTTTCATCACCTCGGCCGACTGCAGCACGAACGGCAACTGCATCTGCCCCGACCCGAACAGCTCACCGACGGTCTTCATGCCCGAGAGCAGGGTCTCGTTGATGATCTGCAGCGGCGGCACGGTCTGCATCGCCTCGTCGAGATCGTCACCGAGGCCGTTGCGTTCCCCGTCGACGATGCGCCGTTCCAAGCGCTCGAACAGCGGCAGCAACGCCATCTCCTCGGCACGTGAGGCCTTCGACGACGCCGTCGAGACACCCTCGAACAGCGCCATCAGCGTCTGCAGCGGGTCGTAGTCCTCGGTGCGACGGTCATAGATCAGGTCGAGGGCGACCTGCTGGTGCTCCTCGGGGATCCGGCTCATCGGCAGGATCTTCGAGGCGTGCACGATCGCCGAATCCAGTCCCGCTTCGACACACTCGTGCATGAACACCGAGTTCAGCACCTGTCGGGCGGCCGGGTTCAGACCGAAGGAGATATTCGACAGGCCAAGGGTGGTCTGCACCTGCGGGCGGCGGCGCTTGAGCTCGCGGATGGCCTTGATCGTCTCCTCACCATCCTTGCGCGACTCCTCCTGCCCGGTGCCGAGAGTGAAGGTCAGGGTGTCGATGATGATGTCGGACTCGGCCAGACCCCAGTTGCCGGTGATGTCGTCGATGAGACGCTCGGCGATCGCGACCTTGTGATCGGCGGTGCGCGCCTGACCCTCTTCGTCGATCGTCAGCGCGACGACCGCGGCACCGTGTTCGGACACGAGGCGCATGATCTGCTGGAACCGCGAATCCGGGCCGGCGCCGTCCTCGTAGTTCACCGAGTTCACCGCGCACCGACCACCCAGGTGCTGCAGACCTGCCTGCAACACCGGCACTTCGGTGGAGTCGAGCATGATCGGCAAGGTCGAGGCGGTGGCCAGACGCGAGGCCAGCTCGTTCATGTCGTCGGCGCCGTCGCGGCCCACGTAGTCGACGCACAGGTCGAGCATGTGCGCGCCGTCGCGGGTCTGGTCCTTGGCGATCTCGAGGCAGCGCTGCCAGTCGGCGGCGAGCATCGCGTCGCGGAATGCCTTGGAGCCGTTGGCATTCGTGCGCTCACCGATCATCATGATCGAGGCGTCCTGCTCGAACGGCACGGCGGTGTACATGCTCGACACGGCCGGTTCGTGCTCGGGGTGGCGACGGTCGGCGACCGGTGGCAGGGTCTTCTCGACCTCGCGCACCGCCTCGGCGACCTGACGGATGTGCTCGGGGGTGGTGCCACAGCAGCCACCGACCAACGAGAGCCCGAACTCGGAGACGAACCCGCTCATCGCGATCGCGAGCTCTTCGGGGGTGAGCGGGTATTCGGCACCGTTGGCACCGAGCACCGGTAGACCGGCGTTGGGCATCACCGACACCGGGATGTTCGCGTGGCGCGACAGGTGCCGCAGATGCTCGCTCATCTCGGCGGGACCGGTCGCGCAGTTCAGGCCGATCATGTCGATGCCGAGGGGTTCCAGCGCGGTCAGCGCCGCACCGATCTCACTGCCGACCAGCATGGTGCCGGTGGTCTCCACGGTGACGTGGGTGATGATCGGAATCCGGCGCCCGGCCTGGATCATCGCCCGGCGGCTACCCGTGATCGCGGCCTTCACCTGCAGCAGGTCCTGGCAGGTCTCGATGAGAATCGCGTCGGCGCCACCGTCGAGCATGCCGAGCGCGGCTTCGGTGTAGGCGTCGCGCAGCGACACGAACGGCGCGTGGCCCAGCGTCGGCAACTTGGTTCCGGGGCCCATCGAGCCGAGGACATAGCGCGGGGTGCCGTCGGCTGACGGGCCCATCTCGTCGGCCACATCGCGGGCGATGCGGGTGCCGCGCTCGGACAGGTCCCTGATCCGGTCCTGGATGTCGTAGTCGGCCAGGTTGGGCAGATTGCAGCCGAACGTGTTGGTTTCCACCGCATCCGCGCCCGCGGCGAAGTAGGCGCGGTGGATCTCGGCGAGGACGTCGGGGCGAGTGTCGTTGAGGATCTCGTTGCAACCCTCGAGGCCACGGAAGTCGTCGAGCGACAGGTCCGCGGCCTGCAACATCGTGCCCATCGCGCCGTCGCCGATGACGACGCGCCGCCGCAGCGTGTCGAGGAGCGTGGTATCGAACCCGGTGGGCAAGGACGAAGACATGATTCAAGACTAGAGGGCGACTCCGACGAACAAGACCACTGTGGGTGAATCGAGTGGCCTCGAACACACCGACGCCGACAAACACGCAAGAGCGCCGGTCACCGCAAAACAATTCGCACAAGACACTAGGCTGACCGGGTGGATGCCAGTGAGACCCCCGAGACGGAACTGCCGACGTTGCGCAATCCCGTCATGGTTGCCGCCTTCGAGGGCTGGAACGACGCCGGTGATGCCGCCAGTGGCGCCATCGAGCACCTGGAATTGATCTGGGATGCCGAGCCGCTGGCCGAACTCGATTCCGAGGAGTATTACGACTACCAGGTGAACCGGCCGACGGTCCGTCAGGTCGACGGGGTGACCAGGGAGATCCAGTGGCCCTCGACGATGTTGTCGGTGTGTTCCCCGCCCGGCAGCGACCGCGATGTGGTCCTGCTGCGTGGCATCGAACCGAACATGAAATGGCGCAGCTTCTGCGACGACCTGCTCGAGTTCATCGAGCAACTGGGCGTGGAGACCGTCGTCATCCTGGGTGCGCTGCTCGCCGATACCCCGCACACGCGCCCGGTGCCGGTGACCGGTTCGGCCTACAGCCCCGAGGCGGCCGAGCGGTTCAATCTGGAACAGACCAGGTACGAGGGTCCGACCGGGATCACCGGCGTGCTGCAGGACCAGTGCGTGAAGGCGGGTGTGCCCGCGGTGTCGTTCTGGGCCGCGGTCCCGCACTATGTGTCGCAGCCGCCGAATCCGAAGGCGACGATCGCGCTGCTGCACCGGGTCGAAGACGTCCTCGATATCGAGGTTCCGCTCGGTGAGCTGCCGAAACAGGCCGAGGAATGGGAAGCCGCGGTCAACGAGATGACCCTCGGCGACGAGGAGATCAGCGAGTACGTGCGCTCGCTGGAAGAGCGCGGCGACGCGGCGATCGACCTCAACGAGACCATGTCCAAGATCGACGGCGACGCCATCGCGGCCGAGTTCGAGAAGTACCTGCGCAGGCGCGGGCCGGGCGGCTTCGGACTCTGAGTTTCGTTCACCAGGAGTTCGCCGGGCGAGTTTAGTTAGGCTTCCCTGAGTTCACAGCCTAGACTTTTCGCGTGCCGAACTCGTCGATCCTCGCCAAGCTGCGCGGGTTCGGTGAGCGCGTCGCGGTGGTGCACTGCCCCGAGCCCGGATCTCCGATTTCGGTGACCTATGCCCAGCTCGCCGACCGTGTCGCGGAGTTCTCGGCCGGGCTCGGACCGGTCCGGCGGCTCGTCGCACTCACCGCGGGCAACGACATCGACTCCCTCGTCGCCTACCTCGGCGCCCTGGAAGCGGGGTGCGTGGTTCTGCTGACCGGCGAGCTCTCCAGTGAACTGGCGGCAACCTACGACCCGGACGTGATCATCGATCACGGGCGCATCGTCGCGAACCGGCCCGCATCGGCGCATCGGCTGCATCCAGAGTTGGCATTGTTGCTCAGTACGTCGGGGTCGACCGGGTCACCCAAGCTCGTGCGGCTGTCGGCACGCAACCTGATCGCCAACGCGCAGTCCATCGCCGAGTACCTCGACATCGGCCCGGACGACCGCGCGGCGACCACCCTCCCGCTGTTCTACTGCTACGGGCTGTCGGTCGTGCACAGTCATCTCCTGCGCGGCGCGAGCCTGCTGCTCACCGAACGATCCGTCCTCGAACCCGCATTCTGGGACGAGTTCCGAGCGCACCGGGCAACCTCGTTCGCCGCGGTCCCCTACACCGTCGATCTGCTCGACCGGATCGGCTTCGCCCAGATGTCCCTGCCGGACCTGCGGTACGTGACCCAGGCGGGCGGCAAACTCGAACCGGCCAGGGTACGGACCTATGCGCAGCTCGGCGCCACGGCGGGCTGGCGGTTCTTCGTGATGTACGGCCAGACCGAGGCCACCGCCCGCATGGCCTATCTCCCACCGGAATCGGCGGCCGAGCACCCCGACTGCATCGGAATCCCGGTTCCGGGCGGGCATTTCACCTTGACTCCCGTCGACGGCGGCGAGGAACTGGTCTACCACGGACCGAATGTGATGCTCGGCTACGCGTGTGGCCCCGCCGACCTCGCACTGGACCGCACCATCGACGCGCTGCGGACCGGCGATCTGGCGCGGCGCACCCCCGATGGCCTGTTCCAGATCGTCGGCAGGCGAAGTCGCTTCGCGAAACTGTTCGGCCTGCGCATCGACCTCGGTCGCGTCGAATCAGAGCTGGCCACCGCCGGTTTCGTCGCCGCCTGCACCGACGACGGCACCCGGCTGATCGCGGCGATCCGATCCCGAACGGCATCGACTGCGAAAGTGCATCCGGTGCAATCAGCGCGACTTATCGCCGAGGTATCGGGACTGCCGACGGCCGCGATCAACGTGACCGTGGTCGATGAACTACCCCGACTGGCGACCGGCAAAATCGACTATCCAGCGGTACGCGGGCTCGCCGAGTCACTGTCGCGCACCGACGACGATGTGAGCGCGATCTACGCCGACGCCCTCTGCCTGCCACTCGAGTCGATCTCACCCGCACACAGTTTCGCCGACCTCGGTGGCAATTCACTGAGTTACGTCACCGTCGCGGCACGCTTGGAGCGCGTGCTCGGCACGCTGCCTACCGACTGGCCGCAGCGCCCGATCGCCGACCTGCGACGATCACCACGCGCGCGCTTCGGCCGAGCCCTCGATGCCTCCACCGCCTTGCGCGCGATCGGCATCGTGCTCATCCTCGGCTCGCACATCCGCCTGTTCGAAGTGTGGGGCGCGGCGCACGTGCTGCTCGCGGTGGCCGGCTACAACTTCGCGCGGTTCGCGGTGAGTTCGGCGCCACGCGCCCGCCGGCTCCAGCTCACCGGGCGGTCCGTGGCGATGATCGCGGTGCCGACCGCGCTCTGGGTGTCGATCACGATGATCTGGCAGCCCGGGTATTACGGCTGGCAGAATGCGTTGCTGCTGAACAAGATTCTCGGTCCCAGCAACGACACCGCGGGACACCTGTGGTTCCTGGAAGTACTCGTGTACTGCACGCTGGCCTGCGCGTTGTTGATCCGGATCCCGTGGTTCGACCGGTGGGAGCGGCGGGCACCGTTCTGGTTCGCCCTCGGTCTGCTCGGACTCACCCTGGTTCTGCGCTGGCAATCGTTGGAGCTCTATCCCGAACGCGAGATCGTGTTCTCACCGCTGGCCTGCTGGTTCTTCGTTCTCGGCTGGGCCGCGGCGAAGGCGACGACGGTCTGGCAGCGGCTCATCGTCAGCGCCGTGCTGCTGGCTTGTGTGCCCGGATATTTCGGCGTCACCGACCGGGAACACCTTGTCGTCGTTGGCATTGCGATCTTGATCTGGCTGCCCGCGCTGCGGGTGCCCGCCGTGGTGGCCGTGGTGGCGGTCGCGGTGGCCGACAGCTCCCTGTTCGCCTACCTGCTGCACTGGCAGGTGTACCCGATGTTCGGTGACCAGCGACTGCTCGCACTGGCGGCCTGTCTGGCCGCCGGTGCGGCCGCTACCGAGATGGTGGATCGGTTCCGGCGTCGGATTCCATGGTCATCGCTCCAGAGTCAGTACCTGGGCGGCCGCCTCGTGCGCCAGCTTCGCGATCAGCAGGTCACGCGGAATCGTCTGGCCGGCAAGGTGATCGAGTGACGGCACCACCACGTGGTGGGCATCGGCCCGCTTCAATTCCTGGGTGAGTTCGGCGAATGCCGCACCATCACCCGCGGGGGCTTCGTGGAACGTCGCGGCGAAACACATGCCCGCGGTCCGTGCGAGGCTGCGTAGCGCATCCTCCAATTGGTCGCTCTGGCCATCGGCCAGATCGTCCCGCAAGTATCCATAGATCAACGCTTCCACCCGAACCTCCGTTGGATTGGGATCGCTGTTCTGTTGTCGGACCTGTTGTGGTTACCGATCCCCCCGCGCCGCGCGGTGCGCCGCGCGGGGGTACTGCGTTGCCTCACAAGCTCTCCTGCGAAGCGGGCATCCGGTTGTCGAGCCGAGCACCTGCTTACATCATGAACAATCGTGGCCTCCGGCAGCAGATGTCAATCCGATGACATCTACATGCCCTATCCGGGACGCCGAACGTTAACTGGTGGAATACTACCGCCGTGACCGCAACTGATGATCGACCCGTATGGGCTGTTCGGATGCGCTCGGAACGTGACGCGAGGGGGTGGTCGCAGTCCGACGCTGTTCGCGCGATGCGAGCCAAGTCCTCCCACAACCTGCCGACGGACAGTACCTTGCTGCGCAACTGGCGCCGCTGGGAATCCGGGGAATCACGCCCTGACGAGTTCTACGCGCCGATCATCGCGGCCGCGTTCGACACCGTCACCGCCGCGTTCTTCCCCAAGTCCCGCCCCAACCGCGATGACGAGCTGTTATCGGCAACCGGTATGGACACTTTGGAGTTCATCGGACGACTCAGGATGTCCGACGTCAACAGCGCCACACTGGACGCGGTGCGGATCACCGCCGAAAGACTGTGCTGCGAATACGCCTACGCCGATCCGCACGCACTGCACACCGAGGGGACCGCGTGGCTGCGCCGGATCACCTCACTGCTCGACAGCCGCCTCACCCTGAGCCAGCATCGGGAGATCCTCGTGCTGGCGGGCTGGGTGGCGTTGCTGGTCGGTTGCGTCGACTACGATCTCGGCCGTCGCGGTGCCGCGGAAGCCACACGGCGGGCAGCTGATTCGCTGGGCCGGGAGGCCGGAAATGCCGAGATCGTCGGGTGGGCCGCGGAGATGTCGGCGTGGTTCGCGTTGACACAGGGCAACTTCCGTGGCGCGATCGATGTCTCGGAGAAGGCGATGGCGGGTACCACGTCGATGAGTGTCGGGGTGCAGCTGGCGGCACAGCGCGCCAAGGGCTGGGCCAGGCTCGGTGATCGTCGCAATGTGCAGACCGCGCTCGATGAGGGCAGGGCGATCCTGTCGCGGATGGGTCATCCGGCCGATCTGGACAACCACTTCGTCGTCGACGCGACCAAGTTCGACTTCTACGCGATGGACTGCTGCCGGGTGGCGGGTCAGGACCGGCTGGCCGAGCGCTACGCCCAGCAGGTGATCAGCGATTCGACCCGACCGGACGGTTCGGTCCGCAACCCCATGCGTGTTTCCGAGGCGCGGCTGACGCTGGCCGTCGTGGCCGTGCGCGATCGCGATCTCGAGCGCGCGGTCGAGGAGGGTGTCGCCGCGTTCTCCGCGGGCCGCAAGTCACTGCCCTCGCTGGCGTGGATCGCGGGCGAGGCGGCCAGGGAGATCATCGAACGCTACCCAGGAGATCAGCGCACCCAATCGTTCCTCGAGCAGCTGCGATCGCTCAATGTGGGGTGAATGCCACGCCGATCGGGGACGGGTCCGGCCGAGCTGTCGGCGGCCACCACTACCCTCTCTACGGTGACCGACTCCGCCGACGGCCTGCCCAGCGCCGTCCCCGCCCTGTGGGACGAGCGTCTGCGGTTGTTCTCCTTCGCGACCGCTGAGAAGCGTGCCGACTACCTCCGGGTGCTGCGCGCCTTCGACAGCGCTCGCGGCGCCTACGTGGTGTTGTTGCACGCCGACGACGTCGCCGAGTGGATTTCGAAGGCCGAGGCGGGCGGCCGGGTCGAGGCGGCCGCGGGTGTTCCCCTGCCCGCGGTCGAGATCGGCCCGCTGCTCGAGCAGTTGCATCGCTGGGGTGTGCTCGAACGCAGTTACGACGGCACGCGCGCGGCCACGCTGGCCGAGTACCGCAACCGGCACTACGTCTACCAGTTCGCCCAAGCCGGGTTCCAGGCCTACCGGGCGGTGGCCGGGGTGCTCGCCGCCCGCATGGAGGACGCGTCGCTGTCGCGACTCGTGCTGCCCGAACTCCTCGCCGATCTGCGTACCCTGGCTACGGCCAATCGCGACGGTGATGCCGAGCGGGTCTACACCACCTTGCGCAGGCTCGATGCGACGCTGACCGACATGGCCGCGCGGGCCGCGCACTTCTACCTGTCGCTCGGCGATCTGGTGCGCACCACCGAGATCACGCCCGAATCCTTTCTCGCGCACAAGGATGCGCTGCTGTCGCATATGCGGGAATTCAGTATGGATCTGGCCCGGTTCGCACCGCGGTTGGCCGCGGCGATCGGCGAGGTGGAGCAGACCGGTGTCGAGGAGCTGATCGGGCGGGCAGCCGGGTGCGACGAGCGGGTGTTGCTGAGTTACGCCGAGCGCGAAGCGGATTGGCGCTCGCGGTGGGACGGGTTGCGCACCTGGTTCGTCGCGGCCGGTGGTGAATCGACCGACACGTGTGAGGCCGACCGGCTGCGTGAAGCGACGATGAGCGCGATCGCGGCGGTGTTGTCGCTGTTGCGCCGGGTCACCGAGACCCGTCGTGGTGGTGTCAGCCGGGAATCGGCCTTGCGACACCTGGCCGAGTGGTTCGTCGCCACCCCCACCACGGGTAGCGCGCACGCGCTCTACGACGCGGTGTTCGGGCTGGGTAAGCCACGTCATCTGTCGCTCGAACATCCCGATGCGGAGTTGGTACCTTCCAGCCGATCCTGGTGGGAGGCACCACCTTTGGAGATCTCGCGCACGCTTGCCGAAACCGGTCGCGCACCCACCGCGGGAGCGCCCGCCCGGATCTCGCGCAACGACGCGGGTGTCCGGCGGCTGCGTGAGGCCCAGCTGGCGGCACAGCGCGAACGCGCCGCAGCCGCAGCCTCCTTGTCCAAAGGCAATGTGCACGAGCGGGAGTTGGATCAGCGCGAGACCGAGGTGCTGCTACGCCTGCTCGACGCGGCGTCGACCGCATGGGTACCCGTGAGCGGAAAAGTCGATGGCACAACAGGTTCCGATAACGGCGTGACCCTTACTGTGCGCCCGTGTGATGGATCGACAGTGATTCGCACCACCGCGGGCCTGCTCCACCTGAACAACCGCCGCCTCGAGGTTCGCGAATCGGCGCGACGGGGGCCCGCGCGATGAAGCAGCGGCCGACCCGGCGTAATCGTGCAATCGGTCCACTCGGAATCAGAATTCTGACTGGAACGAACCGAATTGCACGATTACGCCGGGGTTCCACGCGCATCGACTCGCACGATTTCGGCGTCCACCGCTCGGCGCGACCGACGTCGGCACGAAGGGCGAGGCTATGAAACGACAACGGATCGATGCGCTCGCTCTCGACAGCTACCAGCGCGCGGCACGAGTGATGCTGGCCAACCACCTGGTCACGCGGGTGTATCCCGACCGGATCGCGCTGCCGTTGATTCGGCGGTGGGCGACGGAATTGCGCGAGGATCTGGCCGAATTGTTCGGTTACCGCCTCGAAGTCACCGAGACCACTGCCCGGCTCTACCCGGTACACGACCGGCTCGAGGACGCCCGGCCCGCCCGCAGTGTCAACGACCGCGTGTTCGACCGCCGCCGCTACGCCTACCTGTCACTGGCGCTCGCAGCGCTCGGCCGGGCGGGCGACCAGATCACTCTGTCCGAATTGGCCGAGCACGTGGCCGATTACGCGAGCCGGATCGACGGCCTCGACCTGTCCACCGAGCGGGCGGCCGATCGCGACGCCTTCGTGGATGCCATCGGCTGGCTGGGCGCGCGAGGTGCGCTGACCTTGGCCGATGGTGACGCGGGCGGCTGGGCCAGCGACCCGGAGGCGGGCGAGGCGCTCTACGACGTCGACCGGCCCGTGGTGTTCGCCCTGTTCCGGCCCCCGCGCGCACTGCAACACCTGCACAGTGTGCGGGGGCTGATGGCCGAGGACACCGACGATCACGCCCGCCGGGTTCGTCGCGCACTGGTCGAGCGCCCGGTCGTCTATCTCGATGACCTTTCCCCGGCCGAGCGCGCACTGCTCGGTCAGGACCGTGTGATCGGCGAGGTCGAATACTGCACCGGCTTGCGCGCCGAACGTCGCGCCGAAGGGGTGGCGCTGATCGACACCTCGGGTCGGCTGTCGGACACCCGTTTCCCCGGCACCGGAACCCTCGCGCAGGTGGCGCTGTTGCTGATCGGCGAGATCGCCGACGCGGTCCTCGATCTCGACAACCCGCTCCCCCACCGTCCCGGCGCGCTCACCCCTGACGATGCACTGCTCGACCAACTCGATGCGTCCATTCCCACGGCAGGCGTGTTCGCACCGCTCGCCGAGGACATCGAAACCGACACCGCCGCACCGGATTCCATCGACGACGTCGAGGATGACGAACCGGTCACCTACCCGTTCCTCGACGACACCTGGGTGCGCGCGACCGTCACCGCGCTCACCGACCGCTACGGCGCGACCTTCGCCGCCCAATGGCAGGCCGATGTCGGCGGACTCACCACCGAGGTACTCGCGCTGCTCACCAAGTTGCGGCTGATCCGCCCGGTCGATGACGGGCTGCTGGTGTTGCCCGCGCTGGCCAGGTATCGGGGCGCGGTGGTCAATGTGCGACTGCGCAAGTCCGAGGAATTGTTCGTCACCGCCGCCGAGACCGCAGGCAGCACCGGAGAGGGAGGGAACTGACCCATGTCACTCATTCACGACGGAGTGCGTTTCATCCCGACCCGGGCGGGCATCGTCAACCTCTGGGACTACCGCGACCAGGAGTTCAGCTTCGCCGACGGTCGCCTTGTCCTGCGCGGGCCCAACGGATCCGGCAAGACGAAAGCCCTCGAGGTGCTGTTCCCGTTCGTGCTGGACGGGCGGATCGAGCCACGCAGGCTGAATCCGTTCGCCGGTGAAGAACGCACCATGAAGTCGAATCTGCTGTACCGCAAGCAGGAATCGGCGTACTCGTATGTGTGGATGGAGTTCGCGCGCGGGGACTGGGACGATCCCGAGACCGTCACCGTCGGTATCGGCATGCGGGCCACCCGCTCCGCCGACAAGGTGACCCGCTGGTACTTCGTCGCCGACGGCCGCGCCGGTATCGACTTCTCCCTGATCGGCCCCGACGACCGCCCGCTCACCCGCAAACAACTGGCCGAGCAGATCGGCAGCGACGCCATCGTCGACCGCCCGGTCGAGTATCGCGCCGCGATCGACGCGCGCATGTTCGGCCTCGGCGTGCAGCGCTACGACCAGCTGATCAACCTCATTCTCACCCTGCGCCGACCGCAGCTCGCCAAAAACCTTGACCCCCGGGGCCTTTCGCAAGCACTCACCGACGGCCTGCGCCCCCTCGACGAACAGTTGATCCTGGACGCGGCTCGCTCGTTCAGCGATATGGAAGAGGTCGGCCGCACGCTCGACGGCCTGGTCCAAGCCGACACCGCCACCCGCCGCTTCGTCGATGTGTACCGCAAATACCTTGCGGTACAGGCGAAAACGGATGTCGATCAACTGCGCACCCGCCTCGACGCCGTCACCAATGCCTCCACCGCGCTGTTCGCCGCGACCGCCCTGCGCACCCGCCGCGAAACCGACCGCACCGAGGCCGAGACCAGGGCCGAGAACGCCGACCACGCCTACGAACAGGCCATCGCCGACCGCGAGAACCTCCAGCGCTCGAGCGCCTACGAAGGCAAGCAGCAACTCGACGACCTCGCCGACGCCGTGCGCCGTCTGGAGACCTCCGCCGCCGCCCACCGCGACAAGGCCGCCGAAGCCTCGCACACGCTGCAACGTCGCGCCGAGGAAGCCTCCCGCGCCACCGAGGCCGTGCGCACCGCCGCCGCCGCCCTCGTCCGTGGCGAGGACGCCGTCCGCGCCGCCGCCGAAGAGGCAGGCATCGAATGGACCCCACCCAGCGCCGAGGGTCGCGGTGACCAGTTCACCGCCGCTGTCCGCGGCCACGCCGAAGAACGTGACGCCGATGTCCGTGCGGTCCGAAAAGCCTTGGGCAAGTGGGAAACCGCCGCTGCCGACCGCACCCGCTCCGAGCGCCTCGCCGAACGCGCCATCGAACTGCGCGACTCCGCCGCCGCCGAAGTGGCCCACGCCGAAGCCGCAGTGGCCTTGGCCCGCAGCGAATCCGCCGCCGCCCTGCGCACCTGGTGGAACACCAACACCGAGGTCTTCGCCGCCGTCGCCTCGCCGGAGAGCGGCGCGGCAGACGGCTGCGACACGCCCGCCCCGGCGACGGAGGCCAGTGCCGCACCTTCGAATATCACGCCGTCCAGCACCGATGCCCCGGCAACGAACACCGCCACCATCGGGGACGGTGCCGACACCCGCGACCGCAGTCGCCCGAGTGTCGGCCCCCCGATGACGGAGGGCCGGTCCGGCGCGGTTCGGACCAGCGCTGCCCTCGGTTTGTTCGAGGCGCTCGACGCCGCCTTGGCCGGTGCGGGAGTCGAGGACATCCCCTCCGCGTCCGAGGTTCTGGCCGAACGGTGTGAACCGCTGCAGGAGCAGATCCGCACTCGCCGCCAGGAAGCCCGCTCGCGCGCAGTCGCCGCCGCGTCCCGTCGCGATGCCCTGGCCGCCGAACGCAAACAGATCGCCGCCCAGCGCGACGACGCTCCCCCACCGCACCCCGCCAGAACCGGTGTCCGCGAAGGACTTCCGGGCGCACCGCTGTGGCAGTTGGTGCGATTCGCCGATTCGGTGTCCGCGCAGGATGCGGCCGGTATCGAAGCCGCACTGCAGTCCAGCGGTCTGCTCGACAGCTGGATCTGCGGCCCGACCCTGCCCGCCGACATCTCCTCCGAGCACTTCCTGCTTCCCTTGCCCCTCGACCAGCGTCCGCAGGGTCGAACCCTCGCCGATGTCCTTGTCGTCGAAGAGGATTCGGCCGAACTCACCGTCCCTACGGATACCGTCACTGCGGTGCTCGCGTCTATCGCATTGCGCGACGCCGAGCACCGCGAAGGCCGAAGCCACTCCGCTGTTGCTGCCGCGAACGGCGAGGCCGAACACACGGCTCCGGGATCCGACGCCGAGGCGAACCGCGCTGAGCGCACACGATCGGGCGAGTCGGTCGAATTCGCGACGGTGTCATCGAATAGTGAGTGCTCAGCGCAGCCTGACCCCGCGACAGCCCACACCTCGGCCGCCACTCTCGCCGCACTGACCGGCGCTGACGTGCCCCACACCGTCGTCCACGCGACCGGCGGCTTCCGTCAGGGCGTCTTCGTCGGCCACCACCACAAGACCGAAGCCGAGTTCATCGGTACGACGGCACGTGCTCGAAGGCGGGAGTCCCGGCTCACCGAGATCGAGGCGGCGATCGAGGCCGCTGCCGCCGAATACGAGGCCGCGCGGGCCGAAGATGGCTCGGCCACTGCCGAATTGGCCGCACTGTCGGCCGCAGCCAAGGCGCTGCCTCGGCCGTCCGCCGTGACCGCGGCACTGCGCGCGGTCGCCGAGACAGCGGGCCTGATGCGCTCCCGAGTCGAGGCCGCGACCCAAGCCGAACGCGAACTCGATCAGGCAGTCGCCGAGGTCGCCGCACTGGACAAGAAGGTTCGGGCCGCCGCCGCAGCCCACCGAACCCCGCGTGAGGCACGCGAACTCGACGCGCTCGCCGCCGCGATCCGCCATTTCGAGAACACCGGCACCGGCCTGCTTCGTCTGCGCGCCGAACACGATCGCGAGCGCGAACGTGAACGCGAGGGCGCCGACCGGCACGACGAAGCGCGCGCACTGGCCGAGGCCTTCGCGGAAGAGGCGGAGGCCGCGCGGCTCGGCTACACCGAGCAGCAACGCAAACTCGAAACCCTGCGAGAAGCGTTGGGCGCCAGTGCCGCCGACATCGACCGCGACCTGGACCTGGCTCGCGGCGCCATCGAGGCAGCCAAGGCCGAACAGCGGGCCGCGCGCAAGGCGGCCAATGCCGCCATCGAAGCGGTCGGTGATGCCGAGGCCGCCTACCGCACCGCCAACGAAGCACTCGCCACCGCGCTCACCGAGGTGCTCGCCGAGGTCCGTTCACTGGCCCCCTACGCTCGCCCCGACCTGCTGAGCCTGCTCGGCGCTTCGACCGAACACCGTTGGCCCAGTAGCGATGCCGCGTGGTCGACCCCGGAGCAACTGCAGTACCGCATCGTTGCAGCGGGCCCGGAAACCGACCCGGAGGTGCTCCCCGCCGAAGTCGCGGCCCTGTTCGTCGACCTCGACACCGCCACCAGCCAGGTGCGAGCGACCGAGGCGGGCCGTAAGTCCACTCGTTCCGCCGTGACAAGCGCACTACAGGAGTTCGACGCCGCGCTCACCGCATCCGGCCGCGACTACCGCCTGAACTGGGACGCCGCCGACGGACTCACCGTCGTGGCCGTCCACGACGAGAACGGCCAGGCCGCCCTCGCCGACTTCGCCGCTCGCATCGACACCGCCCGCCGCGACCAGGAACTGCTGCTCACCGACGCCGAGCGTCGCATCCTCGAAGACGCGCTGCTCACCGGCTTGGCCCAGCAGATCCACGAACGCACCACCGACGCACGCGAACTCATCTCCCGCATGGGTGCGGAGATGAAGCAGCGGCGGATGTCGTCGGGCAATACGATCGGCGTGCACTGGATCCTCGCCGACGGCCTCTCCGAATCCGCGCGTTCGGTCTGCAAACTACTCGACCGCGACACCACCGCGCTGAGCTCGGACGACCTCGGCGCGGTCCGCGCCCACTTCGCCGCCGAGATCCGCGCCGCCCGCACCGCCCACCCGGAACGCTCCTACCCCGAAATCCTCGCCGCGACACTCGATTACCGAACGTGGCGGGTCTTCTCGTTCACACTCATCTCCGGCGACGGCACCGAGGACAAACTCACCGTCGCCCGACACAGTGCCCTCTCCGGCGGTGAACAGTCCGTCTCACTTCACCTGCCGCTGTTCGCCGCGGCCCACGTGATGCTCGACTCCGCCGACCCCCAGGCGCCCCGCCTGCTCGCCCTCGACGAAGCCTTCGCCGGTGTCGACGACAACGGCCGCAGCGAATTGCTCGGTCTCAGTGTGCAATTCGACCTCGACCTGTTCATGACCGGCTACGACCTCTGGATCACCTACCCCCACGTCCCCGGCTGCGCGCACTACGATCTGGCCCACTCCACCGCCGAGAACACCGTCAGCGCAACGCTTCTCGTCTGGGACAGCGGCGAACTGCTCGCCGAACACGACGGCGGCGACCTCACCACAGCACTCGGCTCCCCCAACCGCCGCCGCGTGCCGAACACCATCGAAGGTGGATTGACCTTGGAAGGTATGCCCGGCGAACCGGCGCCAGTGGGCTGAGCAGTCGGCGGAGGTCACACGCAACCGGTCCGCTGCCAACCGACACCCACAAACCTCGGTCAACCCGTCCGGAACTGCTGCGGAGCGCGCTGGACTTGGGGCTCCGCGGCCGTTCCGGGCGGCAGGACTCGGCGTCGGCCGAAACTGCTCAGCGTTCAGGTGCCACTTCGTACCAGGCGGCAATCGCGGCACCACGCTCGTGCAGACTGTCCCGCAACCATTGCGGGGCAAGGACTTCCGCGTTGGTAGCGAGCTGCCACAGCGCCCATTCGGCGTGCCTGCGATCCTGGAAGGTAGCTTCCAGTCGCAGCCAACCATCGGCGTCGGCGTCGGCGTCTTCGATGCGCAGGGCCAACGCGGTGCCCGCCAGTTCGTCGCTCCGAGCCGGATTGACCCGCGCCAGCACCGTGACCTGCTCGCCGCCCGCCCGAAACCGCGCGCTGCGTTCCTGCCAGGCCTGGTCCAGATCGACCCGATCCGGTCGCTGTGCGGGCTCGTCCAGTTCCTCGGCGGCGCGGACCCGCGACAGCCGATAGGTGCGGTCCTCGCCCGATCTCGTGGCGAGCAGGTAACCCTGACCCCGGACCGTGACCAGGCCGATCGGGTCCACCGTGCGCCACTGCGGACTCTCGTCGGCCGCTGCGTAGTGGATGCGCAGTTTGTGGCCGGCGAGCACCGCGCGCCGGACTTCGGTGACGATCGTGTCGGACACTTCCTCCTCGACCACCCGACGAGCCAGGAGATCGGTCTCCGGGTCGACAAGCAATCGCTGGGCCGCGTCGTTCGCGATGTCCCGGTAGCTTTCCGGTAGCGCGTCGACCACCTTGAGCATGGCCGATGCGAGCGCGGAGCCCAGACCGAATGCCTGTGCGCCACGCCGTGATCCGGCGATCAGCAAGGCCAGCGCCTCCTCGTGATTCAGCCCGGTGAGCTCGGTCCGGAACCCGGGCAGCAACGCGAAACCGCCGTGCCTGCCGCGTTCGGCGTAGACCGGGACGCCGGCCGTGGACAGCGCCTCGATATCGCGCAGCACCGTGCGGGTTGACACCTCCAACTCGCGGGCCAGGGTGTCCGCCGACAACTGCCCGTGCCGCCGCAACAACAGCACCAGGGAGACCAACCGGTCAGCTCGCATACGAAAAACTATGCCAGGAATACACGACACAAGATGTCGGGTATTCCTGGCAGATTCATCGACATGACCAACACCGAGCACGCGTCCCACACCATCGTCAATCCCGACGGCCTGCACGACCCGACTCCCTACGGCTACAGCCACACCGCCGTCATCCCCGCAGGCACGGATCTGGTGCTCGTCTCAGGACAATACGGCTCCCTCCCGACAGGCGAGGTCATCTCCCCCGACTTCACCGACCAGGTGAACCAGACCTTCCGCAACATCGCCACCGCACTGGCCGCCCACAACCTCACCCTCGCCAACGTCGTCCAGCTCAGGACCTACGTGGTGAACCACGACGTCAGCAAACTCGGCCCCATCGCCGGTGCGGTACAGGCGAATTGGGGGTCTACTCCGCCCACCCAGACCCTGATCGGGGTGGCGAGCCTGGCCACCCCGGACGTGCTGTTCGAGGTCGAAGCCCTCGCCGCCCGTCCCTGACGCGACCCGCCTCGTAGGCACAGTCTGCCTACGAGGCGGGTCGAACCCACTCGAGTACCCCGTACGTTTCCGCGAGCAGCTCCAGCTGCTCGAGATCCCCGGTTCGATCGAATGCCGCGGTCACCGCATCCATGACAGGTCCGTCACTGAGCCACCCGACCAGTTCGCCATACGCCACCGAGGTCCGGTCCCACTGCGAATTCGCCGGAACCAACCGGCTGTTCGCGAGACGGCATCCGTGCACCACGAACTCACGCAGATTCCGTATCGACAACGGCGAATCCAGCAACTCCCACTGCGCGAGCCGAGTGGCGATCGTCTGCTCGGCCGTACCCACCGCGCAGACCACGGCACCCACGGGTGCATCGTTCGCTGTGAACATGCTGTGCCACAACGTATCCAATACATCAGCGATCGCGTCAGCCTGCGGCCACGACCGCCAACCCGCCCGCCGCAGCTTGCCGTACACGACCTCCATCTCGGGCATCCACGCGTCACCGGTGTGCACCAATTGCAGGATGCGACCAGCGAGATACCGCAGATCAGCCTCCGATCCGACAGTGCCGAGCACTCGAAAGGCATAGCCGCCCAGCTCGATTCCGGTGAGTTGGTGACGAGGCTTGCTCAACAGCACCGCGTAGTCCGCCGGACTCCGACAACAGGGGCAGGCCTCGACGGCCACCGGCGGACCCACTGCCGCGAACGCGTCATCGAGCGCGATCAACGCTCCCGCAAGCGCCCGGTCCACCCCGACATAGGTCAATTGCGAACGAGGCACAATCCCGTACTGGTGCCGAAGGGACATCCCGCGCCACTGGCGGATATCGTCACGGGTACCGACATAGTGGATGAACGGATGATCAGGGTCGTCGACCCAGATCTCGAAAGGTTCCTTCCGCCACCTGCACGGTATTCGTTGATCGTCGACCACCGACCTCACGGTACAAGCGGTTCACGCCGACCGCAGTCCCTTTTTCGGCCTGCCGAGCGCCGACCGGGACGGTGTTCGGAGCTGGTGCTGCGAACATCCATCATTGCGCCACCGCGGCGATGAGGCGACCGTTCAGGACACGCAATGCCGAGATCAGTTCTGGCGAATCAGCTACGCGGAACGGAACTCCCAAGGAGAGCAGCTGGATGGCGAGCCAGGTGGGGTCGTCGTCTCGGGTGGCGGTGAGGCGGCAGGTGGTGTTGCCTTCCGCGCGTAGGGTTTTCGGGTGCTCACCGAGGCGGCCCGCGATTCGGCCGTGTGGTGCGTGGATGGTGACGTCGACGCGGTATCGCGGTGTGGCCCAATCGGTTCGGTTGCCCGCGACGTAGGCGGCCGCGTCGGTGGCGGGTAGCTCACGGGCGGTGATGCGGGCGCCGGTGGGGTGAGGGGTTTCGATGCGGTCGGCGCGGAAGCTGCGCCAGGCGTCGCGGTCGAGGTCGTAGGCGACGAGGTACCAGCGGCGGCCTGCGGCGGCGACGCCCGCGGGTTCGGTGTGGCGGCGGGCTTCGGCGCCGGTGGCGTCGCGGTAGGTGAAGCGGAGGCGTTCTCGGTTGGTGACGGCGGCGGCGAGGGTGGTGAGGACTTCCGGGTCGACGGTGGGGCCCTCGCCTGCTCGGACCGCGACTGCCGAACCGACCACCTGAACTCGGCGGCGGAGTTTCGCGGGCAGGACCTGTTCGAGTTTGGTCAGGGCCCGGACCGAGGCGTCTTCGATGCCCGCAACCGCTTGTCCCGCAGCGACTCTCAGCCCGACCGCCACAGCTACTGCCTCGTCCACGTCGAGGATCAGCGGTGGTAGCGCCGAGCCCGCGGTGAGCCGGTAGCCACCGGCCGCGCCCATCGCGGCGACCACCGGGTAGCCCAGGTCACGGAGCCGGTCGATGTCGCGTCGCACGGTCCGATCGGTGACGCCGAGTCGGTCGGCCAGTTCGCTGCCCGGCCACTCCCGTGGCATCTGCAGTAGGGAGAGCAAGCGGAGCAGGCGGGCGGCGGTGTCGGTCATGAATTCGATTCTCCCGCATATCTAGGACCAGAACTGTCCTAGATGGTCGATAGCGTCGTGATCACACCGACAACGAGGAGTTCCGATGAGCACGATCCGCCCGTTCCGTATCGACATCCCGCAGGCCGACATCGACGATCTGCACGAGCGACTGAGCAGGGCGCGCTGGGCGGCGCAGCTGCCGGGCGAGGGCTGGGAGCGCGGCGTGCCCACCGAGTACCTGCGCGAGCTCGCTCACTATTGGGTCAACGAATTCGATTGGCGTGCACAGGAATCCGCACTGAACGTGTTCCCGCAGTTCGTGACCGAGATCGACGGCCTCGACGTCCATTTCGTGCACGTCCGCTCCCCCGAACCCGACGCGGTGCCGTTGCTGCTGACGCACGGCTGGCCCAACTCTTTCGTCGAGTTCACCCGCACCATCGGCCCGCTCACCGACCCGCGCGCCCACGGTCTCGACCCGGCACTCGCCTTCGACGTGGTGATCCCCTCGGTCCCCGGCTTCGCCTTCTCGGCGGCACCGCGCGAACCCGGAATGACCACGGCCCGGGTCGCCGCGATGTGGGCCACGCTCATGGACCGCCTCGGCTATGAGCGCTACGGCACCCAGGGTGGCGATCTCGGCGCCTATGTCGCGCCGGAAGTGGCCCTGGCCGCACCCGAGCACGTGATCGGCGTGCATCTCGACGGTGGGATCGGGATGCCGACCGAGGCGGACGTGCCCACGATGACGGCCGAGGATCTCGCGCAGTGGGCGGAAATGCAGCAGTGGATGACCGGTGGCGTCAACCACCACGAGATCCTCAAAGCCGCCCCGCAGACCTTCGCGCTCGGCTGGAACGATTCGCCGGTGGCACTGTTGTCGTGGATGATGCAGAAGTTTCAGGAGTTCGCGTTCATGGCCGACCTCGCCGAAGACGTGATCGACCGCGACCACCTGCTCACCAATATCTCGCTCTACTGGTTCACCCAGACCACCGGCACCTCGTCCTGGCCGATGTACGACGGCCTGCGCGACGGCAGTTTCGGCTGGCCCACCGACCAGAACCTGGTGCCGACCGGCGTCTACGGCGGCGGGTCACCACTGATGCGCAAGCTCGCCGACCGCGGCAACAAGATCACCCACTGGCCGTCGGGGAATCCAGGCAACCACTTCGTCGCGATGGAAGAACCCGCCGCCCACGTCGCCGACATCCGCACATTCTTCGCCGAGCTGCGCTGACCTGACCCGTGGGCGGGGGGGGGGGTGGGCTAGCGCCGGAGTAGGCCAAATTGGAGGGCGAGCCGGGAGAGGAGTAAGGGTGGGGGGCGGGGCGGACCCGGGGGGGGGCCGGGGGGGCGGGGGGCGCCGGCGGGGGGGGTGAGTTCGTCGCCGAGGGCGATCATGG